>CAZLGM010000001.1:0-71997 GCA_964558875.1 uncultured Desulfocapsaceae bacterium
GAACGATTTGCATACTTATTTTTTCTAGTCATAACTAGACTATAGCATACTTTTTAGATTGCTGTTCTAGTCATGACCCATAATGATTATAAAGATTGTTCATCCGGATACAGTATTATTTGAATCTTCACAGAAAACAAAAGCTATACCAATCCGAAGCTTCGCCGTCGCGAAGTCGCATAACAACTGTGGCGATCTCTGGAGATTACTTGGTCGTTACACTCCTTGTAACGACAAGATTTACTACTCGAAACAGAATATGCTTTTTCACTGCTTATCACAGTTCATCAAAAACACCGGAAAGCTCTGCAATACTCCGTCCTTTCCGGGTTTTTCAATGGTATGGACGGTTCGATGGCCGACAGCCGTGAATCCGATTTTGGAAAGTTTTCGACCAAGATCATTCGGGTCAAATCCATGGTGTTTGGCGCCATGATCGTTGCCTGAATGAAAGGAACCGTCCTCGTCAACAAGATCAGCAATAAGCAGTAGTCCGCCAGGGTTGAGCAGTTTGAAAAACTCTTCCAGCAAGCTGTCCAACTGTTCAACATGATGCAGGGTCATGGATGTAAAGATCAGGTCAAATGTCTCATCAATGGTATCCGTCTGAAGGTCACACTGCAGCGGTGTAATATTGGATATCTGCTCCTCGCTGATTTTATCAGTAAGCACATTGATCATACCGGAAGATGAGTCAACGGCGAGAAGAGATTGCAGCTGTGGGGCAAGGGTAAGTCCAACCAGCCCTGTCCCGCAGCCGTATTCCATGGCTTTCATTTCTGTTGTGAGTGGAAAACCGGCCATGGCTTCGGCAATGGCGGCCGCAACCTGGACCCTTTTCTTCTTTTTATCCCAGTCGGCGGCTTTGGTGTCAAATCGGTTGGTTGTCATTGTTATAGTTCTGTTAAAGTATTGAACAAATCGGAATCCTGTTCGATTTTCGTCCGGTTGCCGATGATGGTTCGATAGCTCTCATCAAAGAGGCGTCTGAACGGCCCGCTGAATTGTTTCAGGTCATCAACAGTCGTCCTGATGATTTCTTCCTGCCGCCGGGCCTTATCGGCAGGTGTGACACCGGCAAAAAACTCATTTCTGGCAGTTGCTCCTTTGGCAGCCGAACTCTGATGGGGGTCGAATCCGCCGTACGTCCCAATAATAAGCTGTTCCATCTCCTTTGGGCCGGGCTCAAGGTGTTCAATAATCGCCGGGATGTTTTCGTAGGCGTCATAGGTCTTGCGAACATTAGGGTCCCGGTAACTGATAATTGCAAGGTTACCGGTAAACCTGCTGAACTGGATGAAACACCCGTATGCTCCACCCATCTGCCGGACAGTGTTCCACAGATAATCTCGGTTGAGATAATTCTTCATTACTTCAAAATGACCATTATACCCGTCTCCGCCCGGGAAGAGATTGCCGCCCTGGACAGCGAAAACAACTTCGGATGAAGTGATAAATGCTTCATGATCAACGTGTTTTTCCATTTGCAGGGCCTGATGGGTAACCGGACTTTTATCCAGGCTTTCAACAAGGGATGATCCCAGTTGCGAAAAACGGGAGATTTCTTCGTCCTCCCCGGTAATACAGAGGTGCAGGTTGTTTACGTTGAAGAGCAATTTGGCGATCCGCTGCAGTTTGCCAAGGAAATCCTGTTCCATCTGCTGGTAATTGGTGGATAATTCCTTGAGGGCGAGATAGGCGGTAACACCATTCACAGCCTCATTATAACGTCCGGCCCGGCTGAGATGAGAGAATACCCTGGTGGCGGGCAGCATATATCCTTCACTCTGAACATGGTGTTCGGTCCAGGCGTATTCACGGCCGACGATTTCCCGAATACGTGTTCTATCCTCAAGCGACAGCTCGGAGAAAACCTCAGCCATAATGTTAATTGTCCGTTCCAGATATTCCGGCAGACATTTAACATGCAGCCAGAAGATCGGCTGCAATTGGTCCCTTTTCTTCAAATGAGTATAGGCGGACAACGAGTGGGTAAGACCACCGGTGCAGGTAGCGATCTCCTTGGCAAAGTGGATGTAATCCATCTTCTTTGTGCCGATTTCACACATGATGTTGCCAAACAGGTTCAGGAAAACAAGAAGTTCGTAAGGGAGACAGCTGAAATCAAGACCGATATCGAGATAACTGATACGGTTGGTGGGCAGCTCATTGATCAAAACCTGGCGGTTGAACATGGTTACGGGGCTGCTCTCATGAAAAGTTGTAGAAGAGAGATCATTCAAGCCAAGCTGGGGCAGTTTTTCAAGTTGTCGGGCAGTGTTTGGACGTATCTGCAGATCAAGCAGTTCCCTGGTTCGAGAAATGATCCTCTTTCTGCCGCTGTCGTCGAGGGAGTCCAGATGGGCGCTGATCCGCTGCTCTTCTTCTTCTCTTTCCTGCTCCTGTTTGTTTCTGTCAGGAACCAGAGTGACGACAACAGTCCGGGGAGTGTCGATCAGATAGGACCGGATGAGCTGTTCAAAGTAGCGGTTGTTCAGGGCCTTTTCCCGAATGGTCGCAAACAGCTCCTCCTGTTTCAAAACATCAAAGGGATCGACGTTGTATTTCATTGCCGACATCGATTTTTGGATCAGGTTCAGGCCCCGCTGAGCTTTGCTGGCCTCTTCCCGTTGGCTGAACTCGAAATTGTTGAGCTCTGAAAGCAGAAGGTCCTGATCGATGCCCTGGTCGGCCATCTCTGTCAGTACAGATGTGTAAAGAGAAAGGAAGTCTTCTTTCTTTTCAGGTTCGCTGCCGATAAGGTAGCAGACCATCATTGTTTCGGGGCTGGATGAGCTGACATAAAAACCGCCGAAATCCTTGCAGAGGCCGCTTGTGACGATACTGTTCTTTAACCTGGAGCCGTCGGAGTTGAACAGTATGTTGGCAATGATCTTAAATGAGGTGTTCAGTTCCCTATCGGTGACGTTGCAGATTTTGGTGCCGACAGCCAGATAGGTCTTATCGCTGGTCTCATGGTTGTCAATCGAGTAGTAGTCTGTAATATGTTGAGGATCAGTAATAGCGCTGCCAAGCTCAGGTGAGCAGGGTGGGGATCCGGTTGAGTATCTGCTCAAAAAGTGGGTTTGAAGATAATCCAGCTCTTCTTCGAGCGGCGCGTTGCCATAGAGGAAGAACAGTCCGTTTGACGGATGGTAATGGCGTTTGTGAAAGTCCACGAATTGCTCATAGGTGAGGTCGGGGATATTCTTCGGGTCGCCGCCGGACTCATGGGCATAGGTTGAGCCTGGCATGAGTCCGTTGTAAATATGGTGGAAGATCAGTCGGGTCGGGTCGGAAAAGGCCCCTTTCATTTCGTTGTAGACTACTCCCTGAAAGCGGACCGGCTCCTGATCGTTTTCCCTGTGAAAGTGGCAGCCTTCCTGCTCAAAGGTGGTACGATCAAGCAGGGGATGAAAGACCACGTCACAGTAAACATCCATCAGGTTAAAATACTCCTTCAGGTTTCTGGTGGCAAAGGGATAGTAGGTGATATCCGAGCCTGTCATGGCGTTGAGGAAGGTCATCAGCCCCCCCTTGTTTAATTCGCCAAAGACATCCTTGATCGGATATTTTTGCGAGCCCATGAGAACGGAGTGCTCGAGGATATGGGCAACACCTGTTGAATCTGTCGGGATAGTATTGAAAGCGACACCAAAGGTTTTGTTGGCGTCCTGGTTCTTAATTGCCAGCACCCGACAGCCCAGAACAGCATGCTTAAAGAGAAAGACATCCGAACCGATTTCATCGATATGCTGCTTTTTCTGCAGGGTAAACGACGGGTTGGATGGAGGATTGGTTAATGTCATATTTTGTTTAAATAATGGGTTAATTAAAACAGGTTAAAAGGTTTTAGCGGAATCGAGCAACAGTGTTACCGGACCGTCATTTACCAGGGCAACATCCATCATGGCCTGAAAGGTACCGGTGGCAGCCGTAATTCCCTGATCGGTGACGGCATCGACAAATTGTTCATACATCATGACGCCTTTTTCAGGAGGAGCCGCCTCTGAAAAACCCGGGCGTCTGCCTTTCCGGCAGTCTCCGTACAGGGTGAATTGCGAGACAATAAGGATTTCTCCGCAAATATCAACAAGGGAGCGATTCATCCTGTTTTGATCGTCTTCAAAAATACGAAGATGCAGCACCTTATTAACCATCCAGGCCAGCGATTTGTCATCGTCATCCCTGTGAATACCGAGAAAAAGCAGTATTCCCCGGTTAATGGAGCCGACGATATTCCCATCAACGGAAACAGATGCTTGATGAACTCGCTGGACAACCGCTCGCATAATTGTTTTCCTTTGTAAAGAAGCTGAACAACAGCATTTCTAATGGCGCAAATTATAAAAACTACACTTAATTATAATCGGTTGTCAATTCATGTGAGGGCAAAAGGCGACTTTTCTCAAAAGCTGCTTGCGGATTGAGGTATAAAAAAAATTCAATTTGGAATAAGGTGTCTGGCTGAAAAGGGGTAGCACAGGTGCTGAGGCAAATAAAGATTGAGTTGATCAGAAAAGTTTGTACAAAAAGGAATAGCGATGAGGAAACGATCGAAATGGATTCCAGTTAGTTTTGTTGTTGTTGTCTTGATCTGTATCTATTTGATGGCTATGACCGATCTTTTCCAACCTCTCATCCGGTTTATCCACAGTGAAGGGATTACGATTCCCCAGGCAATCGGTTGTCTGATCGGTGGTGTGATCTGTTTTTATCTCTGTTTAAAAATACTGATTGCTCTAGGGAATTATTTTTTACCGGATAGCGAAGAGTAAAGACCAGCAGAAATGGTGCGCAACAACAAAAGTGAATTCCGTCGTTGCCAGGGGACAAAGTGACCATGGCGATCTCAAGCAATTTACGGATAACCGGTGATGCTTCTGATTTCCCGGTATAACGGGCTGAGCGACGAATACATCCTGGTATAAACCCGTTCATACAGTTCCCTGTAGAGGTCACTATTTTCCGGATTGGGTGTAAACGTCTGCCGGTAACGAACCATCTGCTCTGCCGCCTCTTGAACGGAAGGATGGATGCCTGTACCCACTGCAATGACCATAGCGGCCCCCAGGCCGGATGTCTCCCAGGTTTCTCCCCGGATCAGTTCCAGGTTAAAAATGTCGGCAGCGATCTGACAGATTTCATCACTGCGTGAACCGCCACCTGAAACAGTCAAACGATGTATTTTTCGTTTCCCAGCTCTTTCTATGGAATGCATACCGTCGAGCAGTCCGAAGTTCAGCCCTTCGATAACAGCCCGATACATGTGTGATTTTCTGTGAACTCCTCCAAAACCGATCATGGCACCCTTGGCTTCAGGAGTCTTTATACCCGGTCCCCAGAACGGTTGAACCAGCAGACCGTTGGCACCGGGAGGCGCCTGGGCGAGCAGAGTATTGAGGACTGTTTCCGCATCTATGTTGTTTGCTTTGGCCTCCAGCACTTCTTTGTGGGCAAACTCATTCTTGAACCAGTTGACCATCCAGTAGCCACGATAAATTTGAACTTCCGGATT
Organism: uncultured Desulfocapsaceae bacterium; assembly: GCA_964558875.1. Taxonomy (GTDB): domain Bacteria; phylum Desulfobacterota; class Desulfobulbia; order Desulfobulbales; family Desulfocapsaceae; genus CAZLGM01. The sequence goes on from CAZLGM010000001.1 coordinate 5,519, forward strand.
AAAGTGACCCGGTATGGTTGCCGGATAGGCAGGCATGAATCGTATGGGTTCAAAATAGGATGGCGATGTCGTCTGAATGGTAGCGGCAGTACCGAAACTGAGATTGGCCTGATTGCTGTCGGTGACACCCATGCCGATGGTTTCGCATCCCTTGTCGGAACCGCAGGCAATGACGGGTGTTCCTTCCTTCAGGCCTGTGAGCTTGGCAGCCTGTTTGCTGATGTTGCCGATTGGGCTGGCCGGAGGAACGATGGCCACCAATTTCTCCGGTTCGACGGGGAAAAGTTTGGCTGATAGATTCCACGGTTTTGCCCAGCGTTGTTTTTTGTAATGAAAGGGGATATGGCCGATCTGGGAGCTCACAGAATCCTTGAATTGACCGGTAAACCTGAAGTTAAGAAACCCTGAGAGCTGCAGGTATTTGTGGGTTTTCTGCCAAGTCTCCGGTTGGAATTGCCGGATCCAGTTGCATTTGGCTTCCCGTTGAACAATGGAGACGGCCTCGTTCATACCGGTGATCAGATGACCGATATGAATAAGAATTGAAGGCTTGTAGACCGGAGCAGCCTTACGCTGGTCGAGCCAGCAGATGACAGGTCTCAACGGACGACCATCTTCATCCACGTTCATCATGGAGTTTCGTACCGAGGTTACCCCTACTCCCTCAATAGCATTGAACCAGTCCGGGTGCTGGTCCTTCAGTGTTTGGCAGCCCCGGCACAGGCTGTTCCAGTACAGTTCTCCATCCTGCTCGGCCCAGCCTTCGCGTTTGCTGAAATACGGCTCGTAAAACTGCTGGTCTTTGGCAAGAAGTCTGCCACTGCTTGAGAACAGCATGCACCGCAGGCTCTGGGTACCACAGTCAATCGCTAGAAGAACGTTATTCATGGAGCCAGATTAAATTGAATGGATGCTGAATGCAATGGTTGATATATCATTGGAATATTGACTGGATAGAGAATAAAAAGAGAAGTATAAAAGATTGTGATTACTACTGAGTTTCAGTGGTAATTACATAAAGACAGGTGGAAACTTGATTGATGTGGTGCTGGCAAAGTACTTGCAAGGCTATAAAGGAAACGATGATCTATACGAGCATTGACAAAAGGTTAAATTAAAATCAGAGAGCAAACAGATCTGTATGATAAATGATATTGAAAAGACACTGGCCAAGATGGCTGACGAAATACCGGGTGTACTCACTGTTGCTTTGGTTACTGTGAATGATGGGTTGGCTATTGCCGAAGTAAGTCGTCAAGAGGGGTTCGATTCGGCAGAGGCATCGGCATATCTTGCTTCGATTGTAAAATCCAATACTAACGCCATCAAATTACTGGCGGGTGATCAGGTGACGGAAGATATTCTGGTAACCACAAAGGATTATTTTTTTATTATTCGACAATTGCCCGGTTATCCGTTTTTCATTTTTATCATGACAACCAGAGACTCGTGGTTGGGCAAGGCTCGGGTTGTCATGAAAGAGCAAGATGACCATTTTCAGAGGTTTGCTAAATTCCTGGCTGAAAACTATCTTGATAATATCGACTGAGCCTCTGTCTGGTAAATCAGACAAAGATGCAGGGAAGTAACAGTAAGGTCTGTATATTTATTCGTCCTCTATTTTCAGGTGATAGCAACACATGTTGCTCTCAAGTATTTCTTCAACCTTTTGCGGATCAACATTGTTGAGTTCAATCCATTTGTTGGCAAAACCTTTAGAGCCTGCAGCCGATTTACAACCAAGCTGTGATATGGAAATCTTCTTGCCGGATATCTTAATTCTATCTGCCAGTGCGGAGCGCAAAGGTTGATGTACAGAGCAGAATGGGCTCACACCGGCGCCTTCGCCTACTTTGTACTGGGTTGTAATGTTACTGCTTTTATTAAATTCCTTAGTGAAAGCACCATATCCCTCCGGCATATCCTTGAAAACCTCTTTGTAATTATTAATCGAGGTTTCAAAGGGACATTTTTCAAGACCAAAAACCATTTCTCCACAATGGGTTGATTTACCTTCGATCTGGGTGATTGGATTTGTCTCATTGTCAATGGCCTCAACATACTCTTCAAAAGATGCGTATTCGACCTCTTCGGTCTTCTCTGCGGTCGCCAGAGCATTACGGACCATGATTCCTTTTGCGCTGGCTGCCCCACTGAGTTTGATTAATGTTTTGATCATATCGAGAAAGCTGATATGAGCTATATCGAGAATCTTGTTTTTTTTCATTGGTAACTCCTGGTCGGGAAGTTGAGAGTGAAGTCAATTGTTTGTATGGAGCGGGTGATTTTTCACCAGATCACCCTTATATGGAAACGTTTTGTTCAATCGTTTTTGAGTTCTTTTTAATGGATAACCGGATCCAGCCTAAATTGGTTTCTTTATCGGCAACAATGACGAGGAATGCCTCCTCTCCAACAGGTGCAAACATAACAAGCCCATTCTGGTATTCGATCATGGTCATTGTTAAGCTGCCTTGACCCAGTTGCTCTCCCATAGAGTCGGCTGAACCGAATCCGCTTGAAGCGATTGCCCCGATCATTTCAGCATCAACGCCCTGTCTGGAAATAGCATCGAGTATAAAGCCGTCTCTTCCCACCAGACATGCAGTATGTACACCTTCAATATTAGTGAACTCAGTCAGGATCCCCTCTATCTTATTCATCTCTTCTTCCCCTTCATCGCTTGATTGATTTGAATGTATGCTGCTGTTCCCAGTTGTTTCCCTGTTTTCATCTTCCAGGGTGTTATCACTTTTGGCGTTGTCTACAATAACGGCTCCTTCAAGTATGAGCGCCTCGGTCGATTTGTTGATACTGACCATGGGAGGTTCAACGTTTCTCATGTTCTTTATTGTTCCTCCTTGAAGTGCCAGAATTTTATAAAAAGCCTCCTCACCCGTAAATTGCTCGAACATGGCATGGTTGATTGAACCATGATCAAAGAAAATGATGCCCTCACTCCCATTTGCAGTTACCCTCAAGGCTGCATTGGCTTTTGAAAGGCTGTTAAACTGGATAATATCAAGCAATTCAATGCCGTCTATTGTGCCTTGGAAGGAGGAATCTTTGCCAAGAAATTCGGCTACATATCCTCGTAATACATTTATATCAAACGGCTTTTCGATAAAGCGCAGACTGCCGTTCATCACGGCTTTATCTTTATAGCCACTTGATGGATAGGCTGTCATGATCATGACGCCAATTGAAGGATAGCGGTTACTGATTTCGATCAGGAGGTCGAGCCCGTTGATACCCGGCATATTGATATCGGTGATAACCAGTACAACAGGTTTTTTTGCCAGGATTTCCAGAGCTTCCTCACCGGATTTCGCTGAGAGGATCTCAATGTTCTCCATGCCCTTGTTCAGCTTCTTCTGCAGCATCCAGAGCATGTCCTCTTCGTCATCCACGACAAGTATTTTCTTGGTCATGGATGTCTCTTTGTCTCTGTCCATAGGATATTCCTCTTCAAATGATAAACATAAGGTTATTTAAAGGAAAAATGGTAATTGCTTAATTGCAAAACCTATGCCGTAATACGAAAGAAGAGCTGATTTACTGTCAAACATCCTCACTCATCCTTTGCTTGCGGTATCTGAGTCTGCACCCACCTGTTTGACAGGAAATATCGGAAACCTGGCAGGTTGAATTGTGGCAAGATTTGGTTAGTATTTTTCTGGCTGAGTTTAGGATAAACCAGAAAGGAATAGTAACAAGAGGTCGTTTAAACGAGAAAAGGGGTGTGAACAAAAACTGACCACCCGGTCAGAATTTGATCGATTTGAGTTTTTCTCGTAACGTTGTCCGCGATATTCCCAGAAGCCTGGCGGTCTTGGACTTATTGTTATCATTTTTGCGCAATATTTCTTCAATATAGCGTCTTTCCATCTCCTTTAAAGAGACGATCCTATCAGTACCCGTCAGGGTACTCTGCAAATCGGGTTGAAGAGAATTGAGCGTAATCCACGCTGAATTACTGAAAATGACTTCTCGTTCAATGAGGTTCTTTAATTCTCTGATATTGCCCTGCCACTTATGAGAGAGCATGGAATCCAAAGCATTTCCGGTAAAGCCTTTTATTTCTTTTCGCAGTTCTTTTTTAAATCGATGGAGGAAGAAATTTGCCAACAGATGGATATCTTCTCTCCTTTCCCTGAGTGGGGGGAGGTGTATAGGAATGACATTCAGCCGGTAATAAAGGTCTCTTCTGAACGTGCCTTGCTGGATCTCCTTTTTCAGGTCGCAGTTTGTCGCGGCGATGATGCGAACCTGAACGGTGATATCTTTCAACCCCCCCACCTTTCTGAAGGTGGAATCCTCGATAAGGCGCAGCAGTTTCGGCTGCAGGAATATGGGGAGGTTTCCGATTTCATCAAGAAATAAGGTCCCGCCGTTGGCCATTTCCACCAGCCCTTTCTTTTGAGAACGGGCATCGGTGAAGGCGCCTTTGTCATAGCCAAAGAGTTCGGATTCTATAAGATTTTCAGAGAGGGTGCCGCAGTCGACTTTGACAAAAAGACCATCTTTGCTCTTCTCCTGGTTTTGCGCATGAATGGCCCGGGCGACAAGCTCTTTTCCGGTACCGGTCTCACCGGTGATTAAAACAGAAGCATTTGTTTCTGCAGCCTTGCAGATGGCCTCCTGGACCGGTCTCATTACTTCCGAGGAACAGATAAAAGAGTTCTCCTGGTCACCCTGCCTGGAGAGACGAGCTTCTTTTTGCATCAGGCGGGACTGCATTATCCGATTGAGACAAGAGGTAAACTCAACGATATCAAAGGGTTTGACGATGTAGTCAAGCGCGCCTTCCTTTAAGGACTCCACAGCGCTCTGGGCATCATCAAATCCGGTAATCATTACGATATCTATTTCCGGTTCTATTTTTTTTATGGCCGGAATCAACTGTATACCATCTATATCAGGAAGGCCGATATCTAAAAAGATAAGATCGATAACATGGCTTTTAAGGGTATCAAGACACGCATTTCCCGTAGAAGCCGTATGGACTTCAAACCCTTCTTTACGGATTGTTTTTGTGAGGCCAAGCCGTAAATCCTCATTGTCATCTACTATCAGTACGGTTCCCATTTTTTCTTTGTCTTAAGTAGTTGTTGTTAAGCTCTAGGCCGATGGCAGGGGATTCCCCGATTGGCCATCAGAGAGAATTTCGAAAAACATGGTAACTGTCGTTCCAATATTTTTTGTGCTGTGTGTCAGAATGACAGCTTTATTCTCTTTTAAAGTCCGATAGACGATGGAGAGCCCCAATCCTGTGCCGGTTGCTTTGGTTGTGTAAAAAGGTTCAAATGCCTTTTCTGAAATTTCAGAGGACATACCGCAGCCGTCATCGGAAAAGCTAACTTGAAGATATTGTGATTCTTGAGGAATCCCCGGATGCTTTCGTAAATAGCCATCGAGCATTTGTCTGTTTGGAGGCCCAATCTCAATTCGAATAGTGCCGTTTCTTTTTATGGCATCAATGGAGTTGAGAAAAAGATTGAGAAAGACCTGTTGGATCTGGTTCGGATCGACCATGATGATATCTTCTGTTTTTGGAATTTTTTCAACAAGCATGATGTTCTTTTTGGTCATCTTGCTGGCAATCAACGGTTTGATTTCTGAAAGAACAGCATTGATTGAGGTCGGCTTCCTCTTTGGTTCCGATGGTCTCGCGTATGAGAAAAATTCTGATAACAGTATGTTTAACCTGTCAACCTGATTCACAATTCTCTGAGAGCACTCGATTTGTTCTTCCACATCATCGGTTTGCTCCAGGATCGATTGGGCCATTATTTTGATGCCTGCCAGTGGATTTCTAACTTCATGGGCAACAGCAGAGGCAATTTCAGCTACTGTTGACAGGCGGTTCATCTTTTCCATTTCTTTTCGTACATAAGTCAACTCGGTGATATCGCTGAAAGAAAGAATAAAACCAACTTGCATGCCGGAACTGTCTTCCCGCGGCACTATGGAAAAACTCAATATTTTTTCCACACCATCTTCGGTTACCAACGTGACCTTCTGTTGGTTGATATCCGTTTTGATAGGCTTGTAACTTCCGGCGGAAATAATGCGCTCAGCAGCCTGTATGCCAAAAACATCATCAAGGCTTTTGTTGTCAAGCGAGGAGCTGAAAGGCCTGAGGAGTTTTTTGGCCATGCTGTTGCTTTTCAGGATGATAAAGTCCATATCGGCAACAATCAATCCGTGATTGAGCCCTTGAATAACAGATTCTGAGAATTTCTTTTCATCATCCAGGGCCATAATGGTCAATTGCAGATCAGCAATGGAGTCCATCAGCTGTTGATTGACCTTATGGTGGTCGATGATTCCGGCAATAATATTGGCAATAGCCTTGAGCAGTTCCGTCTCTCTTTTTTCGCTGTGGTGTCCGTCCTCCACGTAAAGACAGATAACTCCCAGCAAAACAGAATGTTTAATAATGGGAACGCAGTAGTGCCCATGCGGTTCCATATTCTCAAATGTAATTTCATGGTGTTCATCGATACAGTCGACGAACTGAAGCTCACTTGTCTTTGCTGCACGGCCGCAGTGGCAGGTACCGAAAGCAACCTCTTTACAACTTATTTTTTGTTCAGAGGAAAAGCCTCTTTCAACAATCAGCTCAAGGGTTGTCGAGTCTTTGTCTGCCAGCAGTATTCCAGCTTTTGGGAGGAGTTGAAGGGTCTTGATATCGAGAATATAATCAAGAACATGCCCAAGTATTGTTGTGAGGTTATATGGTTCAAGGGATAATTTTAAAATATTATTGATAATATTTTGGGTGTGATGAGCATTTTGAAGGGTCTTTGTTGAACCATCATGACCGTCAATGTCGGATATCAATATCGTGAGCAGTTTATCAGAAACCGGGATAACGATCAGTTCAATGTTAAGGCAATTGCCATCCCGGTGATGGGTTGTCGCACAGACAGGCGTCGTCTCGCCGTCGGAACCATCGTTTTCTGCAATCAACCGGTTGAAGGAGAGTTCTGAACTATCATCGATGGATTGAAGAGGAATGATCTCAGTCAGGCAGCTGCCAATGGCTGTTTCTCCCTGGTATCCGAAAAAGGCCTCAGCAGTCTTGCTCCACTGAATGATTGTTTCATTCATATCGCAATGAATAATGGCAAAGGACTCCTTTCGGATGCAGTGAGCCATAATAGCTTCTTCCTGAAGAAAAGATTTCATTGGCCATCGCTGGGAATTGAGAAGTTGGGATGGCAATTTTAAAATGGTGAAAGAAATCCTCTTTGCTGTTATAGGTGCAAAAGCAAGAGACCCTACTTTGTGGTGCAAGGTCGTTTATAGTACCCGGTTTTTTATCCTCTTGTCAAATTGCGATATCTTGCTGAAGAAACAATATTTTTTTACTGCTTACAGGTTCTGTTGAAGGACCGGAGAGTTTTCAGGAGTTAGGGCGGGAAGTTGTTAATTCGTAAATGATTGTTTTCATATCTCCTGGTTGAAATCCGAGGTTATAGGCAACTTCACTATAACTGAGTCCCTGTTTGAGGATTAAATCAACCAGTTGTTTGACATCAATAGAGCTTTTGGCCGACAATGTGAAAAGAAGAGTGATCTCTTTACTGTTCAGGTTGGATTGGCGAAGATGAGTAAGTGTTTTTTGGTCTGTTGAGAAAAAATTACTTAACAGACGGTCTGTGACTCGCTTTGCTCCCTCTTCTATACTGATTCCGGTTACAATTTGAGAGAGGATCGTATCATGTTTTACTGCAGCTGCGATTTTGGGCTGGATCAGAATTGTTTTCCAGTCACGCCCCCGACTTCGCTGGTCAAGTAATACGTTGAGATCTTCTGCTGCCAGCGAAGCCGTATACAGGCCAAGCAGTAAATCATCAGCCAATACTCCACCCTGCATTTTCATCATGACGATGTTTCTTTTGTGAATATTAAAAGTTGTGCTGAGGAAGGAATTGGTTGTTGTTGTTAAAATATAGCCATCCGATGAAAATTTTTTTGACGGGTTGTAGACGCGATTATTAAAACAGTGGCAGTTTTTTGTTGGATTTGCTGCCATAGCCGGTTGACTCAGGATGCCGAGCAGGAATAAAACAAGAAGAAAGCCGGTTTGAAATTGAGAAAACAAAGACATAATTTGATCCGTTTGTTTTTTATTTATTGATTCCGTCGGTAGACGATATTTACACCAAGGCTGTGATGACAAGTAAAATCTATCATAGAGCAATGGGTGTTGATTTATGGAGACTACATTTTGAGCGATGAGCCGCGCAACTATTGTCGAGGCTGCAACCGGATGATCGAGAAAGATCTGGCTTCATGCCCGCATTGCGGCGAACTCTTCCAATCACCGGGTCTGCTAAGCCGGTTTTTCTTTGCTATTTGTCATCCCGTTGTTGCCATTATACTTGCGGCAGGTATCATCGGTCTCGGTGTATTGCTGATACTTTGATTATAACTTGAGGTCTTTTTCTTCATTCCTGATCGTGACCACCAGATTTAAAGTCTGTTTGAGGCCGATGGTCGAAATGAAACATGTCTGCAGAAAGCGATCAAGCTCTTTCTCTAACGTGTATCACTCCAGAGAGTGGTTAAATGAAGCTGGTTAAAATGGACCCTTTAACAGGAAAAAGCGCCCTATCAGTTTAAAGGTGTTGAAATTAGTTGGGAGAATACGGTATTGATATAATAGCCAGAAATTTTTATGGAATTACATATTGATTGTTGTTTCCCCAGCTAGCGGATCAGGGATGGGTCTGTGTAAGTGTTAGATGATTGCCAATGAGGAAAAAATGACAAAACAGTACCAGGAAGCTGGTAACAGAATTGATCGATTGATGACCATCAATGGAGATGTTGTTTTCAAAGGGACAACCCTTGTTGAAGGGACCATCAATGGAGATGTCTCTGGAGAGCGGATCGTAGTCACGGAAACCGGTGTGATTCTCGGTGATTTGACGGTAAAAGAAGTATTTTGCCACGGCAGGATAACAGGATCGATTATTGCCGAAAGTATAAGCATCGGTCATTCAGCCTCTGTCGAGGCCGAGCTTGAAGTAACCACCATTGAGATTGAATCGGGTGCCAAAGTCGCCTGTCAAATAAGACGAGGAAGTGAACCAGGGGAGAACAAAGAAGCTACCACATCTGTTCTTAAAAAAGTAACACGAACCGCAACTAAAAATGAGAAACCTGTAGCTGCCAGGAAAACAAAGACAACCGAAAAAAAAGAAAAGAAACCGGCAGTTGCTAAAAAAGCAAAGGTTGTCGCTATAAAAAAAGAAAAACCCGTTGTTACCAAAAAAGTACAATCCGCTGAGATCAAGAAAGAAGAAAGAAGAAAACAGCCTGTAAATAAAGGGAAGCCAAAGGTAAAACAGGAGACAGCAAAAGTGACTGTGGATGGCCCTGTTTCTATGGAGTCATTGGAGTCAACCACCTTTTTTCCAGAGGGTGAACGCAGGGGGATAGTAACATCCATTGTCGATCTGGTCCAGTCATCAAACCACAGGATGGTCAAGGTAACCGGTGATATGGGAAGTGGTAAAACAACAATTTACAATAAGATTGGTGATGAACTGAAAGCCGGTTGTGAGGTTGTGTGTCTTGATGATGTTGTCGGCTCGATCAAGGAGTTGTTTGGCCGGATTGCTGAAAGACTTGGGATTGAGGTCGAGGAGGACTCAAGTCAGACCGATATCCTGGAAAAACTGAAAAGTCACATGGCCGGTAATGGCAAGAAGCGGGTAATTCTAGCCCTTGACAACAGCCATGAAATGTATCCGGCAACCCTGGAGGGAGTTATAAAAAAACTGGGATCCATATTTACTGACGAGAACAATCGTCTGCGCATCCTGCTTTTCGGTGAAGAATATCTTGATCGACATCTCGATCCCAAAACGTCCACCTTTTTTACTGAGCATCCGGAATGCTCATATACATTGAGGCCGCTGTCTCAGAGCGAGACCCGGCGCTATATCGATTTCAGGTTGGAGATGATCCGACGGTGCACAAACAGTGAGAAGCCGATCGATTTCCCAGAGGAGTCGGTTGACAAAGTATATCTCTTGTCTCAGGGAGTAATAGGGAAAATAGATCGGATTGTTGAGCGTGCTGTCGAGGCGGCTGGAAAAAAGAAAAGCAATACGGTTGTTGCCAAATTTATTGCTAACATCTAATACCTGAATCCGTGACGGAGAACGTAATAGTCCTACCGGACAAGTTGCAAAATGGTACGGGCCAGGTTGGCAATAACGGAAGAGTAATGTCGGATACGCACAATACCGGTTCGACCCGGGGTGAGCTGTTGCGGATCTTCGGGTGTGATAAAGAGTTCGTAGTAGGGGTTTATTATCCTGTAATATCCCTTCTCCTGGATAGCTGTCACCGGACCGCCAAATGGGGAGAGAATTGAGGCAGGTGGGGAGAGGATAACCGGTGCCGGATTGATCGATGAGATAACCCCCTCAACCGGTTTAACCCTGTCTGGCAGATAGATTTTGACCGTCTTTCCCGGAGTAACCTTCTCCAACTCATATTCAGGCAGACAGCCGATGACTGTAACATCACCGGGTCTGTATACCTCTCCCAGGGGTTCGCCTTTTATGAGCCAACGTCCCGGTATAAGGTTGTCTTCATGGTACCACCAGAGCGTTCCTTCAATAGGCGAAGTTGCATTTAACAGGTTGATTTTCCGATCAATTTCAGCCAGCAGGTTGTCAAGGGCCTGTTTATGCTGCTCTTTGATTCTACTCTGTCCTAATGTTTTTACCGCACTGCTGAGCTGATCCTGCTCCATGTCTACTAAAGTCGCGGACAACAGCGTCTGTCTCCGATTCATTTCCATCTGCGGATTTGACAAAGAGTAGAGCGGATCGTTTTTTCGTATTCGGCTGTTACTTTTTGCCTGGAGCTTTTCTAAATATCCTTCCTGGGTCACGTATAAGATCTGAGCCTCGTTGGCCCGGATAGTGCAGCCGATGTCCATACTCCACGGCAGCGGAAGAGCAAGAAGGCCCAAAACAAGCAAAACACCCAGGATGGTGATTGAGGCCCGACCGGCCTGGAAATTGGAGCGTTGGGCCGCGACAATCTTCATTTCAGCAAAAAGCGGCATAAGAATAAGGAGATACACCTCAAGGCCGATAAGAATAAGAGCCACGCTTTTTGCAAATGTATAATAGATAATTAACAGGATAGAGGTGTAGAGAAATATCCGATAACAAAAAGCACAAATCCCATAGGTGATTAGAAAAGTGTGAGTGGAACGTTTCAATTGCTGTCGATTTACAGAAGGTGACAGGCCGAAAAAGGTCTTTCTCATGAACTCTTTTACGGCGACGGTTGAGCGACTGTACAGGTTATCAATTCCAGTACCGTCCATAAGGAGATAGTAGCCGTCAAAACGAAGCAGCGGATTACCGTTTATTTAAAAGGGTATTGATGGAGGTGACGGCAAAGAGATAGTAACAGATCGAGTTGAGCGTCCCGGCTCCTGTTGATGCCCAGATCAGGGCGGCAATACCGCCGATAAGTATTTCAATTCCCATTCCGGCTCCGTCTATCATCATCCGGGTCTTACGGTCCTTGATCTGCCATGAGTCGGTAATATCGGTATAGAGGCGAGGCATAAAGACCATAATGGCCAGTCCGATGTTTCTGACCCTGATGCCGGCGGATTTAGCCGCATAGGCATGCCCCAATTCATGGACAGCTTTGATGATGATCAGCGTCAGTCCGTAGCGCAGCAGTCCTGATCCGGTTAAGGTGGACATAAACATGGCTGTTACATGATGCCAGCGGCTGATGAGCAGGATGTAGCCGATAATGGACAGCAGACCGAGGAGTTTGAGAATCCGGCTGTTTAAGATGATTTTAATATACGGCCAGCTCCAGCTCAGAAAACGATCCGGAGTGAGCAGGGGATATTTGAAGAACAGCCAGGCGCTGAGAAGCTGCTTTTTTTTCATCTTGCTGACAGCCTTTGAAGCATTGATGATGCGTTTCTCGGTCAATCCGTACACAGGCTGCAAGAGGCCGTTTGTCGACAGAAAAGAAAGGATGGCAAGTATCTCGGACTCATCTAATTCAAGACCGCCAAGTCGGAGTTGTTCTTGAAGCCTGGTAAGGGGGATATTGGTGTGCAGACGGCTGACGACCTGATATTCCTGCCGGCCAAGGCGGAAATAACGGTCGGCCACAGGGTCAAACAGAGTCCAGCTCCCCTCCTTTTCCGAGGGAAAAAGTTTGAGGTCCCGGCGAAGGACACCTGTGTTCTGCTGGGTAGTCATGGACTGACAGATGATTTTGAAAGAAATTGAAAACCAATATCGAAATATGCAACAAACCGGAGCTTGTGGGTGTTCGATAGTGCTGCAGCTTTGTACGATTTATACGTCAGATAATAGTAAAGGCTATATCTGACGTATAAATCATGCATAGATACATACAGTGTTAGCGGGCGTTGACATGCTTAGGTTATAGTTTTCTCCACCACAGCAGCATATTCCTGAACAAGTAGTGAACCAGCAGGACCTTATCCCCCTGCAGTCTGGCAACGCCACGCATGCCGTTCACCAGACCATCACCAGACTTCGGTAGAGCTTTAAGTGTGTAGGCAAAACCGCCAGTATCTGTAAGCATCGGCTTTGGGCTGATCCTCTGAACCGTTGCGTCGAGTGCTTTTTCCGGCCGGGTATCGACAAAAAACACAAAGTTATCCCGGAGGTTTCCGATAATGGAGGAGTCTGACTCATGCAGGTAGACGGTGACATTGAGCTTATCGGGTTTGAAGATCTCAAAAAGGGCATCTCCTGCTTTGACTGCCTTGCCGCTGAAATATTCCGGATCTTCTATGATCAGAACGCCGTCAATCATTGAGTTAATACGGCTGTGCTCAATATACCAGTTGCTTCTCTCCCGGTCGATTTTTTTGCTCTCAAGCCTCAGTTCCAGCAGCTTGACCCGGCCGAGTTTGTCCAGGCTTGAAAAGGACTGCTGCCGTATCAGGTCGAGTTCGGTGGCGATCACTTCTTCTTTTTTACGTGAATCTGCAAGGTTAAACAGCATTTCTTCGATATCATAGACAATAATGGAGTCGCCTTTTTTAACGGTATCACCGTCCTTAAAAAACGACTGCCGGATCACCCCGTCAAAAGGCGCATAGCTGATCTGTTTTCCGGCAGAGGTTATCTCACAATCAGCAACCACCGTCTGGTTTACACGGACGGTAAACAGGGATATCAGAAACCCAAGAATAAGGATAACAGCAACCGCTTGTTTCAGCCGTTTCCTACGTCTGGCACCAATATGAAACAGGCTGGAGCCACTGCTGCTTTTAAGTGCCAGCGCCTGACCGTAATGCTTGCCGAGCAGGCCGAGGCTGTGCACCATGGAGGAATCGGAGCCGTCAAAGAATTCAACGACCCAGAGATACAGATCGTCGACGTCTTCTTTCAACTCGGGAATAAGAGGAACAAGAACGATTGCAGGGTTTGTACCGTCTTCAGACAGATGAGTGAAGGCTTGTGAAGCTTTATTTGAGAGGCCGAGTTCTTCTACAGTATCTGCTGTGACACTGGTGATTTGATCAAGGACCAGAAAATCCGAGACCAGGTCCCGTATGTCCCGGCAATATTCGGAGTTGCTCTGCACCGTCGTCTGACCTGAGATGGCAACAACCTTGCTGCGTTTTTTTCTGATATGAACGAGGCAGCAACGGTCATATTTAAACAGAAGGCGGCTGTTGTTGACAATATGCAGTCCAACTCCGTGGGCTCCGTCTCTCTCAAAGGCCTCGTGGCCAAGACGCAGAATTCCCGACAGCAGATTTAACTGGGCATCCTGTTGGTTGTGTTCCATCGGTTGAAATCAGGTGGTATAGTATTAAATTTTCAACAGAACCTCGCCCGACATGCCGGCGCTGAGTTCACGACTGCTGTTGTCGATAACGATTTTTACAACAACGGTTCGGCTGCCCGGATCAATCGTTGCCCCGATTGAATACACTTTCCCCTGGTATTCCTTTTTCGTTTCTTCGACCATTACGGTGAGTTCCATATCCGGGTTGATTTTGGGCCTAAGGTGGGAGGGGACGTGTATGACTGCCAGTAATTGTTGGTCGTTGATAATTTCAATGAGCGGTTGACCTGTTTGAACAAACTCATGTTCCCGTGCCATGATAGCGGTCAGTCGTCCGGCAAATGGAGCGGTGATCCTGCATTTTTCAAGCTTATAGGCCGCCAGTCTTAACTGTGCTTCCGAACGCTGTTTCCGGATGGCGGCGATCTCACGTTTTAACCGGGCTTCTTCAAGGTCGTGATCTCCTGCCAGCTTGCTCTTGTGCAGTTCCTGGAACCGTTCAAGCTCCTTTTCCGTGTAGCTCAACTGCTTCTCCCTCTCGGCCAGGTTCTGTTTTTCGATAATCACAGCCTGGTTGTAGGGACGACTATCAAGTTTGACAAGAGTGGCTCCTTTGGAAAAAACTTCTCCCTCTTTGAAGGGTTGCTCTGTCAGCACGGAATTAACACCTGCCGATATCACAGCCCGCTGGATAGGAAAGATGACCATCTTCAGGCGAAGTTCCTGATTGTTTTCCGCACTGTGTGCCTCAGGGGCAAGGAAAAAAAAGAACAGTATCAACAGTCCAAGTTGTCGCATGATAATCCTCAATTTTGTCTGCAAAAAGAACGATATCCATGATAAATGGAAAAGACGCCGGATGCAAGTCAAGGAATTATTGAAAGGCATGAAATATGCTTTTGTTAACGGTTCAATAGCGTAGATGGGATCAATCGCCGGAGATGACCATGATTGCTATGGCCCCACACCACGGCGAAACGACCGGCAGTAGCTGTGAATAAAGTGAAGCAGGTAGGCATCAGACTCCGATCTTCATAAAGACCTTGTTCTCAACGTTCCAGTGGTCCGTCACCTATCCGAAAAAGAAAGCAGTTTGTAATACCCCGTATGTCTGGTATAGGTGAAGGAATATACACCTTTGAAATTTGAGATTTTAATGGACTGCTCATTGGTAGTACAAATGGCATCTGTTCGTGGAGGTTCCAGGTGAAAAAATATCGTTTTAAACCTGTCTATCAGAATATTTCGGATGAACTCCAGCAGGAGATAGTCAGTCTTTGGCTTGATGCACGGGTTCTAACATCGCAGGAAGCCAAGCGAAGGGTGCCGGAAGTTGTGCTGACAGTGAGAAACAGCAAAAAGGAACTGGTCGGCGTAACCACCGCCTATACCAGAGAATTTATCAAACCGGGCAACTTTTACTACTATATGCGGATGTTCGTTAAACCAGCCGAGAGACGGTCGTTTGAAATGCTTGAAGAGGCCTATCGCCGCACCTACCAGACACTTTCCAAAGCTAAGTCAACCGAGATCGAGGTGCAGGGAGTCGTCCTTGAGATGGAAAATGTAAAATTTACTGGAAAAGGGGCTATTAACAGGCTTGCCAATCTCGGGCCCGTCTTCTGGGGAAAAAACGCAGTCGGCCAGGACGTCTGGTATCATCGATTTGATGCCGACCCGAAGAAGATGAACTGAGAATCCAACCAATCCCCTTACTCAGCCCAATATCCCACCCAACAGCTTATCCACATCCGACTCAAAGGCGGGGTGCCTCTTCAACCGCTCATTGATGCCCTGATACCAGTCCAGATCAGACTGACCATTGATACTGATCAGGGTACCACTTGTCTCAGGTGTCTGCAGGATATCTGAATCATTACCGAGCAGGACTCCCATCTCAAGTAAAATAGGCTTAAACAACGGGTCATCACCAAATATGGGAATAAACTCTTCAATCCAGAAAAGCAGGGTCTCACTATAACGCGATTCCATGTCTGTTAGAAAATCGGCCAGAATATTGACGCTGTCGGTATAAAAAACTTCCAGCTCTGCAAAAAATAAGGGCCAGGAACTGTATTGCTTACCGACAAAATCGATAAAGGCCTCAGCATCTTCGTAGATTGAAGCAAGCCACCAGGGATCGGTCGGCCGGGCATCATCACCTGCTCCAGGGTCTGTTCCCATTGGAACAGTCTCGCCACCCGGTTCACCTGGATTCGGGTCAATTCCTTGACCAGTCGGGTCCTCGAAGGCGCCCATATCGACACCGGTACCGTCATCCCTGGCTTCACCTCGCTGATCGGTTGTTAAGCCATCAGGGTTTGATCCGGAGTTCAGGGCCGGGCTGCCAATATACAGCACATGGGTTTGGGTCGGCCCGCCATTATCCGCCAGAGGGCCGAGTCCGGGGTCAGCTCCAACAATATTGCCAAGACCGTCACCGCTGACACCGGAGTCGGGAACCGCATGGCCGCCGTCATCGGATTCGATCAGGGAATGATCGACGCTCAGGGTACCCCCCGGTTCGTGAAAAAGATCGTTTCCTGCAGTATCAGACGTATTATTGCCGATAATGGAAGAGACAATATCCATCGTTGCAAATGAACCCAGAACAACACCGCCGCCATTATAGCGTGACCTGTTGTCACCAATAGTTGAATTCTTGATGCTGGTGATTCCGGAAAAGCTCTTTATCCCCCCTCCATCGGAATTGGTTGTTTCATTGCCGGAAATGGTTGAGTTCTGGACGGTAAGCGTTCCTGAGTAAGTGAAAATACCGCCGCCACTCCTAGTTGATGTGTTGCCGGAGATGGTGGAGGCGGTTATGGTCGCTGTCCCGGAATTATTGATGCCGCCGCCGAAATCGTGCGCCGTGTTGTTCGAAACGGTGGAGCTGTCAATGGTTACTGTGCCGCTGTTATTGATACCGCCGCCATGACTGTCAGAAGCGGCAGTGAAGTTATACTTGGCGGAATTGTTGCTGATGGTTGACTGACTGATGGTGGCTATTCCCGTATTTGCAATACCGCCGCCGCTGTACTTGGCATTATTTTCCGAGACAGTGGAGCCTGTGATGGTAATAGTACCGGAATTGAAAACACCACCGCCGTCACCAGAGGCGTAACTGTACGAGACGGTGGAGGCGGAGATCGTCAGGTTTTCCCTGTTGAGGATGGCGCCTCCGTCGTTGCCGGAAGAACCGTTCTGCAGGATCAATCCGGCCAGGAGAACGGTGGACTGGGTGGTACCGCTGGTATCATCGACATTGAAAATTCTATTGTTGTCCCCCCCGTCAATGGTGATTTTGTCATTTCCATCAATGGTAAGGTTTTTGTCAATGACCAGCTCACCTAGAACTGGATCAAGATTAATTGGGCCATCCAGGTCGGGATGAAAGAGAATGGTTCCCTTGTCGGTAGCATTAGCAATTGCCTCCCGCAGGGAGTAGTCGCCGGCAGAGAAGTCTCCGTCGTTCTCATCGACCAAGGTATCCACCAGGTGATTGCCCTCCCAGGCGCCCATATCCACACCACCCACATCTCGATTAAAACCGGCGCCCCGCTGGTCATTGGCCAACGCGTCCGGATTGGAGCCGGAATGCAGGGCGGGGCTTGAGCCCATGAGCGCATGGGTCCGGGTAGAGCCGCCGTTGTCGGCCAGGGGCCGCAGTCCGGGATCAACACCGACGATGTTGTCGTTGGTACCATTGGCGATGGTATGACCATTCGGGTCCTCGATAAGCGAGTGGTCAGCATTCAGGGTACCACCGGAGTGAAAGACATCGGCTCCGGCCAAGGCTGTGTTGTTGCCGACAATGGTTGAATTTAAGGTCGCATCGCCGTTGACCTGAAAAAGCCCGCCGCCCCTTCCAGCTGTAGCGCTGTTTTCGGCAACGGTTGAATTGTTGATTGTCGCTGTGCCGGAGTTGGCAATACCACCGCCGTCCCGCCCGGCGCTGTTACCGGACAGTGTCGAGTTGGAGACGGTGAGGATGCCGGAGTCGGTATTGCTGACACCGCCACCGTCCTTGTCGGCATGATTTCCGGATAAGATTGAGCTGTTGACGGTGGCGGTTGCCTTGTTGAACAGGCCTCCACCGTTTTTGCCCGCCGTATTCTTCTTCAGAGTGGAATCGGTGATGGTAACCACTCCGGTACCGATATTACTGATGCCGCCGCCGCTTGCATCCGCCGTGTTCTTCTTGAAAGTTGAGTCGGTGATAGTGATCGCACCTGAACCCCGATTATGGACACCGCCGCCTTTGCCGGTGGATGTCCAGTTTTCCGAGAATGTCGAGCCGGTGATGGTGGCAGTGGCCTTATTGTATAGACCGCCACCGTCCTCCATGGCTGAGTTGTTTTTAACAGTTGAATCGGTGATTGTAAGGTTGGCTCCGGCTCCTGAATTTCGGATACCGCCGCCATTCATATAGGCCGCGTTGTCCTTGAAAGTTGAGCCGGTGATGGTAGCTGAAGCCTTGTTGAACAGTCCGCCGCCATCTTCAATTGCAATGTTGTCTTTTACCGTTGAATCGGTAATGGTGAGTGTAGCGCCGGTTCCGGTGTTATGGATTCCGCCGCCGTTTTTGGCGTTGTTTACAGAGATGACCGAATCACCATCGATGGTGACGCTGGCCCCTTTATTGGAGATACCGCCGCCGCTTGTATCTGCCGAGTTCTTCTTGATGGTTGATCCGGTAATGGTCAGAATACCCGTATCCTGGTTGCGGATGCCGCCCCCCTTGCCGCTTGCCTCGCTTTTTGAGATGGTTGTATTGTTAATGGTCAGGGTTTCGGTATTGTAGATAGCCCCACCGTCTCCGCTTACTTTACCCTTTTTTAGGGTCAGGTTGTTGAGGGTGACCTCGCTATTGGCGGAGTTGCCGTCATCGATAGTGAAAATTCGGCTATCTTTCTGACCGTCGATGGTAACCCGGCCATCACCGTCAATGGTCACATCATCGGTAATGGAAAAATCGTCAAGAGCCATATTGATGGTACCAGTTCCCGTGTAACTCTTCGGGCTGCCGTCTGCCGCTGTATTGAGCAGGACGGCAAAGGAGATACTGTCAGCCTCGGGGTTTATATTAGCCAGACCAATGGCTTCACGAAGGGAGAAGTCGCCGGTACCATAATCGTCATCGTTTTCATCCACCAGATTGTCAACAACCAGATTCAGGCTCTGGGCCTCATAGGCGCCCATGTCGACACCGCTGCCGTCGTCGCGCTGAAAGGGGTTGCCCCGTTGATCGTTCTGGAGGTTCAGCGGATTCGCTCCAGCATTTAGAGCCGGGCTGCCGGCCAGCAGCGCGTGAGTCAGGGTAAATCCGCCGTTGTCGGCAAGGGGGGCAAGCAGCGGATTATCATCAACGATATTGCCAAACCCGTCACCACTGGTGGCGCTGTCGACAACAGTATGGCCGCCATCATCGGACTGGATCAGCGAGTGGTTGGCAGCAAATGTACCGGCCCCGGAGGTACGTAGGTCGTTTCCTATACCCCCCGCGCTATTATTGCCGATAATAGTTGAGCTGATTGTAGTGGTACCCGGGAGGGTGGAAGGCACCCATGAGAAAAGGCCGCCGCCGTCATTTACGGCTGTGTTCCCAGCGATGGTCGAATTTATAATTCTGTTTGTACCGGATGAGGTCATCAAAAAGATGCCACCACCGTCAGCCGAGGCTGTGTTCCCGGAAATGGTCGAGTTCGAGATGGTGTTGATACCGGTTGAGCTCATTGCAAAAATGCCGCCACCGTCAGTTGTAGCACTGCTTCCATGGATGGTTGTATTGGTAATGGTGATGTTCTCCAGGCTGTAGATACCACCGCCTTTTCCCTCAGCGCGGCCGTTTTGCAGGGTAAGATCATTAAGTGTTATACGGAGATGATTGGTGCTTCCATCGTTGATCTTGAATATCCTGCTTTGATTTTGACCATCAATGGTGACCCGCTGGTCACCGTTGATGGTGAGAGATTTGCTGATCGCAAATTCACCAGCCCAGGGATTTGCAGCGCTAAACGGGGTGATGTTGATGGTGCCGGTGAGCCCGGCTGCAAAATTGATGGTGCTGCCGGGAGCGCTGTTGAAAATGGCTTCTCTTAAAGAATAGTTACCTGCGGAGTAATCACCGTCAAACTCGTCGGTCAGCGAGTCCACATCTTTTGAAACAAAGACCACTGCCTGCTGCTCATAGGCGCCGATATCGGCAACGCCGCCATAGGTCCGGTTCTGGCCGCGCTGATCCGTTGCCAGCCCATTGTCTGTGCCGCTGTTGAGTGCAACGGAGCCGTTGCCAAGTGCATGGGTCCAAGTGGGTCCGCCGTTATCGGCCAGAGGGCCGAGAAGCGGATCGACTCCGACGATGTTGTCATTAGTGCCATTAGCAATAGAATGACCACTTCTATCTTCAATCAGTGAATGTGTGACCGTAACTGTACCTGCCACGGTGGTATAAAGGTCATGACCGACACCATATTGGGAAATATTATTGGCAACAATGGTGCTCTGCATCGAGAGGTCGGAAAATGCGCATATGCCACCACCATAATGATCACCATCGTTTCCGGTGATAGTTGAGTTGCTGATTGTTGTACTGCCATTGGTGAATATTCCGCCACCGGGGTAAAATGTATTGGAGTTTCCGGAAATTGTAGAATTGGTGATGGTCAGGCTGGAGGTGTCGGAAAAAAATGCAATACCGCCACCATACCCCCCGGCACGGTTTCCGGAGATGGTCGAATTGGTAAGAGTTACGTCACCGGATTGACCACCAGAAAAGATTGCCCCGCCGTATCTTGTCGAAATATTATTTGCGATGGTGGAGCCTGTTATAGTCAGGTTCTCCATGTTGCTGACAGCACCGCCATGCCCTGTTGAATAACCATTCTGTAAGCTCAGGTTCTCCAGACTGACATCGATTTTGTTTGAATCGTTGCCGTCATCGATATTGAAAATCCGGCTGCCGGTCCCCTGAGTACCGGTATAGCCGCCATCGATAGTGATCTGATTTTCACCATTGATAGTAACTTCATTGGTAACAGTAAACGCACCCAGGGTCATGTTGATGGTACCGCCATGTATGCTTGGGTCGAAGAAAATAGTGTTATTGTAACCGGCAGCAATTGCTTCCCGTAAAGAAAGATTGCCTGGACTGTAATCACCGTCATTTTCATCAATCAGCGAATCGACAACGATATCCGTGGACAAGGTTGGGTCTTGTGCCTCATAAGCGCCAATATCCACACCACCGATATCACGGGCATAGCCTGCTCCCCGTTGGTCAAATTGACCGGCGGGGGACGGATGGTAACCCCTGTTCAAGGCAGCGCTGCCCGTGTGCAAAGCGTGGGTCCAGGTCGGCCCGCCGTTATCGGCCAGAGGGCCGAGCAGCGGATCGACACCGACGATGTTGTCATTAGTGCCATGAGCAATAGAATGACCACTTCTATCTTCAATCAGTGAATGTGTGACCGTAACTGTGCCTGCCACGGTGGTATAAAGGTCATGACCGACACCATATTGGGAAATATTATTGGCAACAATGGTGCTCTGCATCGAGAGGTCGGAAAATGCGCATATGCCACCACCATAATGATCACCATCGTTTCCGGTGATAGTTGAGTTGCTGATTGTTGTACTGCCATTGGTGAATATTCCGCCACCGGGGTAAAATGTATTGGAGTTTCCGGAAATTGTAGAATTGGTGATGGTCAGGCTGGAGGTGTCGGAAAAAAATGCAATACCGCCACCATACCCCCCGGCACGGTTTCCGGAGATGGTCGAATTGGTAAGAGTTACGTCACCGGATTGACCACCAGAAAAGATTGCCCCGCCGTATCTTGTCGAAATATTATTTGCGATGGTGGAGCCTGTTATAGTCAGGTTCTCTATGTTTCTAATGGCACCACCATGCCCTGTTGAATAGCCATTCTGCAGGGTCAGGTTCTCCAGGCTGACATCGATTTTATTTGAATTGTTGCCATCATCAATATTGAAGATCCGGCTGGAATTCTGAGCATTAATAGTCACCCGGCCATCACCGTCAATGGTAAGATCCTGGGTGATGGTAAACTCACCAAGAGCAAGATTGATGGTGCCGGAGTCCGTATAACTCTTGGCACTACCGTCGGCAGCCGTATTGAGCTGAGTTGCAAAATGAATGATGCCGTACAACGAAGATGATTCCGCCAGCTCAATGGCTTCCCGCAATGAAAAGTCTCCTTCACAGTAATCACCATCCGACTCATCCACCAAAGAATCGACAGGTTTGATCTGGGCCTCGTAACTCCCCATATCAACACCCTTGCCGTCATCGCGATTGTAGGGGATTCCCCGCTGGTCGGTTGTCAGTCCGTTGGCTATGCCGCTGTTATGGGCAGGAGAACCCACCAACAGTGCGTGGGTCCAAGTTGGCCCGCCGTTGTCGGCCAGGGGGGCAAGCTTCGGATCGTCACCAACAGTATTGTTATTGCTGCCGTTAGTGATGGAGTGGCCGTCACCTGTTTCAATCAGGGAATATTCAACATCAAGGGTTCCTGTTCCATCGGTATACAGATCATTGCCAAGGTTTCCTGCGCTGTTGTTACCGATAATTGTTGAGCTGATGGAGGTGGTGCTGTTGCCGCCGGTATAAATGCCGCCGCCATCGGTTGTGGCTGAATTATGAGAAATTGTTGAGTTGTTGATAGTGGCTGCAGTGCCCCAGAGAGATATTGCTCCAGCCCTGAAAGTGTTAGCTGTATTTCCCGAGAAGGTAGAATTGCTGATGTCAGTTGTACCGGATACGGCATGCAGGCCGCCGCCATAGCGGGCTTCATTTCCGGAAAGAGTCGAATCGGTGATGGTAATATCGTTTCGAGTATGTATGCCGCCGCCATTATATGCCGCGAAGCTGCCAGCGATAGTTGAGTTGGTGATGCTTAAGTCTTCGAAGTTCTGGATTGCACCGCCGGAACCTGTGATAAGGCCGGCACTGTTGGCAGAGCCGTTTTGCAGGATTAAATCATTTAAGGCGACACTGCTGTCGGAACTGTTGTCGCCGTCGTTGATACTGAAAATCCGGCTGCCGGTAGCAGGATTAACACCGTCATAGCCGCCGTCGATGGTAATCCGCCCCTGACCATTAATGGTCAGGGATTTGTCGATAACCAGTTGACCAAGGGCGGCATCAAGATTGATCTGTCCATTTAAATCCTTATGAAAGTGGATCGTTCCACCCGACGGAGCGTTGGTAATGGCTTCACGCAATGAGTAGTCACCAGCCGAATAGTCGCCGTCGTTTTCATCAACCAGAGTATCGACGATGGTGTTGGCCTCCAAGGCACCCATATCGACACCGCCGACATCCCGGACAAAACCGGCTCCCCGCTGGTCATTGTCAAGGTTGTCGGGGTTGGAGCCGCTGTGCAGGGCCGGGCTTGTGACTTTCAACGAGTGAGTCCGGGTGGGGCCGCCGTTGTCGGCAAGAGGATTGAGAGCCGGGTCAACATTTACGATGTTACCGTTGGTGCCATTAACAATGCCGTGATTGCCGCCACCGGACTCGATAAGGGAGTTGTTGGCACTGATAGTTGAAGAGGACATCCAGTTGAGAATATCATGGCCGTTTGCGTCACTGTAGGCCAGATTATCGCCTAATATTGAGGAATTGAGGGTGATGTTGATATCTGAGAGGAGGAGCCCGCCGCCGTAATAGGCGCTGTTGTTGGCAATGGTTGAATTGTTGATTGTGGCTGTTCCTGTTCCCAAAGCAGAACCTACAACCAGACCACCGCCATATTGGGCGGAATAGTTGCCGGAGATGGTTGAATTGGAGACTTTAAAGCTGTTGCCGTAGATCGCATACATCCCGCCGCCACCGTATGCTGTGCGGTTATTGGAAACAGTTGAATTAGCGATACCGATATCACCAAAAAATGCAGTGAGATAGAGCCCGCCGCCGTAGGAATCACCGGCATTATCGTCAATGGTGGAGTTGCTGATAGTGATTGAACCGGTAATGGCGGAAGCTGCCACACCACCCCCGCTTCCCCCGGTACTGGAAGTGAGGCTGTAAGTAGCACCGTTGCCGGTAATTGTCGAGTCGCTGATAGTGATTGTTCCCGAATCAGTAATAAGAGCCAGGCCGCCGCCGTCCCCGCCGTAGGCCATATTCTGGGAGATTGTTGTTTCACTGACATTGTTTCTGCCATAGGAAGAAGCGGCAAAAATGCCGCCGCCGCTTCCTTCCAAGGCGTAATTATAGGTGACGGTTGAACCGCTGATGCTGTTTGAGCCGTAAATTGTATTGGCAAAGATACCACCGCCGTCTCCGCCACTGGCATAGTTCTGATAAACCGTTACATTGCTGAATGTGTTTGAGCCGTAATTTGTCGAGGCGAAGACACCGCCGCCGTCTCCATCATACGCATAGTTATATCCAAAGGACGTATCGGTCACCGTCAGGCCGCTGGAACTGTTTCGTGAATAAATACCGCCGCCGCTCTCGGCAGCCATGTTGTATGTAACGGTAGAATCGCTGACGGTCAATATTTCACTGTTATAGATGGCACCACCGCTTTCACCGGCTCCTGCCGCGTTGCCTCCCGTCAAGCTCAGACCGGTGAGGGTGACCTCCGAATCGGTGGTGGGGTCGGTGTCATCGATCGAGAACAGGCGGCTGCTGTATTGGCCATCAATGGTGATACGATTATCGCCATTAATAGACAGGCTCTTGTCAATGGTGAATTCACCCAA
Organism: uncultured Desulfocapsaceae bacterium; assembly: GCA_964558875.1. Lineage (GTDB taxonomy): Bacteria > Desulfobacterota > Desulfobulbia > Desulfobulbales > Desulfocapsaceae > CAZLGM01. The sequence continues at coordinate 30,098 of CAZLGM010000001.1, forward strand.
GACCATATCGATGTCGCCGGAGAGGCCGGGCTTAAAAAGAATCCATTCGCCGTTGCCGGCCTGGTCGATGGCCTCGCGAAGGGAATAATTACCGGCAGAATAGTTGCCGTCATTTTCATCGGCCAGGGTGTCGACGATATGGAAAAATTCCACAGCCCCCATATCGGTGCCGGCGCCGGCCATACGAACAAAACCTGCTCCCCGCTGGTCGTTGGCCAGTCCATTGGCCGCGCCGCTATCGATGACAGGGCTGCCGGCCATGAGTGCATGGGTCAAGGTCGGGCCGCCGTTATCGCCTAGTGGCAGCAGACCGGGGTCCTGGCCGACGATATTGCCTAAAGAATCGCCGCTGGTGGCGCTGTCATCAACGTTGTGACCTGTAGCCGTTTGAATCAGGGAATGGGCAGCCTCCAGATTGCTTGTGTTGTCGCTTACATCCTCACTATTGGTGTCAATGGAAATGTTGTCGCTGATGATACTGGAGCTGATACTGCTGCTGCTGTTACCACCAACGGAGGCATGGGAATAAAAACCGCCGCCGCTGAGTTTTGCCGTATTAAAAGCTATGGTTGAGTTGGTGATTGAACTGGTCGAGTCACTCAAACCGGCCAGATGGACACCACCGCCGGTGTCGGTTGTTGACTCATTGCCGGAAATGGTGGAGTTGACAATAGAATGAACGCTGTGAGTGGAGTTCCAGATCAGAACACCGCCGCCCATATCCACCGAAGTGTTACCGGAAATGGTGGAGTCGGTGATTGATACCGAGCCGTATCGCACATCATTGAACAGACCGCCTCCGGCCCCGTCACTGGTATTGCCCGAGATGGTGGATCGGGTGATACTGGTATGGGCGTCGCCAAACCGGGTATAGGTGAACAGACCGCCACCTTCAATGGTGGCATGGTTATTCCTGATAATGGAGTCGGTTATCAGGGTGGTGCCGCCATAGGCCGCTCTTGTGCGGATGCCGCCGCCGCGGCCGCCCTGATTATTCTGGATGACGGAGTTTGAGATAGTCAGATTTTCATTGCTTGAAATAGCGCCACCGCCACCGGTGCCGGCGTTTCCTGCCTGCAGGGTCAAACCGGCTATTGTCACGTTGATCAGGCTTTGCGGCATGTTACTGTAGTCATCGATATTAAAAATTCGGCTGCCTGTTCCGGGTACGCCGGTATAGCCGCCATCAATGGTAATTCGACTGTCGCCGTCGATCCTGATATGGTCGGTGATTTCAATCTCACCGAGACTCAAGGCGATGGTGCCGGATAAGCCGGCAGCAAAGGTGACATCGACCAAGCCTTCGTCAGCGTTGGCAAGTCCAACGGCCTCACGCAGAGAAAGATCTCCAGCACCATAATCGCCGTCATTCTCATCCACCAATGTGTCGACCACCAGCCGATGGGATTCATAGCTGCCCATATCAACGGTTGCCACGGTTCTGATATACCCCCGGCCGCGCTGGTCCGTATTCAGGTTGTCCGGGTTACTGCCGGCATTCACCGCCGGAGAACCGGCCAGCAGTGCATGCGTCCATGTTGAACCGCCGTTGTCTGCTAATGGTGCGAGACGGGGATCGATACCGATGAGATTGTTGTTATCCTGTCCACTGCCGGTGCCAGGGTTGTTATCAACGAGATGTCCGCCGGTTGAACCGATCAGCGAGAAGGTGACATGTAAGGGGCTGTCTTCCGCATTGAGCAGGTCAGCGCCAGTAGCCCCGGCACTGTTGTTTGCAATAATCGTTGAACAGATGGTGGTTGGATTGTTGTCAAAAGTGTGCAGCGAAACCCCGCCGCCGCTGGCACGGGAGATGTTTTCAACTATGGTGGAGTTAACGATTTCAGTGGAGACAGAACCGTTGGTTATTACCAGGAGTCCACCGCCGTAATCCCCCTGATTGTCAGAGATGGTTGACTGCTGAACAGAGATGGAGCCGCCGTCGTTGATGTCGATAAACAGCCCGCCGCCGCTGCCATAGGCCCAGTTGCCCGAAATGGTCGAGTTGGCAACTGTTGCCGAACCGCCGGCACCGTTGTCGATATAGATTCCGCCGCCATTGCCGAATAAGGCGGTGTCCCTGGTCCTGTTGTCCGAGATGGTGGAGTTGTCGATAACGGTTGAACCGCCATCGACTTTTGAATAGAGGCCGCCGCCGCAATCACCTGCCGTATTGGCTGTAATGGTGGAATTGGAGAGGCTCAGGTTTTCCCGGCTGAAGATTGCGCCGCCGCTTGCCGTTCCCGAGTCGCCGTTCTGCAGCCTCAGGCCGCTTAGGCTGACGTCGCTGTTGACAAGGTCATCGCCATCATTGATGTTAAAGATCCGGCTGTTGTTCTGCGCGTCGATGGTTACTCGATTGTCACCGTCAATGGAGAGGCTCTGAGCGATTGTAAATTGTCCGCCCCAGGGAGCGGTTGTCGCATCATAAGGGGTCATCCGGATGGTGCCGGAGGTGACCCAGGACTTGGCAAGGCCATCTTCGCTGATATTGAGTTTATCATCAAAGAAAATCCATTCACCGTCCATCGACGCTCTAATTGCTTCGCGCAGTGAATAATCACCCAGGCTGTCATCGGCGTCATTCTCATCCACCAGGGTGTCGACGATATGGGAATATTCGATTGCGCCAATATCCACCCCTGCAAGACCCACATCCCGTGAAAATCCATCGCCCCGTTGATCATTGAGCAGTCCGTTGGCAACGCCGCCACCAATTGCCATGCTGTTGTTCATCAGGGCATGGGTCAGGGTCGGGCCGCCGTTATCGGCCAGCGGCCGCAGATATGGGTTTTAGCCGACGATATTGCCGAGCCCGTCTCCGCTGGTGGCACTGTCGGCGACACCATGCCCATTGAGGGTACTGATCAGCGAATGATCGGCGCTGATCTGGCGTAAAGGATCGGCGCTGGAGGCGTCATAGAGATCTTCACTGGTTTCATCAATGGAAATGTTTGCCCCGATGATGGTGGAGCTGATCCGGCTGGTGCCGTTGTCCGCCAGGACACTGGAATGAATCCCGCCGCCGTGCTGCTTTGATGTATTGTTGGTGATGGTTGTATTGGTAATCGAGCTGGTCGCTCCGCTGCTGTTGACAGTGACACCCACGCCACCACCGTGTGCGGCGGTTGTTTCATTGCCTGAGATGGTAGAATTAGTGATTGATATCGTTGCCGTTTCATTGACGTTTACGGAGATACCGCCGCCGGAGCCTTTCGATTCATTTGCCGAAAGTGTTGAGCCGGCAACAGAAAAGCTACTGGTATCATAGGCCCTGGAGAATACGCCTCCACCGGCACCATCAGCGATGTTATCCGAAACGGTGGAGCTTAAAAGAGTGGTAACATCATCACCATGGGTCCGCACATAGACACCGCCGCCTTTTCCGTTGGCAGCCTCGTTATCGGATATGGTTGAGTTGTCTATCGTGCTACTCCCTCTCCACGAGTAGAGAAAGAGGCCGCCGCCGTCACCACCGGCTGAATTATCAGAGATGGTTGAGTTGGAGATTGTTAGTTTCCCATCCACCTGCCGGATATAGACACCACCGCCGTCAAGTGTCTGTGCCTCATTATCGGTGACGGTTATATTTGAAACGGTCGCTTCGGCTGAACTGCCGAGAATCTTAATCCCGAGTCCGCCGCCGTTATTGCCGGCTCTGTTTCGGTAGACGCTGGAGTTGTCGATGGTGATGGTGCCGGAATGATCGGATCGGACATAGCCGCCGCCGAAATTCCAGTTTGCCTCATTACGGCTGATGGTGGTATCGGAGATGGTGATTGTTCCCAGATCGCTTCTTATATAGAGCCCTCCCACTGAGCCGGCTTCATTCAAATCAAAGGTTGAGTTGGAGATGGTGGTGGTGCCGCTTCCATTTGTGATATGGGCCCCGCCGCCGACAGCTCCTCCGCTTAGTGTATTACCCACAAAATCAGTATCGCTGATAGTGGTTGCACCGTCAGGGGTCTGAACATAGAGCCCGCCTCCATGACTGGATGAGGTGTTGTAGGAGATGGTGGAGTTGCTGATGGTAACATCGACAGAGTTGCTGTTTTTAATGAGAATCCCGCCGCCATACAGGGAGTAATGAAAGCTGAAACCGGAATTGATGTTTTTTGTGATGGTGGAATTGGTAATGGTCAGGTTTTCACGGCTGTAGATAGCCCCGCCACCGAAATAGCCGTTGCCGGATCCGCCGCCACCATAATAATAATAAGCATTGCCGTTCTGCAGAGTCAGACCGGAGAGGGTGACATTCTGATTAACACTGTCATCACCGCCGGCCGATGTGTCGTCGATATTGAATATCCGGCTGCCGGTCCCGGCTGTGCCGGTATAACCGCCGTCTATGGTGATCCTGCCATCACCGTTGATGGTCAGATCATGGGCTATTTCAAATTGACCTCCCCAGGGAGCCGTGGTTGCATCGTATTGGGTCATGTTTATGGTGCTGCCGGAAACAAGACTGGAGGCAAAATTGATGGTGTCGGCGATATATGGTGATTTGGCCAGCTCAATGGCTTCCCTGAGTGAGAGATCACCAGTACTGTAGTCGGTGTCGAATTCATCAACCAGATAATCGACTTCCAGACTCAACACTGGATTCTGATCTTCATAGGCACCAATATCAACACCAGCACCGTCATCACGGTTAAACCCTGCGCCCCGCTGATCAAATTGACCGGCAGGCGCTGCATGGAAGCCGTTATTTAATGCCGGACTGCCGGCCAGCAGCGCGTGGGTCCAGGTGGGACCGCCATTGTCGGCCAGGTCATCCAGCAGCGGATCAACATCGATAATGTTGCCCGTACCGGTATCGATGGTGAAGCCACTGTTTGTTTCAATCAACGAGTAATCGACATTGAGTGTTCCGCCTGTTTTAAAAATATCATCGTCATTTCCTCCTCCGCTGTTATTGCCGACAATGGTGGAGCTGATTGTTGTGGTTGTCCCACTATCAGCACGTATAAAAACGCCGCCACCGTCATCATAAGTAGCCTTGTTGCCGGAGATGGTCGAATTGTTGACGCTGGTAGTGCTATACCGAGTATAAACGCCGCCACCTCGATCCCGGGCTGTGTTTCCGGAGATGGTGGAATTGTTGATGGTGGTGTCCCCATAAGAAGCACTAACGCCGCCGCCTCTATTCCAAGTCGTGTTTCCGGAGATCGTCGAATTGTTAATGGTGGTTGTGCTGTTCCAAGCACCTAGGCCGCCACCCAGCCCAGCCGTGTTTCCGGAGATGGTGGAATTGTTGATGATGGTGGTGCCCCTGCCGGCATAAACGCCGCCGCCGCTCCAAGCCGTGTTGCCGGAAATGGTGGAATTGTTGATGGTGGTGGTGCCCCAACCGGCATAAATGCCGCCGCCGTTCCAAATAGTAGCCGTGCTGCCTGAGATAGTCGTATTATTGATGGTCAGGTTCTCACGACTGAAAATTGCGCCTCCGGTATGTTCTACTGAACTATCACTGTTGCCTTTCTGCAGGGTCAGGTCGTTGAGAGTTATATCGAGATTGGTGGTATCATCACTATCGTTGATATTGAATATTCTGGTGCCGCTACCGAAATTACCTGTAACATAGCCGCCATCAATGATGATCCTCCCTTCGCCGTTGATGGTCAGCGAATCTGTAATCAGCAACTCTGTACCGGCCAGGCTGATCGTTGAGATGGTGTCTGCAAAGGTGATGACATCGGCTCCGGGATTCGCGTTAGCCAGCTTAATGGCTTCCCGTAATGTAAGGTTCCCCGCACTGTAATTACCATCATCCGTATCACCCGGGTTATCAACCTTATAATCGGCCAACAGTGAAATGGTCCGGGTGCTGCTGAAATCGAGTCTGGACGCAACAGTGCCGTTGCCATATTCCAGCTCCCAGTCGCCGCCGGTTTCGGTTGAGCCGGTATCATCAGTCGATGCGGCCACATCGGCTTGGGTGAGTTTGGCTAAGCGGTTGACAAAGGCTTTGCCGGAATCACTCTCGGCTATCTTGCAGCCGTAGAGATTTATATCACCATCTTCAGATAGAGCACTTGTCCAGCCCTGGATCAGTTCCTCGTTCTTTTCAAGAGAGGCGGAATCCACCACATCGGAACCCAGAACAAAATGACCGTCACCGCCATGGGAGAAAACATGAACAGCGCCAATATCTTCCCGTCCTTCCAGGGTTTCACTGATCAGATCAAGGCCGGAGTCGGTGGATTGAACCACAATCACTTCAATCTCTTCCTCTTCCAACGTCTCGATGATCGCTTCCTTATCAGAAAGTGAGCCTGAAACAAAGGCGATCTCGTTTCTCTCTTCCTCTTCCCTGTCGCCACCACTCAACTGTTCATCATCGGATGACGAATCTGACTCGGATGATTCGGTTTCTGCTGCAGAGTCCTGTTCGTCAGCCTGATCGGTTGATTCGTCAGAGCTGCTTTGCTCACTGTTTTCGTTTGATTCGGTGGTGTTGTCCGATGAATTATTGCTGTCTTGTGCGGCCTGATCAGATCCAGAGGAATTGTCAGAAGATGAAGGGGTCCTGTTCCCTTCTTGGGGTGTGTTTTCCGGTTCGGAGGCGGGATCGGGTTCGGAGCTGGAGTTTTGCTTGTCTGTTTCTTTCTGCTGTTCAGCTATCGGTTCAGACTCAACAGGTGTTTTGTCACCATCAGTGGTGGTATCTCCTGTGGTATCGCTTTCGCCGGGACCGGCGGCGTCAAACAGGATTCGGTCTTCCAGTGCGTATATAGCCATTACAAACCTCCAGCGAGTTAACTCCTGATTTGATCGGCTAACTGCTCCTATATGTTGGTACCTACAGTGATTACAGCCCCTTAAATAAAACTACCGGAAGTGATGCTGCATGTCAAACGCGTTGTTTCGGTTTCAACCCAATATCCCACCCAACAGCTTATCAACCTCAGACTCAAAAGCGGGATGCTTCTTCAACCGTTGGTTGATGCCCTGGTACCAGTCCAGATCAGCCCGGCCATCGATACTGATCAGGGTTTCACCGGTATCAGATGTATGCTGAACATTCGATCCATCGCCGAGCAAGAGTCCCATTTCCAGTAAAATGGGCTCAAAGAGCGGATCATGTTCGAAGATGGGGATCAGCTCCTCTAGCCAGAAGAGTCGGGTTTCACCGTAGCGTACTTCAAGGTCAGCCAGGAAATCCATAAGCACATTGGCGCTGCCGGCGTAATATGCCTCCAGTTCGATAAAGAACGACGGCCATGAGCTATACTCTTTTCCGATAAAGTCGATAAATTGTTCGCCGTCACTGTAAACGAAGGCGAGCCGCAAAAGTTCGGTCGGAGGGAGTTCCTCCCCGTCTGCGGGAACCGGATCAACCGCAGGAGCAGGGGGGGTGGGGTCATAACCATTGCCGGTCGGATCCTCAAAGGCACCCATATCGATACCGGAACCGTCATCTCTTGCCTCACCCCGCTGATCGGTAGTTAAACCGTCGGGATTGGAACCGGAGTTGAGCGCCGGGCTGCCGACATACAACAAGTGCGTTTGGGTGGGACCACCGTTGTTAGCCAGGGGACCGAGCCTGGGATCAAGGCCGACGATGTTGCCAAGACCGTCGCCGCTGGCAGAACTGTCGGGGATTGCATGACCGGTGTCATCAGACTCGATCAGAGAATGATCAACATTCAGGGTACCGCCGGCTTCGTGAAAAAGATCGTTTCCTTCGATGGCGGCTGTATTGTCGCCTATGATGGTGGAGACGATATCCGTCGTTCCATATTTGCTTAGAAAGACGCCACCGCCATTGCCATAGATACCGGTTGTATTATTGGCTATGGTTGAATTCTTGATAGTGGTTGTTCCGTAAGAGACCTCAATGCCGCCGCCGCCACCATAGGTGAGCCAGTTACCGGAAATAGTGGAGTTTTGAATGGTGAGGGTTCCTCTGGTGGTAATGCCTCCACCACCCTCTTCAGCACTATTACCGGAGATAGTGGAATCCGTTATTGTCGCTGTCCCGGAATAAGAATTACTGATACCGCCGCCGTTTTCTTCTATTGACTGGTTGCCGGAGATGGTGGAACCGTCCACTGTGAGCGTTCCATAACTATTATTAATACCACCACCGTTATATCTGGCAGAGTTATCCGAAATCGTCGAGTTGTTGATGGTGGTCATGCCACTGGTATTAATACCACCACCAGATTCGTTGGCATCGTTTTCCGAGATGGTTGACTCGCTGATGGTCAGTGTTCCACTGTTGTGGATACCGCCGCCGGCGTTGTACTCAGCGGAATTATTACTGATGGTCGACTGGCTGATGATAGCTGTCCCGGAATAAGAATTACTGATGCCGCCGCCGTAATACTTGGCTTTATTTCCCGAGACGGTTGAGTTGGTGACGGTAACTGTTCCGGAGTTGAAAATACCGCCGCCGTCACCATAGGCGTAACTGGCCGAGACGGTAGAACCGGAGATGGTCAGGTTTTCCCTGTTGATTACGGCGCCCCCGTTTGCCCATGAAGCATAGCCGTTCTGCATGGTCAATCCGGCCAGGGTGACGGCTCTTTGAACATCCGGATCTCCGTCATCGACATTGAATATCCGGTTATTGTCACCGCCATCAATGGTGATCCGGTTATCGCCGTTAATGATAATACCACGATTTATGGTGAACTCACCGTTGGCAGGATCAATGTTAATTGTGCCGGTGTCGCCGATAAAGTTTTTGGGCCCGGGAAGACCGGGGACAGCATCCGGAAGATCATTTAGATCATCGGCAAAGACGATTTTGTCGCCATACTCGGCAAAACCAATGGCTTCGCGCAGGGAAAGATCACCGACACCGTAATCGGTATCATTCTCATCCACCAGGTTGTCTACAACATAGGCGGTCCCTTCAAAGGCGCCCATATCGGCCTGTCCATCCCTGACTCTGTCGTAGTTCGGCCCCCGCTGATCAAATGGAAGCCCGTCAGGATTGGAGCCTTTGTCGATGGCCGGACTGCTGGAGAGCAGAGCGTGGGTCTGGGTGGGGCCGCCGTTATCGGCCAGTTCATCAAGCTTGGCCTCTTGGTCTAAGATATTATCATTGTCTATAGGTCCCCCGGGTGGAGTCGTGTTGTCAACCTGGTGTCCGGCCGACGTTTGGATCAATGAAAACTCGGCATTGATGTTGCCAGCCACATCCCAGAGGTCATCAAAATTTACAGCAGAGCTGTTCTGACCGATAATCGTGGAACGGAGTGTGGTTGTTCCTGCTAATGAGTAAGTAACTGCTCCTCCACCCTGGCCTGTTGCCGAGTTATCAGCAATGGTTGAATTTGCTATGGTGGTTGTCGCGCTTCCACCAAATGTCATGGCTACCAGACCACCGCCATGGGCAAAATAAGCGGGGTGGGTGTTATCTGAGATGGTGGAGTTATTTGAGATAGTGGAGTTGGAAATAGTAACTGTACCGTTCCAGTTATAACTATAGAGACCACCGCCAAAAGCAGAATCACCGCTGGTGGAGTTGCCTGAGATGGTGGAGTTCTCAATACTGATTGTGCCGTAACCGGTATAGATTATCGCACCGCCGCCGTGGGCGTCATCTCCGGCAGTGGAGTTGCCTGAGATAGTTGAGGTTTGAATACCAACTTGACCGCGATTGCTAAAGATCATCCCACCACCACCGTGACTGTCTTCTCCACCGGTGGAGTTATTCGAGATGGTGGAGTCTTCGATGGTGGTAGTACCTGATGAACTGTAAGCCCAGACACCGCCGCCGCTGGCGTCATCTCCGGCAGTGGAGTTGTTTGAAATTGTGGAGTTACTGATTGTTGTTGTGCCGGAGTCGGTAGAGATGTACAGACCGCCGCCGTCAGCGTTCTTTCCGCCAGTTGAATTATCCGAGATCATGGAGTTTTCAATGCTCAGAGTACCTCTCTCAGTCATCATCCAGACACCGCCACCCTCTGCACTATCTCCAGCAGTGGAGTTATCCGAGATGGTGGAGTCTTCAATGGTGGTGGTACCTGACGAGTGATAGATCCAGATACCGCCGCCTCGGGCATCTTCTCCTTCTGTGGTGTTGCCCGAGACAGTGGAGTTCTCAATGGTGAAAGTGCCGGAATAGAGAGAACTGTTTAAGCCGCCGCCGTCTGCTGCCACCCCGCCGGTGGAGTTATTGGAGATAGTTGAGTCACTGACTGTGGTTGTTCCGGAGCCGACAAAGGTATAGACCCCGCCGCCGTGAGCTTCATATCCCTCTGTTGAATTGCCTGAAACGGTAGAGTTCAGCAGAACGATTGTGCCGGAATCTGTTGAACCATACAGTCCGCCGCCATAACCATAATCTGCCGTTGTCCGGTTAGCTGAAATGGTGGAGTTCTCAATCCTGAGGGTACCGTCGAGATTTCTGGAATAGAGACCGCCGCCTCGGTCGGTAGCCATACTGGTGGTGATTGTACTGTCGATCAGGTGCAGGTTCTCGCGGCTTAAAACAGCGCCGCCGTCGCCTGCAGCATTGCCATTCTACATCCTCAAGCCGCTTAACCGCACATCCGAATTAAAACTGTTGTCACTGTCATCGATATTGAAAATCCGGCTGCCGCTGCCAGGGTCGACACCGTCATAGCCGCCGTCAATGGTTATTCGTCCCTCGCCTTCAATGATCAGATGTCCTGTAATGGCCAATTCACCCAGGGTCAAATTGATGGTGCCGGTATCGCCGATAAAGTTCTTGCCGCCGGGAGCCCCATCAGGCGCATCGTTGAGATCATCGGCAAACATGATTTTATCACCGGCCATGGCCTGGCCGATGGCTTCACGCAGGGAGAAATCACCATGACCGTGATCGCCTTCATTGGCGGCTTCATCCACCAGGTTATCAACAATCCAGGCAGTCCCCTCAAAGGCGCCCATGTCGGTCTGCACCCCCTGGGTTCGCTGATAGTTCGGTCCCCGTTGGTCAAAGCCAAGCCCGCTGGGATTTGAGCCGCTGTTGCTGGCCGGGCTGCCTGCAAGCAGAGCATGGGTCAAGGTAGGTCCGCCGTTATCGGCCAGTACGTCGAGCAAGGGATCCTGACCGATGATGTTATTGCGGTCAAAATCACCGCTGCCTGTGGACGGATCGTTATCCACCTGATGACCATCCGCTGTCTGGATTAACGAGTATTCGACGCTTAAGGGATTGCCGGCCCCCAAGTCGGCAAGATCATTGCCCGTTCCGGTTGCAGAGTTGTTGCCGATAATGGTGGATTTGATCGAGGTTGCGGAACCTTCCCCATCAAGAGCAGCGCCGCCGCCGTCACTGTCGGCTCCTGTGGTAGAGTTGTGGGCAATGGTGGAGTTTTCGATACTGGTTATGCCGTCATCATATGTACGGGCATACAGACCACCGCCATGGGCAGAGTCTCCGGCTGTGGAGTTGCCGGAGATTGTGGCGTTGGATACTTTGGCAACTCCTCCATAATTGTTCATCCATATACCACCACCACTGGCCTTGTCTCCACCAGTAGAATTACCCGAAACGGTAGCGTTTTCAACAGTGAGAGTGCCGCTACCCACAACCGCCGTCAGACCGCCGCCAAAACTATAATTGCCAGTGGTCGTGTTATCCGCGATAGTTGTGTTTGAAATGGTGGCAATACCATCAGCAGATATAACAAGAGCGCCACCCCCGGCAGCATAGCTTCCGGCGGTGGAGTTGTTTGAAATTGTCGAATTGTTGATACTGACTATGTTGTCATCAGTAAAAGCTATCAGGCCGCCACCGTGAGCATAATCCCCTGTTGTGGAATTATCCGATATGGTCGAGTTGTCGATTGTAACTGTGCCAACGTCGGAATACACCATCAGGCCGCCGCCGAAACTGTAGACATCCGCCGTGGAATTACCGGTGATGGTGGCGTTTGAGACTGTTGTCCTGCCGTAGTAGCTCTCGATGTAGAGACCGCCGCCATGAGCATAAAGACCGCCCGTGGAGTTGTCTGAGACGGTGAGGTCTGAAATCGAAATGGTGCCGTGATATGATGCAACAAAGACACCGCCACCGTAACCATAATCACCAGCAGTTGAGTTGTTTGAGATGGTGGAATTTTTAATGGTGATGGTGCCGTATTCCGTCCCCAGGGACAGACCGCCGCCGGTGGCTTCATAACCAGCAGTTGAGTTATTGCTGATGGTGGAGTTTTCGATGGTGATGTTGCCATAGATGGTGTAGGCGCTTACACCGCCGCCGTAAGCCTGGTCTCCGGTGGTTCTGTTGCCTGTGATGGTACAGTCAGAGATAGTCAGACTCTCCTTGCTGTAGATTGCCCCGCCGGGTCCGGCAGCAACACCATTCTGTAGTGTCATGCCGGCCAGATGGACGTCGATATCCGGGGTACCGGGTGCGGAGTTGCCGTCGTCAATCAGGAAGATCCGGCTGCTCCAGCGAGCGTCGATACCGATTCGGCCATCACCGTCAATGATGAGATTCTTATCAATCTCAAATTGGCCCAGAGCGTTATCCATATTGATGGTGCCGGTGTTGCCAATCCAGTTTTTACCGCCGGGCGCACCATCATCCGCATTATTGAGATTGCCTGCAAAGATGATCTTATCACCATAGTCAGCATTAAAGATGGCCTCGCGCAGGGTGTAGTCACCGACGCCATAATCACCATCCAGTTCATCCACCAGAGAGTCGACCACATGGGTACGAAAATATTCAATGGCGCCGATATCGGCCTGGCCGTCCTTCTCCCGCTGATAGTTGGGTCCGCGCTGATCGTACTGGAGCGTATTTGGGTTGGCGCCGGCGTTGTAGGCAAGGCTGCCGGCCAAAAGGGCGTGGGTCAAGGTGGGACCGCCATTATCGGCCAGCGAATCAAGCATGAAGTCTTCATCGATAATATTGTTCTGGTCCGTACCGCCGGTACCAGTTCCCTGGTTATTATCGACCAGGTGACCATCCATTGTTTTAATCAGTGAATATTCGACGTTAAAAACACCGCCTGCTTCCAGGAGATCATTGCCCAAAATACCTGCCCGGTTGTTAGCAATGATGGTTGAAATCATGTCGGTTGTGCCGCCGGATGTGGTGACAAACAGACCGCCGCCATAATAGCCGCCAACGTTTTCGGCAATGGTTGAGTTGGCAATTTCAGCACTACCCGAACTGGTGTTCAGATAGACGCCGCCGCCGAAATAGTCTGCTCTATTGCCCGAGATGGTTGAGTTGCTGATAGCAGTTGTTCCGCTAAGAATATGGGTGCCTGGAGGTGGGCCGCCAGGAGGTGTGGGGCTGGCAGCAGTTATCGCAAAAACACCGCCGCCTTGTGCGAAGGCTGTGTTCTCCGAGAGAGTGGATTGATAGATTGTTGTCGTGCCTGCGAGGGCCCTTGAAAAAATCCCGCCTCCGGAATAACCAGCATGATTTCCGGAGATCGTTGTGCGGTTGATATCAACTATACTGCCCTGGTTCAATAAACCAGGTTCAGAGGCCTCGTTATAGACAAATAGTCCACCGCCGTAAGAGCCTGCCCTGTTATCTGAAATTGTGGAGTTGTTGATGGTGACTATGGAGTAATCATCACCTTTGGCAAAGCTGTTCAGGAAGACACCACCGCCATCGCCTGCGGCCCTGTTTTCAGAGATGGTGGAGTTTTCGATGGTGAGTATGCCGATGCCGTATTCGCTGGAAGAGCTGGCAGCCCTGGCCCAAACACCGCCGCCATGAGAGTCATCTCCCGCTGTTGAGTTACCGGTAATTATGGAGTTGGAAATCGTCGTGGCTGCGCCGTCGCTGGTTCTAAGATACATGCCGCCGCCATGAGAGTCATCTCCCGCTGTTGAATTGCCGGTAATCGTAGAGTTGGCAATGGTGATCTCCAGGATACCGCCGGGGTAGCTCTGGAAAGCCTTGGAGAAAAGACCACCGCCGTGAGAAGAATTTCCTTCTGTTGAATTGTCCGAAATGGTGGTATGTGAAATTGTGGTTGTACTGTCCCTGCGGGTCCAGGCAAATAGATCGCCACCGTAACCAGCGTTTTTAGTAGTGGTGTTGCCACTGATTAAGGAATTGGAGATCTCAAGTTCACTGCCTTTCCATGTCCTGGTGTATAGACCACCACCATGGCCACCCGATCCGGTTGTTTCGTTTCCTGAAACAGTCGAACTGGTAATCTTTGTTGTACTGTATTCGGAAGTAACAATACATAGACCTCCACCGTAGGCATTCATTCCTGCTGTGTCATTTGTCGAAAAGGTCGAATTGGAAATTATAGCTTTACTGTTATCGGTCTCAATGAATAGCCCGCCGCCATGGGCAATGTCTCCCATGGTGTAATTACCGGAGAAGGTGGAGTTGGAAATAAAGGCATAACTGCTGTTGTCTGCAGTGATAAATACGCCGCCGCCGTAAGAGCTAGTTCCCCTGGTGGAATTACCCGAGATGATGGAGTTGGAAATGTCTATGGTCCCACCCACATCGGTGGAGAGGGCTAAACCGCCGCCAACACCAGTAAATGTCGCTGTGCTGTTTTTAGAGATTGTGGAGCCCAGGATTTCAATGGTGCCGTCCTCATTGTCAGAAAAGATGCCGCCACCGGATAGTGCCGTACTGCCGGTGATTGTACAGTTGACAACCTTAAGTGACTCTGTGGAGAAAATAGCGCCACCGACATCACCTGCTGCATTACCGTTCTGCAGGGTCAGACCGGAGAGGGTGACCTCGAGGAGAGGGCCAGGACCCGGATCATTGATATTAAAAATCCGAACACCGGTACCGGGATCAGCGCCATCATAGCCGCCGTCAATGGTGATCCGGCCGTCGCCGTCAATGGATAGGTTTTGATCGATTTTAAACTCGCCGTCAGCATGGATCATACCAATGGTGCCGGATGTCGGCCAAGGCCCACCAGACAGATCATTCAATTGATCGGCAAAGGTGATCAATTCGCCTTCTTGAGCCCGGTCTATCGCTTCCCTGAGGGAGTAATCGCCCCAGCTGTAATCGGTGTCTTTTTCATCTACCAGGGTGTCGACAGCATGGAAATACTCAATTGCCCCCATATCGATGGTTCCCTGCACCCTGGCAAAACCGTCTCCTCGCTGATCGTTAATCAGGCCCCAGGGATTTGCGCCACCATTAATGGCCGGACTGTCATTGCCAAGGGCATGGGTCAGTGTCGGGCCGCCGTTGTCGGCCAGGGGCCCAAGCTGCGGATCGTAACCGACAATGTTGCCGCTCACACCGTTGGCAACCGTATGATCGCCACCACCTTGTGTTTCAATCAGCGTATGGAAAACGATGAAGAAGCCGCCACCAGGTTGACGCAAAAGATCATGACCGATGGAGCCGGTGCCCTGAACACTGTTGTCGCCGATAATGGTGGAACTAATAATCATAAACCCACCGTGAGTGTCGGCGTAGACACCACCACCATCAGCATTATTTCCAGAAGTGTCGTTCCCTGAGATGGTGGAGTTTTCGATTAGGGTGGTACCGCTGGCATAAGTCAAGGTGTATATACCGCCGCCGTCAGCATCAACTCCGGAGGTTTTATTTCCGGAGATGGTGCTGTAGGTAATTTCCGTGGTGCCGCCTCCGGTCTTCGGCCAGGCACCGCCGGCGTCGGCATTATGTGCAGAGGTTTTATTTCCGGAGATGGTGCTGTAGGTAATTTCCGTGGTGCCACTGCCAAAAGTCCAGGCGTATAAGCCGCCGCCGGAGTTATTATCTCCGGAGGTAGAGTTTCCTGAGATGGTGCTGTTGGCAATTTTGATGTTACCGGTACCGCTGGTCCGGGCGTGTACGCCGCCGCCGTCAGCATTATTTCCAGAGGTTTTGTTTCCCGAGATGGTGGAGTAATTAATTTCAGTATCAGCGGTGCCAGAAGTCAAAGCGAATACAGCGCCACCGTAACTCCCTGCACTATTGCCGGAAATGGTCGAGTTTGAGATGGTTAAATGATCTGTGCCTTCAATCCTGGAAAAAACAGCGCCGCCCGCCGCTGCTCCTGAATGCCCATTCTGCAGAGTCAAGCCATTGATCGTGATCGCGCTGTCGTTATCTGCGGAGTCAATATAAAAAATGCGGCTGCCGCTGCCGGGAACAAATTCATCATAGCCGCCATCAAGGGTAATATTTCCAGCCCCGTCAATAAATAAGTCATCGGTGATCCCAAACTGACCCATATCCATATCGATGGTGCCACTATTGCCGATAAAATTCTTGCCGCCGGGAGCCCCATCGGCAGCATCGTTGAGATCATCGGCAAACCAGATATTGTCAACGCGGGCATCCGAATTGGCAAGAGTAATGGCTTCGCGAAGAGAAAAATCACCCGGTGTGTAGTCAGTGTCCAGCTCATCTACCAGGCTGTCGACAACCAGGATGGGGGATTGATCCTCATAAGCGCCCATATCGACACCAGCCACATTTCTGTCATATCCTGCACCCCGTTGGTCGAATTCACCGGCAGGTGAAGGATGGAAACCATTATTCAAAGCAGCAGAGCCTATCCCCAGCGCGTGGGTCATGGTGGGTCCGCCATTGTAAGTCAGGGGCTGGAGCTGTGGATCAACACCAACTATATTGCCAAGGCCATCGCCACTGTCAACGCTGTTTTCGACCGTATGGCCGCCGGGTGCCTCGATCAGAGAGTGGTCGACATTCAGGGTTCCTCCCCATCCGCTTTTAAACAGATCATTATCATCCCCGCTTCCCTTGTTGTTGGCAAGGATACTGCTACTTATCGTTGTTGAGCCACCACCATCCGAATATACACGAACACCGCCTCCCAACCCGTCAGCGTTGTTATCGGAAATAGTGGAGTTATTGATCGAGGTATTACCTGCGAAATCGTTGGTCCGAATGCCGCCGCCATCAGAAGCGCTATTGCCGGAGAATGTGGAGTTGTTGATTTCGACTGTGGGCGTTTCGGCGTTATTGGTCCAGTTGTGGAAATAAACCCCGCCTCCGGATGAAAATGCCGAATTCGCATAAAAGGTCGAGCTGCTGATCCTGGTTATGCCGGAATAATTTGTAGTGGCATTGATGCCACCGCCTTTATCAGTAGTTGCAGTGTTTCCGGAAAAGGTTGAGTCAGTGATTTCGGTGGTGCCGGAGGAAACAGTAGAGGAAACAATACCACCGCCGGCAACAGCAGTATTGTCGGAGAATGTCGAATTGCTGATAAGGGTCGTGCCGCCGGATGTATAGGTGTCAAGGGCCCCACCTGTCAAAGTAGCAGTATTGTTTGTGAAAGTTGTATCGTTGATTGTGTTGGTAATACCGGGCATCGCTGATATGGATGCACCACCACCCCGGTTGGCGGAATTGTTGTCAAATGTTGTATTGTTGATGGTAACTGTTTTCCAGGAACTGGAATAAAGACCACCGCCGGAACCGGAAGTCGTATTGTTTTGAATGGTTGAGTTGGTAATTGTCAGGTTTTCCTTGCTGAGAATCGCCCCGCCATGAATGCCTATTCCGGGACTGCCATCGGCATTTCCATTCTGCAGGGTCAAGCCGGAAAGGCTGACGTTTATATTTGAAGAATTCCAATCATCAATAAAGAAAATCCGGTCGCTACCACCGCCATCCAGAATAATATTACCAGCGCCATTGATGGTTAAATCATCCTGGATCCACATCGCTACACCCACATTAATGGTTTCTCCATCGAGGGAACTGTGAAAGGTGATGGAATCTGCCCCAGGTAGTGCATTGGCATCGAGAATCGCCTGTCTGAGTGATCCTGCACCGCTGTCAGCTTTAGTGGTAACTTCAAAATTGGCTAAAGCCGAAACGGTTTGGATGGAACCAAGATTCAGACTTTTATGGACCATCCCACTGGCATACTCAAGCTCCCAGTCACCGCCCGTATCGGTCGAGCCTGTATTATCAACCGAAGCGGCCACATCGGCCTGAGTGAGCCTGGCCAGTTTATCAACAAACGTTTTGCCGGTATCACTCTCGGCAATCTTACAGCCGTAGAGATTGATATCACCATCTTCAGCAAGGGCTTTGCTCCAGCCCTGAACAAGTTCTTTATTTTTCTCAAGAGAGGTCGAATCCACCACATCGGTTCCAAGGACAAAATGGCCGTCGCCACCGTGGGAAAAAACATGAACAGCATCAACCTCTTCACGGTCTTCCAGGGTCTCGCTGATCAGTTCCAGACCGGAGTCGGTTGATTTGACCACAACAACTTCAACCTCTTCCTCTTCCAACGCCTCGATGATCGCTTCTTTATCGGTCAGCGAGTCGGAGACAAAAGCGATCTGATTTTTCTGTTCCTCTTGTTCACTTTCGCTGGTCAGTTGTTCATCTTTTGATTGGGAATCTGAGTCTGATGGCTCAGTCTCAGCGGTTGAACTATGTTCGTCAGTAGTCTCACCGGATTCTTCAGAATCGCTTTGAGGGTCTTCGTTGGTCGAATCGTTATCTGTATCAGAAGTGCTGCTACCGGTTTCGGCAGATTTGAGTGAGGATGAGTCTTTGGAAGAAGTGTCTTTTTTGTCTTCATCGGACGTGTCTTCCGATGAGGAGGCGGGTTTGGATTCGCCGGCAGCGTCATGCTGTTCTGTTTCTTTCTGTTTCTCAGGTATCGGCTCCGACTCAACGGGAGTTTGTTCGGCATCTGGAGTTGTGTCTCCTGATGTGTCGTTGTCGCCGGGACCGGCAGCATCAAACAGGATTCTATCTTCCAATGCATAGATAGCCATAACCATCCTCCTGAAAGCAAACCTGGAGTTCTTTATTAGCGGATTTTCAGCCCTACTATTTAAAACGAGGTGTAACTGCTACTCCGTCCTAATGCCCTGTAATGACAGCCAGACATACCTGCAGTCAATGTACAACAAACCGTCTGTAAATGCGAGGAATACAACGAAAAAACAGTTTCAGATGATCCTACTGTAGATCTGATTCCATCATGGAGACAGCAATGATCTGTGTTGCTAGGTGGGCGGCGCGGCAATCCACAGGATCATTGCGCTCGTTTAGCTTCCTCGCGACGACTTAATACCTTTCTGACATTGCTGGGAGTAACACGACGAAGCAGGTTAACCAACACTCCAATCTCCTTAAATAAATGCTTCGGTGAAAGAAAATGGAGATCGCCACCGCCGTTATCTCTTCCTCGCGATAACAGAGTTGCTTTTTTGTCATAACGAGAGTCTTCCCCGGCAACACAAACAATTGCTGCTGTTTTCGGTCTCGCAATGATGAAAGGTACTTATTTACAATAACAACAATCACCCATTACTCATTATCCAGGCGGATGAAAGAGGCTGCTACGCTGGCCTGCCCCACACTGCTTTCGGTGCCGGGGGCTGAAGGATGATTAAGCTCAACATCTACGGTTTCTGCAGCAGTTTCTGTTGTTTCATCCAGATGAATCCCCAGAAGGCTGTCGTCCTCTACATCATCTAGATTGTCTTCGGCATCGGATTTGGTAATCGGCTCCGGTTCTGGTGGAGAAACTTGTTGTTCACGTTCAAAATTTCTTTTGCCTATGGCATTAAGCAGCCGATGGTAAGCAAGATAGTAATTGGCAAGTGAGGTGGTGCGCCCAATAGCCGCATCCGCAGTTTCCATCTTTGCCCTTCGGCTTTGTAGAGGGTTGATCGAGCCACCGTCTTTTTCATGTTGTTCTGTTGTTGACTGGTACTCTTTCTGGGTTAAGTATATTTGATTGCTGATCTCATATCGCCGCTTTACCTCCTGGAGGTTGGCATGAGCGATGCGAACTTCGGCGAGAATACCGATAGAAAGAGCCACGCTCTGCAACTCTGTCTTTTCCTGTTCCAGTTTGTCGCCCCGATACTCGAAATATCGGCCGGGAATATTCAACAGGTCAAATGCTGCCTTGACACCGACCTGCCACCAGCTCTGGTTGTATAAATATACATTGGATGAGTCCGTGAAGTCGGCAAAGAGCTTGACGTTGGGAAACATCTTAAGAAGCGCCTTTTTGGCTTCCACATGGGCAATATGCCCTTTGACGTCCAACTCACTCAACTCCGGGCGATATTCAAGGGCCAGTTGCTCCAGCTCTTCAATAGGCGGGACGGTTGTTTCATTGAGTTTATCCAGAAAGCTGGTATCAACTTCTATATTGCCGACGGGATAGTAGCCGAGCAGAGCACTGAGGTGGATTTTGGAATTTTCATAATTACGGCGGTAATCTGTTAATTTCCGTTTGAGTTTGAGAAAAACGATTTTTTCTCTCAACATTTTCAGCGGCGAAAAGAAACCCTTTTCCGAGGCACCCTTTAAGGCCGTTTCGGTCTCCTTGCTGAGATCAATCATTGCTTCGGTATCTTTCATGGCATATTGAGCTGCCGCCACTTTCAGATACGCTTTGACCACATCGAGAGTCAGATTCTGAGCGGCTCGATTCTGCTGCAACCTGACGATAACACCTTTATCCTTATGTTGTATGGAGCTGTAATAGGAAAGGCCGAAATCGAGAAACGAAAAGAGCAGTTTAAATTGAAACTGGGACTCGTTAACTTCACTGGAGCGGCTGGGTTCCAGACTTTCTTCCCCTGACTCAATGGATATGGAAGTTGAGCCGGGATCATTATCTCTGGTAGAATAGCCGCCGCTCAGATCCATGGACGGCAGCATGCCCAGCATGGCGGCTGTTGCCTGTTCTTCGGCAATGGCTTTCTGCAGATCTTTGACCCGGATATCGAGATTATTTTCCAGGGCAAGCTCAATAGCTTTCAGCAGGGTCAGAGGAGGTGTGCCGGTATAGACCTGCTTCTTGATGGTCTCATAATGATCCTTGGCATTGTCGATCCTGAGCTGCCTGTAATCCGGCTGACTGGCGCAGGACGAGATCAGGATAAAGATAAATAAAGCCGTTCCGCACTTCATAACAGAAGTTTTCCAAAGGGATCGATATGCCATACTGCAACCTCCTGTAATTGTCAGGATACGTGGTGAAAAGAAATTTGTTTCAACCTAATGGAGTTCCAGATTGAAGTCAACTTTTATAGGGGATGTGCTTGTCTTTACGGTTGCTTTTTCACCGGCAAGCACAATAACCATATCGTGGTCATAATGCCTGGATGGGAACATGTCGGTTTAGCTCCTTGTTAAACTGAAACAAAGTACCATCACTATGAGTTGTCTTTCAGTTGGGATTTGGCGATGTTCAGGTTGCTGGCTGCCTGCTCATAGTCTGGCCGGATTTTCAAAGCCTGTTCATAATGGGAAACGGCCTCACCAATGTTGCCTTTTTTAAAATAAACAAAGCCCAGACTGTTATGGGCCTCGGCATAACCGGATTCGGCTTCGATCACCTTTTTAAGCTCTTCAATAGCCGCGTCAAACTGCTTGATGTCCCCCAGGGCGACACCGAGGTTAAATCGGGCAGGAAGAAAATCCGGCTGAATGTCCAAACATTTCCGGTAGCAGTTTATGGCTTCATTGGTGTTTTTTTCATTATAAAAATCATTGCCTTTGGTCAGCCAGGGTTGGGCCAGTTCCAGGTCGTCAGTGTGATGGACAACATCCCGCATCGCCTCATCAGGAAGAGTATAGGATGAACGGATCAGATTATCATTCCAGTCGAGAATAGCAGGAAAACGGATACCAGCAAGGATGTTGACGGCAAAGATCTCTTCGACACCCGTTTCAAAACGCAGAAAAGCGACGATCTCACCGCTGGTGATATCAACGACATATACGCCGCAGGTTCTCTCAGGTATTTCTTTGGTAAGTGGAATGCCTGAAAAGACAGCTGTTTCCCGAACTTTTGAGAGACCAATGAATGCGAGATTGCCAAGGAAATCAAGACCCCGGGTAAAACCGGGCAGGGTGGCAACGGTAATGGACTCTTTTTTATCGGGATCATAAACGTTCAAACCACCGGTACCTGACTCCAGAAACCAGAGACGGTCCTGATACCAGCGGGGAGAATGGGGCATGGAAAGTCCATCCAGAATGATTTCGTTGGAATCGATATCCATCAGGATCCCACCATCCGCCTTCTTCTGCCGCCAGCCGGAAGCCACGTCGGTGGTACCAAGAGCAGTTACATACCTGGGCTTCCCATCCCGCAGACCAAGGCCGTTGAGATGACAGCGGTCGCGCATATCATAGCCGGTGATAAAGGGAGGCCGCCAGCGGGGAACAAAGCTGTTCTGACCGTCCATGGTACAGAGGCAGGAAAACCGGGTATTGATAAACCACAATTCATCATCAGCCCAGGTCATTTCATGAATATCAATATCGCCGGTGACATGAATCTTGTAGGGCAGAAAGCAGCCGTCATGGGGTACGGTGGACTCGATTTTTGATCCCACCTCGGGAGTGTTGCGCAGAATCCAGATGGCCGATTCGGCTCCAACAGCGATCTTACTGTTGTCAGCGGCAACACCCATTGGCTTGCGAAAATTAATGAAGTGGCTGTTGACACTCTCTTGTTCATTACGGACAATGACCAGTTTGCCGGCCTGATAGGTCGAGACCAGAAAACACGATTGGGACTGTTCCAGAATCTGCTTGAGGCTGTCGGTATGGACAATCTTCAGTTCTTCGGATGCTTGGCCTGCCGGTGCCGGTTGTGAGCCATTGTTGTTTGTTTGTGCCATGGAAAGACCTGTGGAAGAGAGAGCAATGTAACAGATAGACGGCCTGGAAGGCTTTCAGTCTGTTTTGTTCAGTGGTTATAGCCGACAAATCATACGTAAAATAATAGCCAACAATATACCTGTTCAAACAGTGATGGCAACTGGAATCAAAACGGCTTTGCTATAAGCCTGAATCCGTGAGCATTCGATAGTGCCGTAGCTTTGCTTGATTTAACCGTCCGATTATAGTGCGCTATATCGCGCGGTTAAATCAAGCAAAGATGCAGCGCTAGCGGATGCCCCGAGGGGCGGAAGAGTACTTTGGTTCAAATGTATAATCCAATAATTTCATGTAATATTAAAATTTTATCAAAAAAAATAACATCCTCCGTCACGGATTCAGGACGAGCTGTTCCTTGACAGGGAGCGCCAGAGTATATTTAACTGCGTATTGGTATAGAAATTGCCAGTGTTTTGATGAGTATGGTTGTCATCGTTTTGTGTGAGGCTAAACAGAAAAATATTTTCCATTTTTCAGGAACGTTTCATGATACTCCCCCGTCCACGCACTTTTCTTAATCTTGTCGTTGTTGGATTTGTGTTGGTTTCCCTGCCGCTGACCGTTGGCCTCTTTTCCACGTTTTCCTATCTTGATAAACTGTCGGCAAGAAGTGTACTGATTGTTGAATCGACTAAGGGCGGGGTGAAAAATTCCAACGATCTTTCATCGATTTTACGAAACATTGAGCGGCATATCAGGTTATATGAGATCGTTTCCGCAGACGAGCAGTTGCAGACCGCTGTCAACTATCACAATGAGTCGACCGATCTGGTGGAAAAGCTGCTCGGACTCCCGGTTGCAGGTGAACTGAGAAAAGAGCTGGTTGAACTCAAAAGCCAACAGGAAGCATTTGGCCGTCAACTGATTTTGCTAAAAAATGAAGACAAAAAAAAAGCGGTTCCGCTGGAGTCGCTGCTGAGCCAGCTTCACAATATTCGTGATCGGGCGACAGGTATTGGAACCGGTGTCACCGGTTGGGTTGAGGAGGAGGTCGGTCGATTGACCGAGCTTGTTCAAAAGGCGGAGAGAACCCTCACCAATCAGACCATAGGTTTCATTCTGTTGACCATCCTGATGATTTTCGGTTTTGCTGTTCTTATTTCATGGCCGATCAGACAGCTCAATAAAAGCGTTGAGCGTTTGGGAGCCGGGGACTTCACTACGCCGGTTTTCGTGGTTGGTCCCAAGGATATTGAGCTGGTCGGCAAGAAGCTCGAGTGGCTGAGAAACAGGCTGGCCTATCTTGAGCAGGAAAAAACAAGATTTCTGGCGCATGTGTCCCATGAATTGAAAACTCCATTGGCCTCCATACGTGAAGGGGCATCACTTCTGAGCGAGGAAGTGGTCGGCAATCTTGATGAAAATCAGCGGCAGGTAGCAGCCATTCTTGTTAATAACTCGATCAAGCTGCAGCAGCTTATTGATAATATGCTGAAAATCAATATGGCCAAGGTTGGTAGAAAGGAGGTGCAGCAGGAAATGGTTCCTCTGCACCAGGTTATAGAAATGGTTGCCGAAGAGCAGACCAACAAGGTTCTCAGTAAAAAATTGAAACTCGAACTTGAACTGACAGATGTGCTGATTCTAGGGAATAAAAAGGAGCTGGAGGACTTGTTTGAAAACCTGTTTTCCAATGCGGTTAAGTTTTCTCCGGTTGGCGGGATTATCAGTTGCGCGATGAAACTGTCAGATAAACAGATACATATCCTGGTCAGTGATGAAGGCCCGGGAATCCCGGAGTCGGAACAGGAAAAAATATTCTCCGCCTATCATCGAATCGAAGATAAAGTTCATGGACAGGAGGAAGGCAGCGGCCTGGGCCTTGCCATTGTCAGGGAATATGTGAAAAATCATTGCGGCAGTGTGGAGGTTGTGCAAAATAAAAAGGCAGGAACATCGTTTCTGGTTGTCCTGCCATTGGACCGGGAGGAAGAGGAGGTATGAAACAGATGACCATCCGGTTTATGCTGATTCCTTTGTGCTGTTTGTTTCTGAGTTCATGCGCGGCCAATAAGGACAGGTGGCTTCTTATGGGCATTGATCTGAAAACGGAGATGGGCCTCAGACCAAACGCGATTGAGAGTCTCGATAGATGTCTGAAAATCAAAAAAAAGATGTCGCCTGCAAAATTTACCAAGCTCTTTGGCCGGGAAGCTTCCCTGGTGAAGAAGAACCCGACAACCGCTGACTGGGGTAAACTCGGATGTCTTGGCTTTCATTCATCGGCAACCGTTTCCCAGGTCCGCAAGGCGGCCACTCTGCTGCCGACCAAAGGATTACCGGCAGGTGAACAACGGGTTGTAGACCTGTTGCGTGAGCTGTTGAAAAGAAGGGCGACGGAACTGGCTGATTTAAGGAAGTGTACGGTTCAACAGCAAAAGGAACGAGCCCGTATAAAACAACTGGAAGAGCAGGTTAAGAAGCTTCAGGAGATTGAGTTGTTGTTGCAAAAGGGCCGCTGAACCCGTCTAGTTCATGGGAGTTCTATGAGAGGATAAAAGAGATCGCCGCGGTCGCTGACGCTCCCTCGCGATGACCAAAGCACTATCAGTCTTTGCGAGCGTAGCGAAGCAGGTAAGCGACAGACTCCGATCTCTGTGGTCATTTTGTCATTAACTAGTTGGAAGAAAATAATCACTTTTTTACAAGTACAGAGTCATGAATAACGGTACCATATTGCTGGTTGACGACCATACCGACCTGCTCAGCCTTTGGAAACTCAGATTGGAAGGGGCCGGCTATACTGTGATTACGGCCGAAAGCGGAGAGGAGGCCTTGGCAGCCTTTTCAGCAGCTTCCCCGAATCTGGTGATAACCGATTTGCGGATGGACGGTATGGATGGTATGGCGCTTCACGATGCTGTCCGTAAACTGAGCGGCTCGGTGCCGGTGATCATTATCACTGCCCATGGTTCGATCCCGGAAGCGGTTGAGGCAACCCGGCGGGGGGTTTTCTCTTTTCTGACAAAGCCAATAGACGGTCAACTTTTTCTTGAAGAAATAGAAAAGGCGCTGGCCGCTGCCGGTCATATCGCTGGCGGTGAGGATGGTGAAGGCTGGCGGCAGGAGATCATCACAAAATCATCGGCCATGGAGGAGTTGCTGTCAAAGGCTAAACTGGTGGCCCAAAGCCTTACCAGTGTGATGATCAGGGGAGAGTCCGGCACCGGCAAAGAGCTGCTGGCAAGGGCGATCCACCGGGCAAGCCCGCGAGCGAAAAAGAAATTTGTTCCGGTTAACTGCGGTGGTATTCCGGAACCGCTGTTGGAATCGGAGTTGTTCGGACACGCGAAGGGCTCGTTTACCGGAGCGGACCGGAGTTATCAGGGGCTTTTCAGATCAGCCGATGGTGGCACTTTGTTTCTCGATGAAATTGGAGATATGCCCATGGCACTCCAGGTGAAGATATTGCGGGTCCTCCAGGACAAACAGGTGCGTCCGGTGGGTGATTCCCGAAGCTTCTCCGTTGATGTGCGTATCATCTCGGCAACCCATCAGGACCTGGAAGAAGGTATACAGCAAAAGCGTTTCAGAGAAGACCTGTACTATCGCCTTAATGTGGTGTCGCTTGCACTTCCGCCGCTCAGGGAAAGGCGTGAGGATATCCCGCTGCTTGTTGACCACTGTATCAAACGGCTCAACAAACAGAACAGCAGATCGGTCACCGGTTTTGCTCCCGATGGCATGAATCTCCTGCTTGAGGCCTCCTGGCCAGGCAATGTCCGGCAACTGTTTAACGTGGTCGAACAGGCTGTGGCGTTGACCACAACCGACCTGATTCCAGCCTCCCTTCTTTCCCGGTCACTTCGGCAGGAACCGGTAACCATCCAGACATTTGACGAGGCCAGGCGTGAATTCGAACTTCATTACCTGGTCAGACTTCTGCAGATGACCTCCGGCAACGTCGCCCATGCCGCTCGAATTGCCGGTAGAAATAGAACGGATCTCTATAAAATACTTAATCGCCACCACATTGTTCCTTCGTTGTTTAAATCCTAAAGCGGATCAATCTGCCACCCACCATTTTCCACCATTCTATTTTTACAATCGCTGTTGCTGCATAAAAGATACATTTGTCGCTAAATGGAAACAGATTGTCAGCAGCTTTCAACCGATTACAACTAAAATGGTTGAAATGGGTGGGGTTTCGTCTGTCGCCATTTAGCGACAATCATTTTTCTGTTTGAATACCAGATGGTTACCTGGTTGGGCATGGCAACAAAACGGAAATACTACTCATCTGCAGACAGGTTTTATGAATTAAGAGCAGTAATTTTCGCGTTCATTCTGGCACCGTTTGTGCATTTTGTAAAGCATCAGAATCCTGTGCCGGTTCATCATCCAACGTCCAGGTATCCTCTCGCGTATCGTTTATTTCCTCGGCGTGACTGCATGATGAGTCAGCAATTCTCAACAGATACACACATAATCTCTCCACATCTCTCTTCCTCGTGATGGGTGGTTGGGCCGGTCAGGAAACTGATGTCTCCCAGGTGTTCCAATCGAAACAATCGTGCAGGTGGGATAATGAGAAACATATTCGCACAACAATCCAGCCGACTGGCAGAGAGACTGCTTTTGTTTTTTTACCGAATTTTTCCAGTGCTTTTCTGTTTTTTCTGCGTCACTTTCTTTCTCTTCTTATCCATCTCAATCATCGAAATCTATTCCATCAGACGAATGGTCACCATCGGAATGGAAGTGTCACTTTTTTAACTTGAGTTGATGAGAATTTCAGGTTAAGAGGGCCAGCTTGAAGTGATTGTCAGTTCCGAATCGAGTTTGCAGGCTCGCATGAACGGATCGTGGTAAAAGAGGAACCAGCAGTCTTTGGCTCCATATTCCTTGAAGAATTGCTCTTTTCGATCAATGACGTCTAACGGGAAGTTATCATAGGCCATCACCCAGAGCGGGTTGACCTGAGCATGGGTAGGAAACAGGTCGCCGAGATGGACCGCGTATTCCAAACCGCTATTCATCTCGACAATCTGATGGCCCCTGGTATGGCCACCGCTGTACCGGACCCGTATCCCCTCGCAGATGAGTTGGTCACCATTCACCAGTTCAATGCGACCGTTTTTTTTCAGTTTGTGAAAATTGTGCGGAAAATAGGTGGACTGAGCTCGCCTGCAAGGGTTTTCAACATCTTCCCATTCCTTTTCCTGAATGATATGGATGGCTTTGGGCCAGGTAAGCTCTTCATCACCTCTCTCGTTTATCATCACTACTCCACCACCATGATCAAAATCGCAATGGGTAAGGATGACATAATTGATATCGTTACGCGACAGTCCGAGCTTTTCAAGTTGGGCCGGAATGTTCCATGGCGGTGAGACCTGAAAAATAGATCGCTGCTTTTCGGTCAGTTTATTGCCAAGTCCACTGTCGATAACGATATTTGCCTGGGGAGTACGGACCAGGATCGGATCATTGCGCAGCGAAATTAAATTATCGTTGTCGGCTGGATATTGCTTCTGCCAGAGGACTTTGGGAACCGGACCGAACATGGTACCGCCATCCAGACGAAAATTACCTCCGGGAAGCCAACTGATTTCGATATCACCGATGGTCAGTAATTCCGTCATGACGAGCTAACGGGTGCCTCTATAAAATGCAAGCCTGGAAGCGTAAGGTTGAAGGCGGGACATGATTTGGGCTCGTTCTTTCAAGGTCAGGGGCACCATTGTCTCAGTGGCATCAACCATTGTCTTAACCTCATCGGGATTCGAACAGCCGATGATGGGCAGGGTGATGTCAATGGAATTGGCATAGCGGATCAGAAGGTCTGCAGTGATGCCGAGTTTAGGAAGAATATAATGGGAGCCACCGACTACTTTCATGCCGACCACACCAATATTCTTTTCTTTAGCAGCGTTCAACGTCGAGGTCAGAAAACCGCCAATGATTTCTTCGATGGGATTTACAGGCAACAGGACTGAATCAACCGGCCATTCCTGTACCGCCCTGGTCAGAACTTCCGGGTCATGGTGGCCGGTTACCCCAATAAATCGGACAGTTCCTTTTTCTCTGGCTTCCACAAAGGCCTCCAAAGCGCCTCCAGGTCTGGATATGGCTTCAATGTCCGCCATGGTTCTCACATCGTGGATCTGCCAGAGGTCGAGATAATCGGTCTGCAGCCGTTTCAGACTGCCTTCCAGATCCGCCAGCGCGCCGTCCCGATCACGGGAAGCGGATTTAGAGGTCTGAAAAATCGATTTTCGCACATCCGGATTCTCACCCCAGATAGAGCCGAGATAGATCTCGCTGTCCGAGTAGACCCTGGCTGAATCAAAATAGGTGACACCCATCTCAATAGCCTGCCTGATGACAGTCTGAGCTTCATCAAGCCGTCCATATGTCCGTAGAACACCTTCTCCACCCAGCCCAACCGCTGAGACACTCCTGCCTGTGGTGCCGAAAGGAACCTGTTTCATGGTATCACCCCCATCCTAACCCTGTAAGAAATCGGAGTCTGTCGCTTACCTGCTTCACTTCGTTCGCAACGACAGGATGAACATATGTCGTCGCGAGGGAGCATAGCGACCGTGGCGATCTCGACTTACAAATCCCCACTCAAGTCATTCCACTCCGGGTTAATTTCATTGATCAGTATCTCTTTCTTCTTCCTTGATCCAGCTTTGATCTGTTTTTCTCTGGTGATTGCCCCGATGATCTCATCATGACATTCGTAATAAACAAGTTTGTGACAATTGTACTTCTTTGTAAAGCCAGGAACCAGATTGTTTTTATGCTGATAAACTCTTTTTTTGAGATCGCTGGTTACTCCTGTATACAAAACGGTATTATGTCGATTGGTCATGATATAGACATAGCCGGCCTTTGGCATAAAGTTTTATATTGTGGTGATTAAATGAGATTGCTTCGCTTCGCTCGCAACGACCAGATGAACATATGTCGTCGCGAGGGAGCGTAGTGACCGTGGCGATCTTAACAGTATACGGATAGCGATTTGCGGCGCTCAATCTAAAAAACAGATTTGCAAAGCTCACCAAGCCGGCCAAGATTCTCACACACATGAATACCGCTGTCCCGCATGGCCTTGATTTTGGCGTCCGCCGTTCCCTGTCCGCCGCTGACAATCGCGCCGGCATGACCCATTCGTCTGCCCGGAGGAGCGGTAAGGCCGGCAATGAAGCCGACAACCGGCTTGGACATGTTGCTGCTGATCCATTGGGCGGCTTCCTCTTCGGCATTTCCACCAATTTCGCCGACTATTACCAGGCCCTTGGTTTCATCATCTTTATTAAACAGTTCCAGGCAATCGATGAAACTTGTGCCGTTAATGGGATCGCCCCCAATACCCAGGCAGGTTGTCTGACCCAGTCCCTGAAGGGTCAATTGATGGACAACTTCATAGGTGAGGGTTCCCGAGCGGGAGACGACGCCCACCGGTCCACCCTCCATGTGGATATGGCCGGGCATGATGCCGATCTTGCACTGTCCGGGTGTGATAATACCGGGACAGTTCGGTCCGGTAAGCCGGGTTGGTTTGTCTTTGAGATAATTCTTGACCCTGACCATATCGAGTACCGGTATACCTTCGGTTATGCAAACGATCAGCTCAATTCCTGCATCGGTCGCTTCCAGAATGGCATCAGCGGCAAAGGGAGGGGGGACGAATATCATGGAGCTGTTGGCGCCGCTTTTTTCCCTGGCCTCTTTGACACTGTTATATACCGGGACACCATCACACTGGGTGCCTCCTTTGCCCGGAGTGACACCGGCAACGATGTTTGTTCCATATTCCATGCAAAGAGCTGAGTGGAATCGTCCCTCTTTGCCTGTAATGCCCTGGACTAAAAGCCGTGTGTCGCTGCTGATGAGAATAGCCATAATTACTCGATGGAAGGTGGAGGTGTTGTGGTTTCGTCGTCTGAATCGGATTCTGGAGACTGGCGATTATTCAACGGGCCAAACGGGCCGTCGACGACGACGGGTTGTTCACTGGTCATTGTATTTTGGGTTTCGTTTTGTTGATTGCCGGTCTCTACCCGGGTTTTAAGATAGTCGACCGCCTCACCGCAGTGGTCGGTGAAAATACCGTCAACGCCTATTGTGAACAGAAAAAGTTCGATCAGTTCAGAGAAGTTGGCAACACTCTGAGGAAAATCGACCGGGTCATTCCTGAGAGTGTAGATATGAACAGCCAAACCGATCTTTTTGGTTTTTTTGATAAAGTCAGGTCGTATCTCTACACCCGTTTCATCGATCAGCATCGATTGGTTCAGGCCGATGCCGTCAACAATAAGGGAGAGGGCGCGCAGGCCGAATCCGGAAAACATCCAGTCATAATTATATGGTATCTGTCGGCCTCCCTGCTCGACCATGGTCTCTTCCCCATTATTTGCGTCAATCAATTGAATCAGCTTGAGATCCATTCCCATCATGGGAAAGAGATCGTCACGAATTCGTTTGAGCTCGTCATGATCGAAGCACTGGAGGAAGAGGTTGTCCTGTTTTTGAGTGTAACCAAAGCGGTGCAGGATTTTCAGTACGGCCATGGTTATATCTTTTCCATGGTTTTTATGGAACCATACCTTTTTAATTTCCGGATAGATGCCGATAGTTTTTTTCAGCGTCTTTTCCAGGCCCCTGATAACGACCAGTTGTTCCTCAAATGTTGGAATGGTCAGCCCGGGATTGCCGAGATTGATGGGAAATCGAGTAGATCCTTCGGTTGAATCTTCATCGGTTGCCCAGGTTTGCGTCTCCTTCAGAGTCAACTGTTTAATCTCATCAAGGGTGAAGTCGATAACATAGAATCGGTCGTCTTCACGCTGACGGTCTGGGAACTTGTCAGCCACATCTGTCAGCCGGTCAAGGTACAGGTCATGGTAGACAATCAACCTGTCGTCTTTGGTGAGGACCAGGTCCTGCTCGATATAATCGGCGTCCATCCCAATGGCCAGAACGGTTGAAGGCAGATTATGTTCCATCAGATAGCCTGAAGCGCCGCGGTGGGCGATGATAACCTTATCGTCTGCCATACAGGGAACCTGGATCTGAAAAAAGACTATCAGAAGAGTGCAAATAAGATAACGGGATTGAAGAACCATCAGGGTTTCCTCAATTTGCTACCCTGGCCACTTTTTCCGCAGCGTCCCGGAGGTCTACTGCGTTAATCAGTTCAAGCCCGGAGTCGGCCAGGATTTTACGTCCCTCTTCCACGTTGGTGCCCTCCATCCGCACAACAACCGGTACGTTAATGCCAAGATTGGAGGCGGCCTGTACAATGCCCTGGGCCAGAATGTCACACCGAAAGATACCCCCGAAAATATTAATGAAGACAGCTTTTACATCTGCGTCGGCCAGGATAATCTTAAACCCCTTTTCCACCATCTCGGCATCGGCTGAGCCGCCGACATCAAGGAAGTTGGCGGGTGAGGCTCCTGCCTGCTTGATGATATCCATGGTGGCCATGGCCAGACCGGCGCCGTTGACCATGTTGCCGACATTGCCGTCTAAATTGATATAGTTCAGGTTATACTTGGCAGCTTCCAGCTCTGCCGGATCTTCCTCATCCGGATCATGCATCTCACCGATATCCGGATGGCGGAACAGACTGTTGGAATCGATATCGATCTTGGCATCCAGTGCGTAGATCCTGTTATCTTCCGTGATGACCAGTGGATTGATTTCCAGCATGGAACAGTCATACTCGACAAACAGCTTATAGA
The DNA here is from genome assembly GCA_964558875.1 of uncultured Desulfocapsaceae bacterium. Taxonomy (GTDB): domain Bacteria; phylum Desulfobacterota; class Desulfobulbia; order Desulfobulbales; family Desulfocapsaceae; genus CAZLGM01. The sequence continues at coordinate 62,381 of CAZLGM010000001.1, forward strand.
GCTGCCGGACAATGCGGCTGAATTCTTTCATCAGCCCACTGTCCAGCTCAAGTCCGAAACAGAGTTCCCGCAGATGGTACGACTGGATAGAGAGAAGCGGATGGATGGGTAGAGTAATAATGCGATCCGGGGTCTGGGCAGCCACTTCCTCGATATCCATGCCGCCTTCCCGGCTGCTGATGATGGAAATTGCGGCTTGAGACCGATCGATAATGAATGAGAGATACATCTCATCCCTGATCGATAAGCCCTGTTCCACCAATACTTTTTTCACCGTCCGGCCGCCGGGACCGGTCTGCTTGGTGACAAGGTTCATACCGACAATGGATTCCGCCGCCTCCCGGACATCGTCTTCGGACCGGGCAAGTTTAACTCCGCCGCCTTTGCCACGGCCGCCGGCATGGATCTGTGCTTTAACGACCACAGGCAGCAGAAGTTCTTTTGCCGCAGCGGCAACCTGGCCTGTAGTATAGCAGAGCCGCCCTTCCGGAACAGGGATTTCATATCGGCGGAACAGGTCCTTGGCCTGATATTCGTGAATTTTCATCGTTGTCGCCTGGTGTCAGAAAACTGGTTGGTTGCGGCGGAGCTGGATGTACTCCGCCGCAATTTCAAGTAAAATAATGGATCAAGACTTCTTAGGATAACCCATTTCAGATAACGCCTCGGTGATCTCAGTGAGGCTTTCCGGGTCATCGATGGTTGACGGCATGTTCCATTCCCTGCCGTCGGCAATGGCGCGCATAGTGGCACGCAGGATTTTTCCTGAACGGGTTTTCGGCAGCCGGACCACCTGGGATGCTTCCCTGAAACAGGCGATGGCGCCGATCTGCTTCCGAACCATTTGAACAAGATCGCTGAGGATGTCTTCGCTTGATTTTGTTACTCCTGCCTTGACAACAAAAAGACCTAAAGGCGACTGTCCTTTGAGCTGATCATTGATTCCGAAAACAGCACATTCGGCAACATCAGGATGGGTGGCAATGACCTCTTCCATGGCTCCGGTGGACAACCGGTGACCGGCGATATTAATGACATCATCAATACGGCCCATGATGAAGACATAGCCATCCTCATCGATGTAGCCACCATCGCTGGTTTCATAATATCCAGGGAAGGCGGACATGTACGAGTCAATAAATCTCTCTTCATTACGCCACAATGTAGCCAGGGTGCCCGGGGGCAGAGGCAGCTTGACAACGATATTGCCCTCTTCACCGGCAGGAAGCGGGTTGCCGTCGTTATCAACGATCTGGACATTATAGCCGGGCATCGCTTTGGATGAGGATCCGGCTTTGACAGGCAACTCCTCAATACCTCTGCAGTTGCCGACAATGGCCCAGCCGGTTTCAGTCTGCCACCAGTGATCAATGACCGGGACATTTAACAGGTCTGATGCCCAGTGATAGGTATCCGGGTCGAGGCGTTCACCGGCAAGATAGAGCGCCTCAAAACAGGAGAGGTCATATTTCTTGAGCATTTCGCCGTTGGGATCTTCTTTTTTTATGGCCCTGAAGGCGGTTGGCGCAGTAAACAGGGCTTTGACACCATGTTGGGAAATCACTCGCCAGAAAGCGCCGGCATCGGGGGTACCGATGGGTTTGCCTTCATAGATGATGGTTGTTGCTCCCTTGAGCAGGGGGCCATAGATAATATAGGAGTGACCGACGACCCAGCCGACATCGGAGGCGGACCAGAACACATCACCCGAATCAATGTTGTAGAGATTTTTCATGGTCCAGTGGAGAGCAACCGCGTGACCTCCGTTATCTCTCAAAACCCCTTTGGGCATACCGGTTGTCCCGGAGGTATAGAGGATGTAAAGGGGATCGGTGGCTTCAACAGGCACGCAGTCAGCAGGAGAGCTGCCTGCAACCAGTTCGTTCCAGTCGATGTCTCTTCCTTCGGTCATATCGGCGGTGATGAAGTCTCGCTGCAAGACGACACATCTTTCCGGCTTATGGTCGGACATGTCGATGGCCTCATCAACAAGAGGCTTATAGGCAAGCTGTTTTTTGCCTTCAATGGCACCGGAGGCCGTGATGAGTACCTTCGGCTGGGCATGATCAATGCGGACGGCCAGTTCATTGGCGGCAAAACCTCCAAAAACGACGGAATGAATGGCACCCAGCCGGGCACATGCCAGCATGGCAACGGCTGCCTCTGGAATCATTGGCATATATATAACAACAGTATCACCTTTAGTGACACCAAGTGACTGAAGAGCCCCGGCAAAGGTTGCCACCTTGTCCTGAAACTCTTTATAGGTGATTGTGATAATAGTGTCGGTGACGGGGGAGTCATAAATGATAGCGGCCTGATCCCCACGTCCATTTTCAACATGACGATCAATGGCATTGTAGCAGGTGTTCATCTTGCCGCCTGTAAACCAGCGATAGAATGGTGGGTTGGAGCTATCCAGCACCTTATCCCATTTTTGGTACCAGTCAATGCCACTGGCTGCCTCAGCCCAGAATTCTTCAGGATTATCAATTGAATTGGAAAAAACAGTATTGAAATCTGCCATAATAAAGGCCCCCTTATCTTGGGTTGATAGGTTTACGGAAAGAGTTCCGGGCCATGTCCGGTTAAACATGGAACCGGCTGTTCCCTGATCGGATGAAAATAAACGCGCATCTCGTTTTATACAGCAATGATTTTTTTAGTTCAAGAAGAACACCGGAGAATTTGCTAATTTCCGCAACCTGTAAATCCAAATAAATCGGTTCTTCATCATTTCTTCATGCTGAAATGATATCAATGGGATTAATATGAGCGATGACAGACTGTCTAGACCTGGTTAAACTAATGCCCGTCCAGAAATGGCCTTTTTCTCCTAACTCTTCGTTGCAGAGAAAATTTTATTCTCGGAATATCAACTATATGCCTACGGCAAAATTGTCTCTACGACTCGATTTAGAAGAAAAATTCTCATTTCTGGACAGTCACTAAACTAGAATCCTGAGATAAAAGGAGAAGAATATGTCGAAATTGAAACTGATGTTGGTCGTTCTGGTTGTTTCAACCTTCACTGCAAGTTCGATCCAGGCAAAATCGGAAGGAACATTAGGATCGATCAGCGATACCCTGGCCATCGGCGTTCCGGCCTCAGCTTTTGTCCTTTCCTTTTATAATGATGGATTTGAAGAGGGGGTTACATTCGGCGTAACCCTTGCCGCTCAGGAGTTGTTTGTCGAAGGAGCCAAAGAGTTGATGTCGGAGACCGATATCGGCAGGCGGCCATCTGATGAAGAGGATGAAGAGAGCAAAGGGTTCATCTCAAGCCATGTCTCGGCTACCACCCTGGGAGCTATCCGACTATGGGAAATGTATCCGGAGAACAGATGGATACAAGGATTTTCAGTACTTTCGGTGGCTCTGGTCGGCTATCAGCGAATTGACGGTGATCATCATACACCTCTACAGGTTGGCCTGGGAGTCGGTACAGCCTTTCTTTTCAACTGGATTGGAGATACGGTGAGTGACTGGCTGGAGAAGAAAACGGCGGATTATCTGCCGCTGCAATCCGATGGTGTGAAGAACAGGTTGTTCTTCACCATGGGAATGACGCCGGAAGGCTCTGGTGCTGTGGGATTTTTGACCTATACATTTTAAAGAGTGGGGTGTTTCAACAAAATCTACTCATAAGATCGCCACGGTCACGTTGTTCCCTCGCGACGACGTAAAGCTAATTCGGTCATTGCGAGGCCGAAGGCTGTGGCAATCTCCTCCACGAATTCAGGTAAACTTTAAGTGATTTTCAGAACATCAGTTCCTTGAAGTAGACAATGGATGGAAACTCGTCCGAGTAGTCGATGTCGAGCCGGGAGCTGGGTTTAGCCACATAAATGAGATGTTTGAGGCCGTAACTCCTGGCCGATTGGAGCACTTTTGCCGTATCGTCCGCCAGCATTGTCCGCTGTTTGTCAAAACCCAGGATTTCCTCGAGTTTCTGCCAGAAGACCGGCTGTTCTTTGGCCTCACCGACTTCCTGTGAACAGACAATCCGGTCAAACCATCTACCAAGCTCCGTCTTCCGCATCTTGATCTCCAGCGTCTTGGAGTGGGCATTGGTCACCAGATGGACGGTTTTTCCCTTTTGGCGCATCAATTTGAGAAAATCGATCACATAGGGATGAACCTTGATCAGATGATCCACCTTGCATTTGAGTTCCGGAATGTCCAGGCCAAGCTGGGTCGACCAGTAATCGAGATCGGTCCATTCCAGGGTGTTTTCGACCCGCTTGTATCGTTTAAGCAGTTCTTTCCTGGCTTCAATGGGTGTGAGCCCGTTTTCAAGGGCAAATACTTCCGGAACATATTCTTCCCAGAAATAGTCGTCGAAATATTTATCCAGCAGGGTACCGTCCATATCGAGCAGGACGGTATCGATCTGTGACCAACCAAAATCCGGTTTGATCTGTTTATTGGATGGATTCATTATGAAGTTGCTTCAGTTCGTGAAGTATCGGTTGCATTGCTTTAAACAGGTCATCATTGTTTCCAGTGGAGCAGGGAAGGATAAGCCTTGAATCAGGAGTAAGGCGGGCTGTGGTGTTTTTCCTTGTGTGTTTTGTCTGAATGTAACTCAATAGTTTTTCCGGGTTTATCGGTGTTTCCGGCAAGAGACTAAAAACCAGAGAATCTTTTCCCTTTTCCAATTTGGTAATGCCAAGGGGGATCAGTTCTTTTTTCAGACCAACAATATCAAAAAGATTCCTGGTCTCCTGCGGCAGGGTGCCGAAACGGTCAACCAGCTCGTCTTGAAGATCAGCCATAGCGGCGCCATCCTCGCCAACCAGCGAAGAGATGCGACGGTAAAACTGGTAACGCTGATTGATGTCGCCGATATAGGTTTGCGGAATGTAAGCTGAAATTTGCAGGTTGATTTCCGGGTCAAGGTCATCGGCAGTTATTATCTCCGACTTTTGACCGGCTCGTTTCTTAATATCACCAATGGTCTTCTGCAAAAGATCAAGGTAAAGGTCATAACCGATGGCGGCGATATGTCCTGACTGGGAAACTCCAAGAATGTTACCACCGCCCCGGATCTGCAGATCGGACATGGCCAGCTTGAAGCCGCCGCCCAGTTCACTGAAATCCATCAACGCCCGTAAGCGTTCCTTGGAGTCTTTGGACAGATGTTCAATGGACGGCACCAGCAGATAGGCATATGACTGGAGGCTCGATCGACCAACTCTTCCTCGAAGCTGGTAAATTTCTGCAAGACCAAGCTGGTCAGCCCTGTTTATAATAATCGTATTGGCTGAGGGGATATCAAGACCTGACTCGATGATTGTGGTGCAGACCATCACATCGATTTCTTTGTTGACAAAAGCAACCATCACCTCTTCAAGGTCTTTGCCATGCATCTGACCGTGGCCGACACCGACCCGAGCCGCTGGTACCAGCTTTTCGATGAGCGCGGCCATCCGGTCGATGGATTTGACCCGATTATGGACAACAAAGATCTGGCCGCCTCTGTTCATTTCCTTGATAACCGCCTCTTTAATGACCAGCTCGTCATACCGGGCAACAAAGGTCTTTACCGGCCTTCGGTGTTCGGGTGGGCTTGAGATAACCGAGAGGTCGCGAATACCCAGCAGGGACAATTGCAGGGTCCTTGGGATAGGGGTTGCGGTGAGGGTTAGGATATCGACTTCCGCTTTGATCTTTTTGATCTTTTCCTTATGGGTCACTCCAAACCGGTGCTCTTCATCGACGATCAGTAGTCCAAGTCGCTTATATTCGATGTCTTTTGAAAGCAGTCGATGGGTACCGATGATAATGTCGATTTTTCCTGTTCTCAGTTCGCGCACCATCTTTTTTTGGTTGGAAGCGCTTCTGAAGCGATTGATGCACTCAACAGTGATTCCGAAACCGTCAAGCCGTTCCCGAAATGTTTTCAGGTGCTGTTCGGACAACACGGTTGTCGGCACCAGAACAGCAACCTGGTAGCCGTCTTCCACAACTTTAAAAGCAGCCCGGACGGCAACTTCCGTTTTGCCGTAGCCCACATCGCCGCAGACCAGCCGGTCCATCGGTTTATCCGAAGTCAGATCGGTTATAGTCTCTGTGATTGCCTTGTCCTGTCCCGGAGTTTCATCGTATGCGAAGGACTCCTCTAATTCCTGATACATCTCCGCTGGAGCAGAGAAACGCTGGCCTTTACGCAGTTCACGTTTGGCGTAAATATCGAGCAGCTCCTGGGCAACTTTCCAGACCTCTTCCTTGACCTTTGTCTTGACCGCCCGCCAGGATTGGGAACCCAGTTTGTCGATTTTCGGCCTGCGGTCGGAGAGTCCTTCATACCGGGTAATGAGATGCAGTCGGTCCACGGGCAGGTACAGTTTGTCGCCATCCCGATATTCAATCAGCATGAAGTCATTTGGAATGCTATTCAGTGTCAGGGTGATGATGTCCCGATAAATACCTAAACCATGGGTCCGATGAACGACGATGTCGCCATGATTCAGCTCGCTGAAGGTGACCGGTTCACCTTGAGGGTGGCGAATCTTTTTGCGGGAGGTAATCCGTTTTTCTCCAAAAAGTTCGATCTCCGAGAAAATGTGAAGCTGTTCGTCTAAAAGCGAAAAACCGGAACTGAGCGGATGGGTGCAGAGAAACAGATTTTCGCTTTTTGGCAGAGTTTCAAGTTTCTCCGGGGTCAATGGCGGCTCGACAGGTATGACCTGCATTTGGTGACGCCCAAGCATGTCGCCGAGGGTTGCAGTATGTTTGGCCGACCGACCGCAGAGAACGACTCGACCTCCTTCATCCTGCAGCTTTGTCAACCGTGCTGCCAGTGGTGCAATGACACCTGACTTTCTTCGGTTGAGGTGGATATCCTGTTTGATCGGCTGGTGATTGGAACAGCGAATAACCATGCTGTCCTCAACTTCAGTGTCAAAATCACTGCAGCGCAAAGATCGATAGGAGGAGAATTTTTTAGTGATGCTGTCACTTGGCAGGAATATCTTTTGCGGTTCCAGGGCTGGAAACCCACGTTCTTCAGCCGATACATAGTTGGCTTCAATTCGTTCATCAACCAGTTTGGCCGTCTCATGAATAGTGTTGGGATTGATCAGTACCAGAGTGGTATCGGCAGGAAGATAATCGAACAGGGTGGCCGATTCAGAAGCATTGTCAGAATAAAAAAGAGGCAGAAAAAATTCAATACCGGCAAACCTGGTCCGGTTGGCTACCCGGTCGACCAGATGGTTAAGTTGATCCCAATCAACAGATTCCTTGAGAGTGAGGTTTTTAAATAATTGCACGGTCCGGTTGTGGCCGGCAGAATCTTGCTGATCAAAAATGATATCAGAGACCGGTAGAAGCAGGACTTCGTCAATTTCTGAGACCGATCGTTGGCTGATCGGTTCAAAGAGACGGATGGATTCAATCAGGTCACCGAAAAAGTCAAGCCTGACCGGACCCTCTACAACGGTATATGTCGAATCAACAAAGGATGGAGGAAAAATATCGATGATGCCCCCACGCACGGAAAAATCCCCAACGTTCCGGACAAAGGATACCTGTTCATAACCCATTCCGACCAGTGAAGCGATCAACTGCTGCAGGTCGCATTCTTCACCGCTTATTGCAAGTTCCACATGTCGGCTTAAGATGTTTTTTGGAACAACCCTTCGCATCAGGGCTTCAACAGAGACCACCAGATTGTTTGGTGTGTTGTTTTCAAGAAGCTGGTAAAGGCAGGAGAGCCGGGCGGCGGTGGTCTGTTGATCCGGGGATAGTGGAGTGTAAGGCGGAATTTCGTATCCCGGGTAGGTCAAAGTCGGTTTTGAGGAAAACAGACGGATATCCTGCTCAAAGGTAGAAACCAGGTTCTCGTCGGAGACCACACAGCAACAGGTTGTGTCGGATTCCAGCAGGGAACAGAGCCAGGCGGAAGCCGCGCCCCGCAGTCCCTGCACATTGAGCTGGCTGTCGTTTTGCAGTTGTAAGGAGAAATCCACCATAATAAAAAGTGCCGGTCGCAACGATGGGTTACGACCGGCAGTGGTATATGAACAAAAGGTTTAGATGATAGAAGGTGTTCTGCTAGAAAATTCCTCCAATGGTAAAATCCCAGACCGAGTCGTCTTCACCATCCTGCGGATCAAGGTTATGCCCCCAGACAAGACGAAGCGGTCCTATGGGTGACAGCCAACGCAGGCCGACACCGACGGATGACCGGTAACCGGTTGTTGTCCAGTCATCATCTTCATGCATGACCAGACCTATGTCATAAAACAGTACGCCCATGACACCCTGGTCCCGGGCAATGGGGAAGATGAACTCGATATTGGTAAACCACATTTTATCACCACCGATCAGCTCATTGGAAGTGGCATCACGGGGACTGATGTCGCCATAATCAAAGCCTCGTACCGTATTGATACCGCCGAGGAAGAAGCGCTCATAGACCGGCAGCTTATCTGTTTCGTTTTCAAAGATCTGTCCGCCCATGGCCTTGACATGGAAAACACAGTGCAGAGGCAGGGGGAAATACCAGCTTGTCGATGCTGTAATTTTGGTAAAGGCTGAATCGCCGCCCAAGGGGCCGCCTGCATATTTAACGGTCACCAGATGACGCGAACCTTCAGTGGAGCCGTAGAATTTATCTCTGGTGTCTCTCTTCAATGAGAACTGCATGGCTGATGTCAGTTGGATATCCTGAGACTCTCGAATAACAAATGATGCGTTCTCGGCCACATCTGAAAGCTCCGTATCGGTAATGGAGTATCTGGCATATCCACGGACTTTTTCGAACAACGGATAACCAAACTTGATGGCGGCACCCTGTGAATCCTTGGTGTAGTCTGAGTATTCGCGCATCATATCAAAAATGTCAAAACCCCAGGACAGTTGGGAGTCGAAAACTCGCGGATTTGTGTAGGAGAGGGTATACCTGTCACTACTTCCGCCCAGCATAGCTTTCAAAGACAGCTTGTCGCCCCGGCCGAGGAAATTGGACTCAGATATCTCAGCCATGAAGACCAGCTGATCCACAGAGGAGTAACCGCCGCCGATTGAGAACTTACCGGTGGGTTTTTCCTCGATCTGGATGACAATATCCATCTTTGACTTATCCGGCGTCGGCTCGGGATTGATGTTTACCTCTTCGAAGAAGGAGAGCCGCTGCAGATTTTTATTCGATTGACGAAGGGCCGCGGAGTTAAAAACACCGCCCTCTTCGATTGTCAGTTCACGTCGAATGACGTTGTCGCGGGTCCTGGTGTTGCCGGTAATAATAATGCGGTTAATGTAAACAAGTCCGCCTTTATCGATATGGAACAGGATATCGAGACGTTTTCCCGAGGAGGATTTCTTGATGTCCGGATCGAACTCGGCAAAAGCGAAGCCTTTCTCTGCGTAAAAGTCAGAGAGCGCCAGGATATCCTCGCGCAGAGATTTTCTCGAAAGATAGTTCTCCTTTCGAATGGAGAGCAGCTCAAGCAGCTCTTCTTTGTCAACAATGACATCGCCCGCAAAATCGATGGTACCGATCTTGAAACGGGGACCTTCCTGAATGACAAAGGTAACGTACAGCCATTCTTTTTCCTGACGGACCACCGGGTCGCCGACTTTTGCTTCCAGATAGCCGTTGTTATGGT
>CAZLGM010000002.1:0-57845 GCA_964558875.1 uncultured Desulfocapsaceae bacterium
GATAAAAAGGTGGGAAAAGGTGATGTGATCAAATGGCTGATCTGGATACCCTGGATTGGGGCGATTCTCTTTTTTGGTGCCAAGGCCGGCGGGTATACACAGGTAGACTTCTTCTATCAGACCAAATATGGTCTTTCAGTTTCAAATATCCAAAGTCTGATTGTTTACTTCGTGGTTCTTCTCATTCTTATTGTCATGCCTGCCTTTGTTGTCGGCAGGCGTTCGTTCTGTCATCATATCTGCTGGATGGCTCCATTCATGATTTTGGGCAGAAAGGCCAGAAGTCTGATAAAAACGCCTGCCCTTCAGTTGAAAACCGATCCGGAAGAATGTGTCCATTGTCATACGTGTGCCGACAACTGCCCAATGAGCCTGCCGGTTGAAGAGATGGTCAATAGCAGGAAGATGGAAAACTCAGAATGCATTCTCTGCGGTACCTGCGTTGACGGGTGTAAACAGGGAGTGATCAGCTTTTCCTGGTAATAGAGAAGCAAAAGGGGTCAGCGTTATTGCGATTTCCTCAGAACAACACTGTGACTGAAAGTAACCGATGGATTATCTGCTACTGTAAATGATGATTCAAGCGCGCTTTTTATTTCTTCTTCAAATTGCTTGTGGTCTACATGCATTTTTGGCTCGGTCATATAAAAGATACCGTCCGGTTTGAGAATGGAGTGGACCTGCCTGAAAAAATGATCCACATCACCGGTTTCATGGACCATCCATGAGGCGAGGACAAAGTCGAGTTTTTCGTCGATATTAAGATGATTGGTTGCGGCCAGCCGCGGTTTGATGAGGTGGTCGACGTTCTTTTGTCTGGACCGTTTCATTAGAATATCCAGCATCTTCTGTTGAATATCGATACTGTATACCTTGCCTGAATCACCAACAATCCGGGCAAGACCTATTGAAAAGTAACCCATCCCGCAGCCGATATCCGCCACCGTCATCCCCGGCCCGACATAGGGTGAAAAAAGTTTATCCGGGTTGTGGATCAATTTCCTGAACGGATTATCAAAGCTGTAGGCCAGCCACCAGGGGCAGGTGTGGGTCTCTTTTGTCATGTTCTTGTTTCTATTTGTTGTTCAGTTCAGGGTATCCAGCCGATAAAGCGGGTGACGATAAAATGAATCAGTTGCAAACATCCCAGGGCATACAGGCCGGCAATCACATCATCCATCATGATGCCGATGCCGCCGTGAATATGGTTGTCGAACCAGGAGACGGGAAACGGTTTCAAGATATCGAAAATTCTAAACAGGACAAAGCCAAGCAGCCAGTAAACCGGATGGGCAGGCGCAAAAGTCAAAGTGATCAGCATGCCAAGTATCTCATCAATGACTATCGGTCCGGCATCGGCCCGGTCAAGTATCTTCTCCGCAGCACCGGCGCTGAAAAAGCCGATAACAAAGAGTATTGTCAGCATCAGCAGATAGGCTGGAAAGCTGAGTGAGCGAAAAAAGTAGTAGGGAAGAAGGGCGGCGGCCGAACCCCAGGTGCCAGGAAAAACAGGAAGAAAGCCGACATAAAAACCGGTGGCAATGGCAAGAAGAAGCTGGTTCATGGAGGTTTCAGTCTGTGCTGTTACGGGTTATGGTCCTGATATGATCATAGACAGCCTGCAGAGGTATCTTGAACTTGTTGGCTACCTGCCGGCAGGCGTCATATTCCGGGGTTATCATCACCCCGGAGGGTGTAAATATTTTCTTTGCCTCAACACTGCCCCATTGGGTTTCCAGAGAAATGGTTTGCCGTTCAAGGGTTTGCCGGAATTCTCTTCTGAATCGTAAACCGATGGCGCTGGTTTCTTCGAAGATAATGGTTTTTACGATTGGAGATTTCGACGGCGGAGTAATAACACGCAGGAGAAATCCAGGCCGCCCCTTTTTCATCATCAGGGGCGTGACGCTGACATCGAGTGCCCCGCTTTCCAGAAGCCGGTCATAGAGGTGGGGAAAACCTTCCGGCGACCAGTCGTCGATATTTGTTTCGATCACCTCCACTTCCTGATGTTCTTCAACCAAAAGAGGTGTCCCGACAAAGAGCCGGAACAGGTTTGGCTGGCCGTTATCCAGTTTGTTTGAACCGGAGCCGTAACCGGTCTGCCTGACCCGCATCGGTATCATCGGGCCAAAATCTTGTGCCAACACTTTGAGTAAAGCCGCCCCGGTGGGAGTCACCAACTCCTGTTGCAGCTCAACTCCGTAGAGGGGGACATCTTTGAGGATTTCGCAGACAGCGGGAGCCGGCAACGGCAGAGTGCCGTGTTCACATTTAACGAATCCCCGGCCCATGGGTAAGGGCGAAGCATGCAAGCGGGATATGCCAAGATGTTCAAGCCCGAGAAGAACACCGACCACATCAATAATGGCGTCCACGGCTCCGACCTCGTGGAAATGGACGGCTTCCGGGTCGCAGTCATGGACTTTAGCCTCGGCCCGGGCCAGTTCGGTAAAAACGGATGTGGCCTGTTGGACGATAGCGGATGGGAGGCTGCTTGATTCCAGTAGAGAGATAATTGTTGAAAGGTGGTGATGGTGCCGGGATTCAGAGACATTAACAGTAACGGCTGTGCAGCTGATACCGGAAATTGCCTTTTTTTCGGCCGTCAGTGAGAAATCGTCAAGCTTCAGGCAGGACAGGTGTTCTTTGAGCAACGCTTCATCCAGACCGCAGTCAAGAAGAGCGCCGAGGAACATGTCACCACTGATCCCCGAGAAACAGTCAGCATAACCAATTTGGGAAAGTGGGCTCATACCTGTGACTATCCTGTTGTTGTCGTTTGCTCTGTGGTGAATCGGGAACCCGCATTAAGAGGTTGACCGCAGAGAAAGGCCTGGGCTGTCATTCGCTTCTTTCCCTCCGGCTGTAATTCTCGGATAAGCAGGCAGTTTTCACCGGTTGCCACCATGATGCCATCCCTGCCGCTTTTTAATATGGTACCGGCGGGCTGGTCTGAGTCTTTATAAATAACTTCCGGAGAAAAAAGTCTGATCCGTTTCTTTCCAAGAAATGAATAGGCCATGGGCCAAGGGTCAAGGCCTCGGATCAGACAGTGAAGTTCATGAGCTGATTTGCTCCAGTCGATACAGCCGTCCTCTTTTTTCAGTGGCGGCGCCATTGTTGAAAGAGCATGGTCCTGGGATGTCGGTGCCAGTCTTCCCTGACGCTAAAGATCAAGGGCCTGCATAAGTGTTTCGCCGCCAAGCCTGGAGAGTCTGGCAAACAGAGAACCGGCAGTATCGTCGTCCTCAACAGCGATTTCGGTCTGCAGCAGGATATCTCCGGTATCCATACCTTCTTCCATGTTCATAATGGTAACGCCGGCCTTGCTGTCGCCTTTGATCACCGCCCACTGGATGGGTGCTGCGCCTCTGTGTTGGGGAAGCAGGGAACCGTGGACGTTAATGCAGCCCAGCGGTGGCAGTTCGAGGATGGATTTGGGTAAAATACGCCCATAGGCGACGACTATGATGAGATCCGGATCATACGAAGAAAGGGTGGCAACAAACTCGTCGGTTTTGATTTTTGTCGGTTGCAGAACCTCAAGGCCATGTTGCTCTGCCAGGATTTTCACAGGCGGTGGAGCGAGTTTTCGGCCGCGACCCTTCTTGCGGTCCGGCTGGCTGACCACTGCCACTATCTCGTCAGGACCGTGAATCAGTTTGTCCAGAGCCGGAGTGGCAAAGTCGGGAGTGCCCATAAAAATGATACGAAAGGTTCGGTCGGTCATGGTGAATTATTTGAGGCCCAGCGACTTTTTGAGTTTCTTCTTATAGAGATTCCGTTTCAATGGGCTGAGGTGATCGAGAAACAGGATGCCATTTAAGTGGTCAATCTCATGTTGAAGGACAACGGCCATTCTATCTTCAGCTGTTATCTCAAAACCGTTACCTTCCACATCCTGGTAGGCAACCCGGATTTTCTTTTTTCGTTTCACATTGGATGTCAGCTCAATGACGGAGAGGCAGCCTTCCTCGTCAACCTGGTTACCCTCGCTTTCCACGATCTCCGGGTTAATCATGGTCAAATAATCCCGGCTCTCATCGTTTTCCGAGATATCAACGACGATCAGTTGAATCGATTCTCCGATCTGGGGAGCAGCCAAGCCAACACCGGGAGCGTCATACATGGTTTCAGCCATATCACCAACCAGTTTTTTTAATTTCTTATTAAAGTCGGTGACTTTCTCAGCCTTTTTTCTCAGGACAGGATCCGGATATTTATGGATTTTTCGTATTGTCATATTGAATCGAATGAAAGGTTGACCACAGGGTTATTCTAACCTGTGTTTCTCATCAGTTCAGACGGCGTCAGATTCAAAGTTTTTGGTTGTAAACTATAGTCACCTATGTTCACAGCCAAAACACTGCAGGAGATGGCGTCGTCTGAACTGACCTTTGGTGAACAGTTTGTAAACAATATCTTTTTGACATTCATTCTTATCATTAGATAGTTAAGCTGTTGTGTCAAACTGTTCATGAGAAATACAGGTTGAGCCGGTTCCATAGAATAAAAGGGGACCGGTTTTGCCGGCCCCCTTCGATCTGATCTGGTTAATCTGTCTACAGTTTATTTATCCATCAGCAGGCATTATGGGTGTCGTGAATTTGATTTTAACCCAACCGGTAGTACCGTCTGTCAGTTTGACCTGGTACCAGCCGGCCACATTGCCGGTTACTTTTACAATGGTCCCACTGCTCAACTGATTAATGATCATACTTTTCATTCTTGGTTTCTTCCGGACATTCAACCGCTGGACACTGATTCTCACATGGCTTGGTATAATGGTCGCTGCCGGACCGGAGACCGATGTCCCGGTACCTTGAACGGAAGGATTGGCAACAACGATAAACCCGTTCGGGTGTGGGAGATAATGAATTCCGCCGTAAATATAATATGTTACACCGTTGTGGATGATCGAGGCATATCCCGGAGGAAGAGTATTAATAACAGCCCCGATGGGAGCGCTAACAACAATGTAGCCATTGGGCGTCTGCCGATAGAAGGTGCCGAGATGGTAGTAAAATAGAGCTCCAGCTACAGACAGCCTGAAAAATGCTTCCGGTAACCGGTGGAAAACCCGGCCAAAAGGAATAATGGGATCCAGGTGGAACGGCTCAAAAGGAACCGGGTTAAAAAATGGACCGAGCCCCGGATGTGGTCCAGGATGAGGTCCAGGCCCAGGGAAAGGCCCAGGCCCAGGATGTGGCCCTGGTCCAGGTCCGTGAAATGGTCCGGGCCCGGGTCCGGGTCCAGGTCCGGGACCAGGCCCAGGTCCAGGTCCCGGATGAGGCCCAGGTCCAGGCCCTGGGAAAGGCGGTCGGCTAAAAGCCGGCACAGCCGGGGCGAGAATAGTCACGCAGGTAAAAAGGACAAGAACAAGTTGTATGGTAATTCGATGCTTCAATTGTTTGATCTTCACGGTATTGTCTCCTTTCATTGACCTTCACCTGGATTTGTGACTATCTGTCACTGGTTCAGGTTTCACATATTTCTAGGTAACCATTTCTTTAGAAAATATGTTCGTGATCTCTTTTAATTATAAGTCGTAATACCTGAAGTGGCAAGCTGGTTTGCGTTTTTTCACGAGAAGACGGGTTGTTGCCCCAATGAGGAAAAATGAATGTATTGCTGCTGGCAACAATCGTTGTTTTTTACAAGAAAGTAAGATAATTTACTGAGCCATAATCGTTATTAACCTTATCGGTAAGAAGGACCTTTCAATATGGTGAAGATCGTTCTATTTGTTGTGTCATATTTGCTGGGGGCCATTCCTTTTGGTTTGTTGTTTGGGAAAATGGTGGGTATTGATGTCCGCAGGGAAGGCAGTCGCAATATCGGGGCAACAAATGTCAGTCGCATCGTCGGCAAAAAATTTGGCATTCTCACATTGCTCTGCGATCTGCTTAAAGGAGCAATACCGGTTCTGGCAGCATTTTTTATACTATCTGAACAACCTGGCAGAGAGCAGGCGGCAGTCTTCTGTGGTCTGCTGGCAGTTCTTGGCCATATGTTTCCGGTTTATCTTGGATTTAAGGGCGGCAAGGGAGTTGCCACCGGCCTTGGCGTCTTCTTATGTTTTTCAGGCTGGGCCATCCTGATTTCAGCCGCTATTTTTATTGGGGCGGTTTATATTTCCGGCTATGTTTCTGTCGGTTCTCTGGCTGCAGCGGCTATGCTGCCTCTGTGGCTTTATCTGCTTGGCGAGTCGACGGTTGTTGTTGGGGGCGGATTGGTTGTTGCTTTTCTTATCTGGATCAAACATCATGAAAATATTTCCAGGTTATTGAAAGGTGAGGAAAAGAGCTGGAAGAAGAAATGACGAAAAACCAGTGGAAGCAAATCTTTGCGGCCAAGGAATTACTCGGTCTGGAAGACCGGGCTACCTATGGTGAAATGAAAAAGGCCTACCGCCGAATGTGTAAGATCCATCATCCGGACACCACCAATGGGGGAGAATCCGGTGATAATGAAATCATCAGCCAGATTACCCAGGCTTACGACATTCTGGTGACCCATTATAAAGAATATAGGATTCCACTCGTCCCAACCAGTGTGGATGATATCGACCCGGAGGACTGGTGGCTTGACAGATTTGGTCAGGACCCGCTCTGGGGTAAGAAGAAGAGGTAGCACGTAAAAATGGAAAACCGGCCCGATCATACCTCATACACAAGTGAAGAATACAAAGACCTCACCTGTCTTTATGAAATCACAAAAAAGCTGGCAGCGGCAGTTGATATGAAAAGCTGTCTCGAGCAGGTTGTTGAAGTGCTGGCAGTGGGGAAGAAAATGGAGAGCGGCACGGTGACCATCATCAATCCGGCGTCCGGCCACCTGGAAATAGAAGTTGCCCATGGCATCAGTGAATCGGCAAAACGAAAGGGGAGGTACAAGCTCGGCGAAGGGATAACCGGGCGGGTTGTGGCAACAGGACATCCGATCATTGTTCCCCGTATTGACGAGGAGCCGGATTTTCTCAACAAGACCGGCACGAGAGACGACAAGAAAAAGGATAAGGGATCGTTTATCTGTGTGCCTATCCACATGGGGCAGCAGGTGGTTGGAGCTCTGTCGGTGGATCGCAGTTATGTTGGATCATTTGGGGAACAGTCGGAAGCCGATCTTCGTTTTTTGACCATCGTCAGCTCTCTTATAGCCAGAACAGTGTATCGTATTCAGGCGGTAACCAAAGAACAGGAATCTCTCAGGCAGGAGAACCTCAAGCTCAGGCGTGAGTTGTCATCAAAGAACAAGGTGAAAGAGATCATCGGCAACTCGTCGAGAATGGAAGAGGTGTTCGCCATGGTCCATAAAGTTGCCGACTCCGAAGCCACTGTGCTGCTCAGGGGCGAGTCAGGTACCGGTAAAACCATGGTTGCCAGGGCAATTCACTACAACAGTTCCCGCAAAGATGAGCCGTTTATCGTGGTCAACTGCTCGGCACTACCCGAAACACTTCTTGAGAGTGAATTGTTTGGACATGAAAAGGGCGCCTTTACCGGAGCCCAGGCTAAAAAGATCGGCCGTTTCGAACAGGCGGGCAGGGGGACTCTGTTTCTCGATGAGATTGGTGAAACCAGTCTTGCCATGCAGGTTAAGCTGCTGTCTGTCATCCAGGAAAGGATCTTTCAAAGGCTGGGCGGGCTGGAGAGCATTAAGAGCCAGGCCAGGCTGGTGGCGGCGACCAACCGGGATATGGAAGAGGCAGTGCGGGAGAAAAGCTTTCGGGAAGATTTGTATTACAGACTGAATGTCTTTCCTATTTATATCCCGCCACT
This sequence comes from uncultured Desulfocapsaceae bacterium, assembly GCA_964558875.1. Taxonomy (GTDB): domain Bacteria; phylum Desulfobacterota; class Desulfobulbia; order Desulfobulbales; family Desulfocapsaceae; genus CAZLGM01. Next base: position 7,785 of record CAZLGM010000002.1, read on the forward strand.
CCGGGAACGTCGTACCGACATCCTGCTGCTGGCTGAGTATTTTCTGGAAAAATACAGCGGATTAAACAAAAAGAACATCAGGCGGATATCGACATCGGCCATTGACTTGCTTATACAGTACCACTGGCCCGGGAATGTGCGTGAACTGGAAAACTGTATTGAACGGGCGGTGCTGATCTGCGACGGTTCGTCCATTAAGAATTACCACCTGCCACCGACTCTCCAGACTCCCGAGTCCATCGACTCAGTAAAGTCATTATCGTTGACTGACGCGGTGGAAAATTTTGAGCGGGAACTGATTATCGAAGCCCTTAAACAGAACAATGGCCACCAGACGAAGGCGGCCAAATATCTCAACACTACCCTGCGTATCATCAACTACAAGATCCACCGATATAATATCGATCCCAAACAGTTCAAGGTCGGATAGCCCGGATATCTCCCCGGCTGTCCATCCATTCATGAGAAATGCTGGCTAAAAGTCTATGGTGATTGAATAGACGCCATTGTCATTGGTGCTTCTAACCTTATGGCCGGAATTGTTGAAAATGGTACGCATCCGGCGGTTCTTTGGCAAAACCGCGGCCGTGAAGCCGGCGATGCCGTTCTGTTTGGCGATACTGGCCAGGTGGTTGAATAGAAAGGAGCCGATCCGTTTGTTCTGCCAGCCGTCCCGAATAACAAAAGCTACTTCTGCCTTATTTGTGTTTTCGTTGAGATAATACCGACCAACGGCAATGATATGATCCCCGTCGACTTCGGGGATGGTGCCGACCACGGCAACATCCCGACGATGATCGATAAAGACGAAGTCCTGCAGCTGCTCATGGGAAAAACGAGCCTGGTTACCCATGAATCGATAGTAGATGGTCTCTTTGGAGAGATCATAGATCAGGTCCCGGATATTGGGTTCGTCTGTTGGCCAGATTGAACGGAATGAAACCAGGGTGCCGTCATCAAGCAGTAGGGAAGATCGCATGAACTCTCCTCCGACAATCCCCATTCGATCACTGACCCTGCCCATGTCGGGTGGAATCAGGTGAGCGGCAACGGCTTCTTTCATTAATTGCTCGCGAAAATCCGGATGGGCTATGGAGATCAGAGCGACAACCCGTTCCTGGATGGATTTGCCATGCAGATAGGCGACACCGTATTCGGTTACCACATAGTGGACATTGCCCCGTGTAATGGTAACCCCGGAACCGGGCTGGAGGGTCGAAACAATACGGGACCGCTCGCCAGCTTGATTGAGGGATGGTATGACAATGATGGCCCGTCCTCCTCTTGACTGGCTGGCTCCCCGGTGGAAATCGACGTGACCACCGATACCGGAGTAAAATTTATTGCCAACTGAGTCGGAACAGACCTGACCGGTGAGGTCAATTTCCAGAGCGATGTTGATGGCCACCATTTTGTTTTGGGAACCGATAACACTTGGATTGTTGACATGCTCGGTCGGCCGAAAATAGACGGTGGAATTGTTGTCGATAAACTCATATAATCGTTTGCTGCCCATACAGAAACTGCAAGTAATTCGACCACGGTCAGTCGTTTTCCGAGAGCCGGTGACAACTCCTGACTCAACCAGATCAATGACAGCCTCGGTTAACATTTCAGTGTGGATCCCAAGCTCCTTTTTATCATGGAGGTGTTCCATGACAGCATGGGGAAGGCGACCCACGCCCGGGACCCGGCCAAGGCCAAATTCCAGAGTGGCTCCGTCCGGGATCAGAGCGGCGACATATTTCCCTATCCTGTCACCAACCAGGTGGTCAAGAAGAGTAATATCACGCTGAATAATATCCGCTTTGGAAGGAACCAGAATGTCCAGGTCGTTGACGTCAAGCTGGCTGTCACCGCAGGTCCAGGGCATATTGGGATTGACAAGGGCAATGACAAGCGATGCATTTTCAGCGGCGCTCCGAACCACATCAACGGAAATGCCGAGGCTGACCTTGCCGCGTAAATTCGGTGGAGTAACCTGGATCAGGGCAACATCGACAGGCAATCTGCCGGAGTGAAAAAGCTGGGGAATATCGGACAACAGGATTGGGGTGTAGTCGCCCAGTCCCCGCTGAACGATACCTCGGATATTTGAGCCGATGAAAAACGAGTTGACGATAAAACTGTCGGCAAGCTGATCAGTGGCATAGGGAGCATCCCCTTTGGTGAATAGCTGGATCAGCCGAACATCGGCAAGCCGATTGGCATGTTTTGTCATTTCCTCCACCAATTCAACCGGCTCACCGCATCCCGTGCCGATAAATACCCGCTGCCCCGATTTTAACCTCGATATTGCGCTGCTTGGGGTCTCGATGAGGTCCTGATATTTCTCTTGCCAGTCGGTGTCGTATTCCATGACGATATCCCTGATGCTGGAATGGAGGTGTTTGAATTCAGAAAATTTACTTGCCGTCCTGTCCGGCAAGTGTCATCCGGGCGCCTGCCACAATGGGATCTGTGCCAACTTCACCAACGATCATAGGATTGATCTCAAGCTCGATGATCTGCGGGAAGTCGGTTGTCAGTTGACTGATACGCTGGAGCCCAGATGCAATAGCGGGGATGTCAACTTTTTTACGGCCCCGTTTGCCCTGAAGCATCTCATAGGATTTTGTGGATTTAAGCATCTGGATTGCTTCGTCCTCAGTGATTGGGGCGAGATGAAAGGTGACATCCTTCATCACTTCAACAAAAATTCCGCCAAGCCCAAACATGAGCATGGGACCAAGCTGGGAATCCCTGGTCATTCCAATAATGACCTCCAGTCCGGCATCGGCCATCTTTTCAACAAAGATTCCTTCGATCTTCGCCTGGGGAACAAAACGATTTATTCGAAGCATCATCAGGTCAAAGGTGTCTTCGACCTGATTGCCGGTACCGATATGAAGCCGAACCCCTCCCAGATCTGTTTTATGAATAATATCGGATGAAACGATTTTCATGGCCACCGGAAAGCCGATCTGCTGTGCGATTTCAACCGCCTCCTCTGGGCTGGTTGCCAGACGACCGTCTAAGACGTTAAAGCCGTAAGCGTGAAGAATATCTTTAGACTTCACCTCTCCGAGCTGAGTGAGGCCGGCCCGCTGCCCGCGTGAGATGATTCGCTCAACTCTTCTGCGATGCACAGGAAAGTGGGTAACCTGTCGAGGTGGTCTGTTCCGCCATTTTGCATATAGGTACATCGCTTTGAAAGCAAGTATAGCCCTCTCTGGGGAGACATAATCGGGCAGGCCAGCCGATGCCAGCTTGCGCCTGCCACCGAGGACATCTGTACCTCCCATATAGGAGACCAACACGGGTTTTGATCCATCAAGGGTCGCAGCAATGGCTTGAGCCGTTTCAGTCGGACGGGTCATGGCCTGGGGGGTCAGTATGACGATCAGACCGTCTACGGAGTCGTCTTGCTGGGCGGTCTGGATTGCGGCCGCATATCTGTCGGGATCCGCATCGCCCAGAACATTGATTGGGTTGGCAACACTTGCGGCGGTTGGCAGCCTTGCTCGTAATGCACTGGCCAGGTTGGAATTTAACTCGGCGACTTCAAGGCCGGCGAGTTCAGCTGCATCGGCAGCCATGGTGCCGGGTCCACCAGCGTTTGTCACAATTAAAATACGTTTGCCTTTCGGTAACGGCTGCATGGCAAAAGCAGTTGCGTAATCGAAAATCTCATCAAAGGTCTTTGGGCGTTGGATTCCCGTCCTTTTGAAAGCCGCACCATAGGCCGTGTCAACTCCTCCCAGGACGCCAGTGTGACTGGCGGCCGCTTTCTGGCCGGCAACAGTTGTCCCTGATTTGAATATCACAACCGGTTTTCGGCTGGAGGCCTCTTCTGCTGCTTTGATAAATTCATCACCGCACTGGATGTCTTCCAGGTATCCGACAATGACCCTGGTTTCCTCATCGTTGGCCAGGTATCTGAGCAGGTCCACTTCGTTGATATCCGCCTTGTTGCCGATTGAGATCAGTTTTGAGAGACCCAGATTCCTGCCATCGGCCTTGTCCAGCAAAGCCGTACACAGAGCCCCTGATTGGGAAAAGATAGCGATGGGTCCTTTGGCGGGCAATTTACCCGCAAATGAGGCATTGAGTTTGTTTTCGGTGTTCATCAGCCCAAGACAGTTGGGGCCAAGCAGGCGGGTACCTCCCCTGCGGCAGATTCTCAACAGTTCCATTTCCAGTTTGGCGCCTTCGTTGCCGGCCTCTCTAAATCCTGCCGTAATCACGATTATCGCTTTAGCGCATTTTTGTATAGCGGCCCGGGCTGAATCGAGTACAAGGTCGGGTGGGACAACGATAATTGCAAGCTCGATACGGTCCTTATAGTCCGACAACTGTTTGACCACAGTGAAGTCAAGCAATTCTCCGCCGGCCGGATTTACCGGGATGATCTTTCCGTCAAAACCGGAAGATATCAGGTTGGCAATGATGTCATAACCTACTTTTCCTGGTGTTCGTGATGCACCAAAGACAGCGACGGATTCTGGAGAAAAGAGCTGTTCAAGTCTGGTGTCATTGATATTGATCGGATAATCCATAAATCTGCCCTCCACGGAAAAGTTGCTCTTTGGAGTTCACAACCGATTTGTCGATTGAGCAAAGTTATGCTGACCAGATCACTGGGAGTATGTGCGAGGAAGAGGTCAGTTGCGAATAATAATGTAGATACCGAGAAGCAAATAATCAAATTCAATGCATTGATGCAGACCATCATCACTTGTTATGCCGGTTGTGTGGGCCGAGATAGTGATCCTGTAGACAGGCTGTGGTGTGAGCCGCTGAGCAGACCGAACACCGAACGAACAAATATGTAATAACACAAAGAAAAAGATTACAAAAATGTAAACTACTAACATGTTTTGAAACAGCACTCGTCACAATGGCCGGCATAACATGTTGAAATAAAAAAGCATAATGAGTTTCGATTAATTTGGCACATCTTTTGTATCTCTTCTAGCAATGAAAGTTACACAACATGGAAGTCGTTGTCGGCAGATAAAGGCTCAAGTTGTCCAGTGTTGTGAAGAGAATGATTAAAAAAGGAGAAAAAGATGATTTATAATCGAACATGTATCAAGAACAAAAACATCCTGTCAGGATTTCTCCTGATAGCTCTGCTAGCAACAGCAGGTTCAGCATTTGCGGGGGATGTTCCGAAGGATGGAAGCGCTCTGGAGAGGGTGATTCAGTTGGCCTACTCGGTTGACACCTTCTATTTTCTGATGTCGGGAGCACTGGTCATGTGGATGGCGGCCGGATTTGCCATGCTGGAAGCGGGACTAGTCCGCTCAAAGAACACAGTTGAAATTCTGACTAAAAACGTCGCCCTCTATTCAATTGCCTGCATAATGTATTTGATTGTTGGATATAACATCATGTACGGAGACGGAGTCAATTCGGTTATTCCGGGTTTAAGTTTTTTCTTAGGGCCTGATAACAGTGTTAAAGATGTGCTGGCCAGTGAAGGAAAAACCTATTACTCGAATATGTCCGATTTCTTTTTTCAGGTTGTATTCGTGGCAACCGCCATGTCGATCGTTTCCGGCGCGGTTGCCGAACGGATGAAGCTTTGGGCTTTTCTGGCATTTGCCATTGTCATGACCGGTTTCATCTATCCCATTGAAGGTTACTGGAAATGGGGCGGTGGTTTCCTGGATAAAATGGGCTTCCTGGATTTCGCTGGCTCAGGTGTCGTTCACCTTGCCGGTGCTTCGGCAGCCCTTGCCGGTGTCCTGCTGCTGGGTGCCAGAAAAGGCAAATATGTGGGTGGTAAAGTTTTTGCCCTGCCAGGTGCCAACCTCCCCCTGGCGACCCTGGGTACCTTTATTCTCTGGCTGGGCTGGTTTGGTTTTAATGGCGGCTCCGAGCTGAAGATCAGTAACATCGAAGAGGCCAATGCAGTTGCCATGGTCTTTGTCAACACCAACGCTGCTGCTGCCGGTGGTCTGGTTGCCGCGCTGCTGCTCTCCCAGTTATGGTTCGGTAAGGCCGATCTGACAATGGCCTTAAACGGCGCTCTTGCCGGTCTTGTTGCCATCACTGCGGAACCGCTGACCCCTTCGCCGGGTTTGGCAACCATTATTGGAATAATCGGCGGACTTTTAGTCGTAGTTTCAATCATCACCATCGATAAGCTTAAGCTGGATGATCCTGTTGGTGCCATCTCTGTTCATGGCGTGGTCGGTATCTGGGGTTTGATAGCAGTAGCCATCACCAATCCTGACGCGAAACTCATTACCCAGTTGATCGGTATAGTCGTCATATTCGGCTGGACCTTTCTGGCAAGTCTGGCTGCCTGGCTGGTCATCAAGGTGACCATGGGTATCCGGGTCAGCGAGGAAGAGGAACTCGAAGGTGTTGATATCGGTGAGTGCGGTCTTGAGGCGTATCCTGAGTTCACCAGGGAATAACAATAAAGTAACGATTGGGCTGTAAAAGGTCCAATCGTTCAGTATAAAAAGTTAGGAGATAAAACAATGAAGAAGATAGAAGCAATCATCAAGCCGTTTAAGCTCGATGAGGTAAAAGTAGCCCTCAACGATATCGGCATCAAGGGGTTGACAATTACCGAGGTAAAGGGATACGGACGACAGAAAGGACACGCCGAAGTCTATCGAGGTGCCGAGTATATTGTTGAGTTTATCCCGAAAATCAAACTTGAAATTATTATCGGTGCCGAACGGGTGGATGAGGTGGTGAACACAATCACCGAGACCGCCAGAACAGGTAAAATTGGTGATGGCAAGATCTTTGTCTCACCGGTGGATGAGGTGTTGAGGGTCAGGACAGGCGAGCAGGGACCCGAAGCTATTTGACAGATTACCTGTAAACACATAGTAGAAAGAAAAAAGGAGACGGCAGCTCATGCCGTTTCCTTTTTTTTCTGTGCCAATAAGCTGCTGTGCCAGCTTGTATCTTTCAGAGAATCCTGGTTTAAGGTGCTGAATTAATATTGGTTTTCTTTGTGTGTCGCCTGCTTGTCCGATTCTTGGATGAGTTTGTTCACTTCCAGCGGTTCTCCTCTTGCCGGATCACGTTCCAGCCAGCGTGCCTCTTCCTTGCATTTTGTCACACAGACCCCGCAACCCAGGCAGAGGGATTCGTCAAATTCCAGTCTGTCATCCACTTTTTTAATGGCATCGAACTGACAGAAAGCTGCGCAGATGCCGCAGGTCACACATTTTTCTTCATCCACTCTGCTGATAAAACCGGAGGAAGCCAGCATGGGTGTGCCGTTTCTCCACGCCTGGATAGCTCCGCAACAGCAGCTGCAGCAGTTGCAGATGGCATAGAATCGTCCCAGCAGATCCGATTTGAAAAAGGCATGATGGACATGCCCCCGTTTATGCTCTGCCTCAAGAACAGCCACTGCTTCTTCATGACTGATTTTTCGGCAGCGATCTCTATGGTGTTCATAGACAAACTCGGAAAAAGGCGCGCCGATGATCAGACAGACATCAATCGGTTTGCAAGATTTGGGTCTGGCTACCCGGCAGGGACAATCCAGAAGGATAATATCATCGGGATTTTCAATGATGATCGACCTGGCAAGCTTATAGGGAATGACCTGTTCAAGGTCACCAACCATCAGTTTTTTATTCAGGGTAACCAGCTGCTTTGCCCCGTCCAGGCTGATCACTTTACCATGATATGTGTCGGCAAAACTAACGCATTCACCGATTGTTGTTTTCTTTTTCAACGGATTGAAAAGCCGATAAAGTAGAAGGGCAAGTGGTCTGAGTTTTTTTGCGATTACATGTTCCCCTGTTCCTATGGCAATATACAGATAAGCCCACCTGCCGTAGATGTACCCGTTCAGGCTGTTTTTCAGTGAATAATTCTTTGTGCGGCGTCCCTCTTTTAGAAAAGCCCAGGTCGAGGGAAGGAAGAATAGGAATTTACGTTTCATGTTCCTCGTTTACCAGTGTTATTAAGAGATAGAGGAGGCTGCTGGATAAGTATAGCACCGGACAATGTACAACAGCAAGATTCAATTGCCAATAAGTGACGGGATTGCTATTTGATTTGAAAATCCGCTATGATAAGAGTGGGCTGGTTATTTTCACCATAAATGAGGGGACAGTATCGGATGATCCTGATTTGTTGCCATGATCCTGAATCCGTGAGCATTCGATAGTGCTGTAGCTTTGTTCGATTTAACTGGCTGATTATAATGGACTATATCGGCTAGTTAAATCGAACAAAGATGCAGTGCTGGCGGATGCCCCAAAGGGCGGGTTATTTAATAAGGTTAGCGTAGTATTGCCGGATAATTCTTCAATATATCAGTGGGTCGTTTGTGAAAAAAACAATTTCGTCACGGATTCAGGATGATTGATATCTTCCTTCTTGTCTTGGGGATCGCTGGCCTGTGGGCCGCGACCGAGTTGGTTGTCGGTGGGGCGGTGGCCATTGCTGCCTGTTATGGTATGTCGGAGTTTTTTGTCGGCCTCATCATTCTGTCAATCGGCAGCGATCTGCCGGAACTGGCTGTTGCCCTCGAAAGCGGTTGGAGAACCCTTCATGGAGTGGATGCCTCCGGAATCGTTATCGGCAGCGCCATTGGTTCCAGTTTTGGTCAGATAGGTGGAGTGATGGGGGTGGCTGGTCTTCTTGGTTATCTGGTTTTACCTAAACGGATCATCTATCAATATGGCTCTGTACTGCTCGGCTCACTTATCCTCCTGTTTCTCACCGGTTTCGACGGTACAGTGAGCCGGATTGAAGGTTCAATACTGCTGGTTGTTTTCTTGATTTACTTCTTTACCCTTTTCCATCAGGAAAAGCTTGTTGACGATACCAGGAAAGGTGGCGAGGACATGGTGCTTCTACACTGGCTCCGTCTGGTTGGTGGATTGATCCTGATCTTCCTGTCATCCGACCTGACAATTTCAAGCGCTATCGGTCTGTCAACAAGCTGGGGGGTCAGTCAGACGGTAATCAGCGTTATTTTTATCGGTTTCGGCACCAGTCTGCCGGAGTTGACCATTTCTGTTGGAGCGGTACTGAAGAAAAAAGGCGGGCTTTCCGTGGGTAACCTGATTGGCTCCAACATTTTCGATACTCTGGTGCCGGTGGGTGTAGCTGCTCTTTTTGCTCCGGTTCTCTTTGAGAGGAAGCTGCTTGTGTTTGACCTGCCGCTTCTGTTTGGGTTGTCCTTTCTCGTTTTCGTCTTTTTCTTAAGAAAACGGGGACTACAGCGCAGAGAGGCGATAGCGCTGCTTATTTATTACGGCTCGTACCTTGTCTTTAAGATTGTTATCTGAATCTTCACAGATTCAGGTGAGCATATTGGAAGGGAGAAATGGAAAATACCGACAACACGGAACTAAAAAATCCGTTTTACAGCCTGGAGGTCGACGAGGTTCTCGAATTGTGCGGAAGCCGCAACAAGGGGCTTGGCAGCTGGGAATGGAAGAATCGTCTGAAAAAACAGGGGACAAATGAGCTGATCATCGAATCAGGCGTCAAACCGTGGCTGATATTTCTCAGACAGTTCAAGAGCTTTATCATCTATATCCTGTTTTTCGCTGTTATTTTCTCGATGATCATCGGTGAGTATATCGATTCTTCCATTATTCTGATCATACTTATTATCAATGCCTGTATCGGCTTCTTCCAGGAACTCAGCGCCCACCGGTCTCTTGAGGCCTTAAAGAAACTGGGCTCTGTCATGGCAACGGTGATCAGGGGAGGAGAGAGACACCGTATCGATGCCAAAGAGCTGGTGGTCGGTGACATTGTCCTGCTGCAGGCCGGGGACAAAATACCGGCTGACGGCAGGATTATGGAGTCGACCCGGCTGAAGATGGATGAGTCGATCCTGACCGGAGAATCGATTCCAGCCGGGAAAACCAATGAAGTACTTTCAGGGAAAATCCAGGTTGCCGATCAGCGGAATATGGCCTTCTCCTCAACATCGGTTGCTGCCGGTCACGGTAGAATGGTAGTGACTGCAACCGGTATGCAGACCCAGATTGGTAAAATAACTCAGATGGTCACCGGATCTGAGGAGGAGATGACGCCGCTTCAAAGAAGGTTGTCCAGATTCGGTAGACGACTGGGTCTGGTCATTATCGCCATTTGCGTTGTTGTTTTTATTCTGCTGGTCTTCAAAGCCTATTTTGCAAATGGACTGTCGGATAAACTGTTTGTCTCCTTTCTATTTATTGCTATCAGCCTGGCTGTTGCCGCCGTTCCTACGGCTCTTCCGGCGGTGGTCACCATTGCTCTTTCCATAGGGGTCAAGCGACTGCTGGCCAAAAAGGCTCTAGTCAGACAACTATCCTCAGTGGAGACCTTGGGGAGTTGCGATGTCATCTGCACTGATAAAACAGGTACTCTGACTAGAAACCAGATGACTGTCCGAAATGGCTGGACAGTCGGGTCAAGCACAAAAATCAGTGGTATCGGCTATGAGCCCAAGGGGGAATTATCTGATCCGATATCCCCGCTTCTTTTTTTGGCCGGGTTGATTTGCAACAACGGCGGTCTGAAGATGAAAAGCGACGGCTGGCACCATTATGGTGACCCAACGGAAGTCGCCCTGCTTGTTTCGGCAGCCAAGGCAGGAGTTGCAGAGAAAGTCGTCCGGCTGGATGAGCTGCCGTTTAGTTCCGAGAGAAAACTGATGAGCGTGTTGGTTGAAAGGCAGGACGGTACACGGACGATTTTCACCAAAGGGGCTGTTGATCAGCTGCTGCCTCTCTGTGATTCTGTATTCATCGGTGATAAGAAACAGCCACTCACCGAAGAACAGAAAGACTTGATCAATGAAAAAAACGAACAGTATGGCAGCCGGGCCCTAAGGGTCCTGGCATTTGGCTGCAGACAGGTGGATGATGACACGCGAATCGAAGAGTCGAATCTTGTTTTTATCGGTCTGCAGGCGATGATCGATCCGCCTCGGGAAGATGTGATTGAGTCGCTTGCCCGTACACAGGAGGCTGGCATCCGGGTTATTATGATGACCGGGGATTACAGAAGCACTGCCATGGCCATCGGCAAAGAGGTCGGTATAACTGGTGGGGTGTGCAGCGGCGAGGAGATTGACCGGATGGATGAAGTCGAGCTTGATAGCACCCTTGCAGATGGAGCCAATCTCTTTGCCAGGGTTACCCCTGGCCATAAACAGCGTATCGTGACCCTTTTACAAAATCAGGGGTATACGGTTGCCATGACCGGTGATGGGGTCAATGACGGCCCTGCATTGAAGCAGGCCAATATCGGTATCGCCGTCGGTTCCGGAACCGAAGTGGCCAAAGAGGCTTCAGATTTTGTTTTACTCGATGACAGTTTCAGTCATATTGTCAATGCCATCGAAGAAGGCAGAGGCATCTATGATAATATACAGAAATCGATCATGCTGCTACTCTCCGGCAATCTCGGGGAGGTGCTTATCATTTTTCTTGCCGTTCTTTTCGGCTGGAATCTGCCACTGACCGCCATACTGCTGCTGTGGATCAATATGGTGACCGATGGAGCCCCTGCACTGGCGTTTAGTCTCGATCCATATGGCAGGGATATCATGAGACGGCAACCCAAGAGAAAGGATGAAAATATTCTTCCCGGGCCAAAACTTGCCCTTATCGGGGTTCTTGGAACAGTGGGAACGTTTTTCGCCCTGGCCATCTTCTCTTATTTCGGGGGCAGCGGGGAGGACAAGGGCAACCTGCTTGTGGCCCAGACCATGGTATTCAACTTTGTCATTTTGTATGAAATGGTCCTGGTCTTTGTGATCAGAAGATCATTCCAGGTTGATCTGACGGCCAATAAGTGGATATGGGCAGCAGTCATCTTTTCGGTCAGCCTCCAGCTTCTGCTCATGTATACACCGCTTCATTCAGTGTTTAAAATTGTCGCCCTGTCTTGGCCGCATATTGGTGTCCTGCTGGTTGCCACAGTACTCTTCTGGATGACAACCAGGTTGTATCAATATATAATAGAAAGAGGATAATTGTAGTTTGTTCAACATCTATACCTGGAGACCATATGTTGACGGTGGAATCACTGAAAACCGGTGACTGGATCGATGGGTTTGAAGTCGGCGAAATTCTGCACAGTGGTGGAATGGCCACCGTTTTTCAGGCAAGAGATGTGGTTTCAAACCAGATTGTGGCGCTCAAGGTTCCCTTTGGCGATATTCTCAACAGACCTATCCAATACTATCATTACCAGAATGAGGAGCGTATCAGCCGCTACCTAAGCCACCCCAGTATTGTCCGATTTTATTATACCTTCCGAACCCGCCAGTATGTCGTTCTGGAAAAAATAGACGGCGATGATCTCAGAAAACGGATTGGCACCAATAAGAGAATACCGCTGTTAGACGCCTGCGATCTTGTTTACCAGATCGGTGATGGTCTGACCCACCTGCATGAACAGGGTATCATCCACCTGGACCTGAAGCCGGAGAACATCATGATAACGGGGGATAACCGTATAAAAATCATCGATTTCGGTCTGGCTAACAAGGAAGAATTTCCTGACCTGATGGATGAGGATTTCCACACTCCCCATGGGACTCCATACTACATATCACCGGAGCAGATTCTCGGGTTCCGCAGGGAACCGAAAAGCGATCTGTACAGCCTGGGAGTGATGTTCTACGAAATGCTGACATCCCATCTCCCCTATAAGCGATCGAAAAAACTGTCCCAGGTTCGAAAGAGGCTCAAGATGGAACCTGTTCCTCCCAGATATTATAATCCGGAGATTCCACCCCAGGTCCAGCAGATTATCATGCGGACCATCAGCCGTCATCCGGACGAAAGATACGAGTCGGTGGCAGCCATGTGCGCCGAATTGCGGGAATATCAAAAATTGAAAATTGATGAAATAGGCCTGGCTATGAAACCACCCAACCGGCTGCATTATCTTTTCGCATCGCCCGTTGCCTTAAGCCCGGGGAAACGGCAGAAAAGGTGGTTGCCCAAAAAGAGCCATCAGATTCTCGGCTGTATTATTGATGATGATCTGGCCGATAAGGTTCTGGGTCAGGTAAAATGCCATGCTTTGCTCCATGACAGCGACGTGACGCTTATTCATGTTGTCGATGAAGATATCGATGTGGAATTTCGGAAGTATGGTGTGCAGGTCGAAGGCGAAAAGCTGAGAAAGCGCATTGAGCGGTACATCCAGAAGCTCAGGCGCTATAACATTGATCCGACAATCCGCATTATTCCAGGGGGAATTAAGGAGACCATCCTCATGGTCGCTGAAAATATCAGATGTGACCTCCTCTTTGTCGGTCCACCGAGAAAGAAGATGGGAAAGGTCTTTATGATCGGGAATTTAGGAAAGAAAGTGGCACGGCTGGGCGGCCGGCTTATTATCTGCGATGTGGATGAGTACACCGTTGAAGATGAGATGAGATCGATGTCATTTAAAGAGGTCAACGATCATACCCTTCTGGCCCTTGATCTGTTTTTCATCGATCTCTGGTTTGAGCATCTTACCTGGATCTCAGAAATTGCCTATCAATTACTGCTTGATGGTCATAGTGATATTGATGCCTCAGTTTCATGCTGCGTTATGGGCAACTGGCTCGATACTATACGGCAAGACCGGCGATGGCAGCAGGTATCGGACATTCTTGACAAACCGCATGTGCAGATGCATAACAGTGTGGAAAAGCTTAAAAAAGCAGCGGCCAATGGAGATATAAACGGTATGAAAACAATCTACCAGGAGGAGTATCAGGGGCTGTCCTGTATGCTGCTCGACGGATTTCGGGAAGTGAGCCGGTTGCTGCACAGAAAATATAAGATCGACACCAGCTCGGCCTCCATCCTGGGGTTGAGCGGATGCCCGCTGTACACCAATGAGATTCCCTACGGTGGGCCATTGTTGAAACTCAAGCAGGTAGGGGCCTACCTGGATGACCGGGTGGAGCAGGGAGGCGAGGGATCATGAGGTTGGCTGTTATAGCCGATATTCACGGTAACATGGAAGCTCTGCAGACGGTTATTGATGATGCAGATCAAAAAGGGGTGCACAGATATGTGTGTCTTGGCGATATTGTCGGGTATGGTGCAAACCCGAGAGAGTGTATAGCTGTTGTCCGGTCACTGCCCAGGCTGAACACGGTGCTTGGCAACCATGACGCTGCGGCGGTTTGGGACACTTCGCCCTATGGAATGAATAAGGCGGCGCAGCAATCGATTATGTGGACCATGGAGCAGTTAAGGGAACAGGATGTTGCCTATATCAAATCGCTGCCTTCCGTTATCGGTCAGGGTCAGTTGTTGTTTTCACACGCCAATCCTTACAACAGTAAAGCCTGGCGTTACGTGAACAGCCGAAAATATGCCATGCGTTCATTTGCAGGAGCCCAGGAGCGGCTGCTGTTTGTCGGTCACACTCACAGCCCTCTTCTGATCGCCAGAAAAAACATGTTATTTCTCGATTTTCACAAACCCAAAGGCAACACTATTGTCCCTCTCCACCCGGATAAACGGCACATAATCAATGGTGGAAGTGTCGGCCAACCAAGGGACGGTGATCCGCGGGCGGCATATTGTATCGTTGATACCAGAAAAGATGTGATCGAGTTTTATCGGCTGGAGTATGATCTGCAGGAAACCGGCCGAAAAATAGTTGAGGCGGGTTTACCCCCGTATCATGCAAGGAGGCTGAAAAAAGGATTGTAACTATAAACCCACACAGGCACCCCATTTTTTCACAGTCGTGTCTGTCCGCATAGTTAGGGCTATAGCGAACAGACACGACTGTGAAAAACTGGGGCACCTGTGAGGGTTTATAATCCATGTATATGTAGCGAACAGGGCAGGGACACCTGAAAACGTTTACAAATGCTAAAAATGAGACAAGATCATCAAGAATTGATAATTCAGCTATTGGCTGTTGAAAAGGAGCTGTAATAGATGAAACCTGATTTTTCCCGAATGAATCTGAAGAGTAAATTCTTCCTGTACTCAACTGTTCTGCTGGTTGTTTTCAGCCTTCTGCTGTCCATTCTCTATTATCTTCATCTTCGAAGGATCATGATGGATGAGGCACTGAAAACCTCGGAAGTGATCCTCCAGGAAGTTGAGGCGATCAGAGGCTATGTCCGTGGTGTGCTCAGGCCCAAAATGTACGATTTACATACCAAAGGGACCTTTATAATCGAGGCCATGTCGACAACCTATGTCTCAAATCGCATTATGGAACGATTCTCCGATAAAATGGAGGGATATATTTTCAGGCGGGCCTCTTTAAATCCTCATAATCCGCAGAATCTGGCGGATCCGTTTGAAGAGAAGATGTTCGAGTGGTTTGAAGAATCCAAGGACCGCGATTTCTGGCAGGGCATTGTCAAGAAAGACGATCAGTCCTTTTTCATCAGTATGATTCCCGATTATTTCGAAGCAAGCTGCATCCATTGTCATGGCGATTACCGGGAGGCCCCTCAAGCGTTGATCGATCTGTATGGAAAAGAAGCCGGTTTTCGCTTCCAGGCCGGAGACCTGGCCGGGATTAACTCTGTTGCCATTCCTGTTTCCGCCTTTTTGTCACGTATAACCCGGGGATCGATTATTATTTTTGTTGGAACCATGGCGGTGTCCGGCTTGCTGCTCTTTCTCTTTACACTGCTGTTCAATAAGCTCGTCATTGAGCGGCTGACTACTATTCTCCATCGACTGCCGGAAAATGATGAGAAAATCGATGATGACCCGGATGACAAGCCGGAAGATAAGCAAGCCTCCACTGATGAGTTGGATACCCTGCATAAATCCTTCGGTACGTTTTACCGGTATATGAAAACGGCCCACCAGAGCGTGGGTCTGCAACCCAGTTTTATCGGTAGCTACAGTATCGGTAATCCAGTTGCGGCCGGGACCATGTCCTGGATGTATCATGGCAAAAACAGTGTGGATGGCAAACGTGTATCGGTTAAACTGGGTTTTGAGGATGTGTTGACCAACCCGCTGTACAGTAGTTGCCTCCGTATGGAATTCAAGCTATTTGAAATTTTTAGTCATCCATCATTACTCAGTGTGATTGACCGGGTGGAAGATACCTTGATACTTGAAGAACTCACAGGGGAAAGTCTTGAAAAACTACTGAATGAAGGTTCCCTGCCGCAGCCGCAGCTTCTCAGGATCATGAAGGATGTATGTGACCTTATGGCCAGTCTGCATAATGGTGGAGTGGTCCATCATGATCTGCGGCCAGCCAATATGTTCATTTCAGGAAATGATCAGCAGCCGACTGTTACGTTGATTGATATGGGTCTTGCCTCCTGGCGGGAAAGGGGTGATACCATCTTTGAGTCCGGCATCGGGCCCCAGGGTGATTTTCGGTATATGGCCCCGGAACAGATTCACGGAAAAAGAGGGGATACCCGTTGTGATATTTATACCATCGGCATTCTCCTTTATCGGGCGGTTACCGGGCGGATGCCTTTTGAGAAAAGCCGGTGGACCACCAAGAAATGGATTGCTGGAAAACAGCGGCTTGAACATCCGTCTGTCCACTTACCGCAGATAGACAAAGATCTTGAGAAGGTGATCATGAGATGCCTGGAATTTTCTGCGGACAAGAGATATCAATGGATTGAAGACCTTTGGGATGATTTTCGTTCGGTAGTTGGAAAAGGATGAAAAATAAAACAATGATAGTTTCCGGCTGCTCTATGTGAAATGAAAAAAATGTCAAAGTATTTTGATATCACTTAAGAAAATTGATAGCATGAATGGTGAAGGGCCTGGAGCTATGTTTATAATTTGTGCGGAGTGATTTATATGGCTGCCGGTCAATGTTTGCATAACGCTGGTTAACATCTTTATCCCAACCAATGTTGTCGGGCCTTGAGTGTTGCGATATTATGACAACGGCGAAAATACAGGCTCAGGCCAGGGTGTTGCTATCTCTCACTCAACTGGCAGCAAGCACAACCGCTGGATTATAATCGATTCGCTAGTTGATACAGGAATAACAGTTACAATTTATCTATCAGCAGTCCCCGGTGCAGAAATATAAAACAAAAAGCAACCGAATATGAAAACAGACTGTAGCGGCATAATCATGGTGATGGATGATGAAAAGATGGTCCAACGTATCTGCGCTGACATGGTTCGACATTTAGGGTATGATGTTATCCTGGCGGATGACGGTCAGCAGGCTATCGACAAGTACAAAGAGTTGATGAATACGGATAATTCAATCGATGTTATCATTATGGACTTGACGATTCGAGGAGGAATGGGCGGCAAGGAAGCCGCCAGTAAGATACTTGAACTCGATAAAGATGCGAAGCTTCTGGTTGCATCCGGGTATTCCAATGATCCGATTCTCACCGAATACACCCAATACGGTTTCAGGGGTGCTCTGGTTAAGCCGTTTGACCTGAATGCTATCAGTGAGACTCTCTCCAGGCTGACTACCGGCTGAAAAATTATCTTCTCCTGCTTATGTCAACTCTCCAATCACTCACAGGTCTTGTTGTATTCATCGGGCTTGCCTGGCTGCTCAGTGAAAACAGAAAGAATGTTGCTGTTAAAACCGTTGTTGCCGGCTTGCTGCTGCAGTTTTTTCTGGCACTTCTTCTTTTGAAAACAGCTGTTTTTAAACAGTTCTTTGTCTTTCTGAATAAGATAGTTCTTGTTCTCTCCAGCGCGACACAGGATGGGACACGCTTTGTTTTCGGCTATCTCGGAGGTGGTGAACTACCTTTTGCCGAGACGCTGCCGGGGTCAAGCTTCATCCTGGCCTTCCAGGCGTTGCCGTTGATTCTGATTATAAGCGCACTTTCCTCCCTGCTCTTTTATCTGAAAGTATTGCCATTTCTGGTAAAGGGTCTTTCAAAAGTACTCCAGAAAGTAATGGCCATCGGCGGATCAGTCTCAATCGGTTGCGCGGCCAATATCTTTGTCGGCATGGTGGAAGCGCCCCTGTTGATTAAAGAGTATCTTGGAAAAATGGAACGGCATGAGCTTTTTATCCTCATGACCACTGGTATGGCAACGGTTGCCGGCACCGTGATGGTTCTTTACGCTCAGATCCTGGAGCCTGTATTACCCGGCGCTATGGGCCATCTGTTGACTGCCTCACTGATAAGTGCCCCGGCAGCAGTAATGATTTCACTGATTCTGGTCCCTGCTGAAAACCCGTCAACCTGTGATGAGGTTGAACTCAAGTCACCATATCTCAGCTGTATGGATGCCATCACCAGGGGGACCATGGATGGTGTCAGGCTTCTGATTAATATCATTGGTATGCTGGTGGTTCTGGTTGCCCTGGTCAGCCTGATCAACCAGCTGCTCGGTATGCTGCCGCAGGTAGGTGGAGCGCAGCTCAGTCTGCAGGGGATTCTGGGGTTTATTTTGGCTCCGGTTGCCTGGTTGCTGGGAATTCCCTGGGATCAGGCGGTGCAGAGTGGTCAATTGCTGGGAACAAAGATCATCCTCAATGAATTTCTGGCCTACCTGCAACTGGTTGGCGACGGCAAGCAGCTCAGCCAGGAGTCGATTACTATTTTGAGTTATGCTTTATGCGGCTTTGCCAACTTCGGCAGTCTGGGGATCATGCTGGGCGGTTTGGTTACTATGGTGCCTGAGCGACGCAAACAGATTGTAGAGCTTGGCACCAAATCGATCCTTTCGGGTAACCTGGCCTCGCTTATGACAGGAGCCGTTGTCGGTGTGATTGGATAATGGCTCTCTCACAACTGTTAACAGAGCTGCATCAACTTGCTGATGACAAGATTGCGGCCCATTCCCAGCGGTTTTTCAAGACGGGTAAAGGTGAATATGGAGAGGGTGATCAGTTTATCGGTATCCGCGTTCCAAAAATCAGAAAACTTGCCCGGAAATATCAAACGTTATCGATACCCGATATACTGGAGTTGTTGAACTCGCCAATTCATGAAGAAAGACTGCTGGCAATCGTTATTATGGTTGAGCAGTATAAGCGGGGAGATGCAGATCAGCAAAAAGGACTGTTTAAGCTTTATCTTGGCAATACACATCGAATCAACAATTGGGACCTGATTGATGTCTCAGTTCATCATATTGTCGGCCATTATCTGGAAAAAAGGGATAAATCGATTCTCTACAGATGGGCCGAATCAAAAAATCTCTGGGAGAGGCGGATGGCTGTCATGGCCACCTTTTATTTTATCAGACAGCATACCTTTGTCGATACTCTCAGGATTGGTGAGGTACTGGTTCACGACCAGCATGATCTGATCCATAAGGCCGTAGGCTGGATGCTCAGAGAGGTCGGCAATAGAGATCTTGATTGTGAAGAGGCTTTTTTAATGAGATATTACAAAACGATGCCCAGAACCATGCTGCGGTATGCCATCGAAAAATTTGAGGAAAAGAAAAGGAAACAGTACCTTAAAGGTGAGATTGCAGAAGATATTCACGCGCTTGATAGATATTTAAAACGATAATAATGAATAACAAACAAGAGTTGATCGGTCCATCTGAAAGTGGCGGGGTTTTTCTTGCCCACTGCGCCATCTCTTCACTGTACAGGGGAGCGGCAAGGGTGATGAAACAGTATGTCGACCGCATGGCTTCGGGCGGTATTTCAGCACTGCCCAACTATTTCGACGTCATGCCAAGGTTTCATAAACTGGGTGGACAACTTCTCAAAACTTCGAGCTCCAATATTTCCTATGTTCATAACACGGCAGAGGCCATGTGCCAGATTGCCAACGGGTATCCATTTAAGCCTGGAGATCAGGTTGTCTCCTATGTCCATGAGTATCCTTCCAACCATTATCCATGGGTCCTTCAGCAACAACGGGGAGTTGAGCTGCGACTCCTGAGTGACGCAGATCCGATCGGCTGCTTCGGGGATTGCAGTAAACCTCGAGGTTGGTTAATGGAAGAGCTTCAATCACTGGTAACCGAGCGAACACGGATCGTTGCCATAAGCCATGTCCAGTTTTCCAGCGGTTTCGCGACCGACCTGGACGAACTAGGTCTTTTTTGCAAAGAGCGAGGGATTGACCTGATAGTTGACAGTGCCCAGAGTCTTGGCTGTTTGCCGGTTTATCCTGAAAAACAGTATCTGTCGGCTGTTGCCTCCTCAGGCTGGAAGTGGTTGATGGGACCTAAAGGCTCGGGGATATTGTATACCAGCCCTGAGTTACGGGATAAGCTCAGGATAACCATGGCCGGCCCGGGATTGATGGTCCAGGGGTTGGATTATCTGGATCATAGCTGGAATCCGCATGAGGATGGGAGAATGTTCGAGTATTCGACCCTGCCGTGGGACCATGTTGCCGGCATGAATGCGATTTTTAAAGACCTGTTTGTTGGCAGGTCAATGGAAAAACTGTTTGCGGAGGTTGTTCGCCTCCAGGATGTTCTTCTGGACAATCTCGATCCCAATTATATCAGTCCACTTGTCTTTCATAGGAAAAACCGTTCCGGAATCTTGACCGCTCGAGTAAATGGTGATATGCAGCAGATAATTGGTCAACTGGCACTGCAAGGTGTGACGGCAACAGCCCCTGTCGGTTATCTGCGGCTGGCGCCCCACTTTTACCAGAACGAAGAAGAGATGGTCCGGGCGGCTGAAATTATCAACAGGGTTTGCTTTCAAGGCATCAGAAAATAGAGCAATAGAACAAAAGGAACAGTTCAATGACACAGACAGTATGTATTACAGGAGCTACATCAGGTTTTGGAAAAGGCTGTGCTGAGCTTTTTGCGAAAAAAGGGTATCGACTTATCCTCTGCGGCAGACGACAGGAGAGGTTGAAGGAGCTTCACAAGCAATTAAACAAGGTAGAGGTCCACACTCTCTGTTTTGATGTCCGGGACCAGAAGCAGGTCAAAGAGGCGCTGGACTCCCTTCCTCAGAAGTTTCAGGAGATAACCATCCTGATCAATAATGCCGGTCTGGCCCTTGGCCTGGAACCGGCCCATGAAGCCTCCATGGATGATTGGGAAATCATGATCGATACCAATATCAAAGGGCTTCTTTATATGACCCGGCAGATTATTCCAGCAATGATCAAAAGGAAGAGCGGCCATGTGGTCAACATCGGCTCAGTAGCTGGAATTTATCCCTATCCAGGCGGCAATTCATATGGCGGTACCAAGGCTTTTGTCCGTCAGTTCAGCAGGAATTTACGTTGCGATCTCCACGGAACGGGAGTCCGGGTAACCACAGTCGAACCGGGCCTGGCTGAGACGGAGTTTTCTCAGGTCCGTTTTCACGGTGACATCGAAAAAGCGGATGATGTATATAAAGGAACACAGCCTCTGGTGGCGCAGGATATTGCTGAGACCGTTTTTTGGGCCATAAACAGGCCATTACATGTTAATATAAACACCATCGAACTCATGCCCACATGTCAGAGTTGGGCTTCACTTGCCGTCCATCGAGACCAGGAGGGTTGACCAGACAATTACCTGAATCCGTGACGGAGATTGCTGTTTTGTTTTATAATATTTTGATTTATCATAGAGTTATCGGATTATACGGTTTTAACCCAAAATAAATAACTCGCCCTTCGGGGCATCCGCTAGCACTGCATCTTTGCTTGATTTAACCGTCCGATATAGTTCACTATTATCAGACGGTTAAATCAAGCAAAGCTACAGCACTATCGAATGCTCACGGATTCAGGAAGTAGAAAAGTGAGTAAAAAGGTTGACGGGAATAATTCGAATGTGCTATAGATGTGGCCCATCATAATCCTCGGTAGCTCAGTTGGTAGAGCGGGTGGCTGTTAACCACCTTGTCGGCGGTTCGAGTCCGTCCCGGGGAGCCAAAAGCTTCAAGCCCGGTCAGAAATGGCCGGGCTTTTTTATTTCATGACTTATTTCGTTTATATATTACACTCAACAACCTGTAACCGTTTTTACTGCGGGCATACAGATAACCTTGACCGCCGTGTAAAGCAGCACAACGATCCTTCTTACATAGGTTCCAAAACAACAAAACGTTTTCCTGGCCCCTGGGAGTTGTTGTGGACAACGGAATGTGGTAGCCGGAGCGAGGCTATGGCTCAGGAGCGTCAAATCAAGAAACGAGGGATAAAACGTTTCCTGAATAAGATTAGGCTCAGTTGGTAGAGTCCCGCCGCTGGCGGGATTAACCACCTTGTCGGCGGTTCGAGTCCGTCCCGGGGAGCCAAAAACTCCAAGCCCGGTCAGAAATGGCCGGGCTTTTTTTCATTTTTTGCATTTCTCCTGCGAAGTACTGATAACCAACAATATATCTTGACGTTTACCACCTCTATCCGGTATTTCTAGGCGTTTGTTTTAGGCATCGTTGCTGGAGAGCCACATTCCACAGCTTACCTGCACACAATCGACCTCAATGGACATCTTGAAGACAGGAGGACAAACACCAGTCATGACAGAACCAAAGATCATATATACCAAAGTTGATGAGGCTCCGGCCCTGGCAACATATTCCTTATTGCCGATCCTCAAGGCATTCACCAAAGGAAGCGGTTTTACGGTTGAGCCGCAGGATATTTCCCTTGCCGGTAGAATTCTGGCCAATTTCCCGGATAACCTGACAGAGGAACAGCGAGTCCCTGATTATTTGACACAACTGGGGAAGCTTGCCAAGACACCCGAGGCTAACATCATGAAGCTGCCGAATATCAGCGCCTCTATTCCACAGTTGATTGGAGCGATTAAAGAACTTCAGCAGCAGGGTTTTGACATCCCGGATTATCCAGAGGACCCGCAGAATGACAAAGAAAAGGATATCCAAATACGATATGCCAAAGTCCTGGGATCCGCAGTCAACCCGGTGCTAAGAGAGGGCAATTCCGACCGTCGGGCGCCGTCCTCTGTGAAACAGTTTGGGCTGAAAAATCCCCATAAAATGATGAAGCCTTGGTCTGACGGCTCAAAGGCGCGGGTTGCCCATATGGATAAGGGTGACTTCTACGGTTCGGAAAAATCGACAACTGTTGAGGATGATTGCGTTGTCCGTATTGAGTGCGTGGCGGATGACGGAAGTGTAACCGTGTTGAAGGAATCTACTCCGCTGTTGAAAGGCGAGGTGATCGATACCTCGGTTATGAGTATCAATGCTCTTAAAGATTTTTTCAGCCGTCAGATCGATGAGGCGAAAAAAGATGACATTCTGCTGTCCCTTCATCTGAAAGCGACCATGATGAAGGTTTCCGACCCTATCATGTTCGGGCATTGTGTGTCTGTTTTTTATAAGGATGTCTTTAAGAAGCATAGTGATGTTATCGAGGAACTGGGGGTCAATGTAAATAACGGCCTTGCCGATCTTTACACCAGGATCGAGAAACTGCCGGAAGAGAAACAGGATGAGATTAAAGCAGACATCCTGGCCGTCTACAAAGAGAACTGTGAGTTGGCTATGGTTGACTCCAGTAAAGGGATTACCAACCTCCATGTTCCCAATAATGTGATTATTGATGCTTCCATACCTGTGTTCATCAGGGACGGCGGTAGAATGTGGGGACCGGATGATGCTTTGCACGAGACCATTGCCATGGTACCTGACAGAAGCTACGCGACCATGTATCAGGCAATGGTAGAAGATTGTCAGCAAAGAGGACCCTTTGATCCTGCAACCATGGGAACAGTCGGCAATGTTGGTCTTATGGCCCAGAAGGCGGAGGAATACGGTTCCCATGACAAGACCTTTGAGGCACCGGCCGATGGTATTGTCCGGGTTGTTGATGCTAAGAGCGAGGAGACGATCCTGGAGCAGAAGGTGGATTCCGGTGATATATTCCGGATGTGTCAGACCAAGGATCTGCCGGTCCAGGACTGGGTCAAGCTGGCTGTAACCCGTGCCAGGGCGACAGGCGTACCGGCAATTTTCTGGCTGGATAAACAGCGGGATCATGACCGGGAGATCCTGGCCAAAGTAGAGCGATACCTACCGAATCATAATACCGAAGGCCTTGATATTCGCATACTCCCACCTGTTGATGCCATGCACCAGACCATCGACCGAATTCGTCAGGGAGAGGATACCGTTGCGGTCACCGGCAATGTGCTGCGTGATTACCTGACCGATCTCTTTCCCATTCTTGAGCTGGGCACAAGCGCCAAGATGCTCTCCATTGTACCGCTTATGAATGGCGGTGGCCTGTTTGAAACAGGAGCCGGCGGTTCTGCCCCCAAACATGTCCAGCAGTTTCTTGAGGAAGGTCATCTGCGCTGGGATTCCCTGGGTGAGTTCTGCGCCCTGGTCCCGTCATTTGAGCATATCGCCGCCAACTTTGACAATCAAACGGCAGCTCTTTTTGCTGAGACCCTTGACCGGGCCATCGGTGATTACCTGGAGAATGAAAAGTCACCATCCAGAAAGGTCAACGAATTGGACACCCGCGGCAGTCATTTTTATTTGACCCTTTATTGGGCACGATCTCTTGCCTCACAGGATAAGAATGCGGAAATCGCAACCCGTTTTGCAGCTGTTGCTGAAGAACTGGGCAAAAACGAAGAGAAGATAATGGCTGAACTCAATGGAGCCCAGGGGCAAGCTGTTGATATCGGTGGCTACTACAATCCCGATTTTAATTTAACCAGCCAAGCCATGCGACCGAGTGCGACCTTCAATGATGTAATTAATGGGATGTAAAGCTATAAGAAATTTTTCAGCTTGAAAAATTCGTTCTGAACTGTATATTGACCGTTCGTCGATTCAGTCCCGTAAAAGAGGACGGTTTTTCTACAAACATATATCGGGGCGTAGCGCAGCCTGGTTAGCGCGCCTGCCTTGGGAGCAGGAGGTCGTAGGTTCGAATCCTACCGCCCCGACCAAGCAATTAGCCGATATCATTTAGTTTTTGTCTTTTTGATGTCGGCTTTTTCTTTCCCATTCTTTTCCCACTCTGGTAGAGTACCAACAAAACCATCTATTACTCAACTATTGGATATAGTTTTGAAAGCAGAAATAACAGAATAATGGTGGGATCTATTATCATAAATAATCGGGTTTCTGTTACCAAGCTGTCAAAAGCAGCATATTGTTTTGTTTGCCACCAAAACATTTTTCATCAGAATATCTTATATCAATGGTCAAGTTATTCTTTTTTACGTGCAACACCATGTGCCAGAGATAATCATCGCTAAAACATCTCCAGGAAAATTTTCGACTGGTACATTTAGAAGTTAAATCTGTCACTGGATGATCCCTATCAATAATAATCGTGCAAACTTTATTGTCATAATCAATTTGGGTATCCACTATTGAAACACCTTTTATCTCTTGTGTCGCACATGCAATGGAACCAATAGTCAGGATACAGAATGTAATGAACACTATTTTTAAAACATTCATAATTGTCCCCTCCGCAAGATCATTTCATTAAATTAAATGATTGTGAATTTTTTCAGCATGACAATAAAACGCGGATGATAATAATTTTTGCCCACCATTATCATTAATAACAGTATATCGCACGGTTAGAGTAGAGTCGAGAAGTTTAACATATCTTTAATCTTTACTGTCTTTCTCTTTACGGTGCTGCGCATGTTGTGCACTTATGTTTTCAGGCTCAACAATTTCAACTACTTAACTGGCTGTCGGTAGGTTCGAATCCTACCGCCCCGACCAATAAAAAAAAGCGGAAACAGCCAACCGGCTGTTTTCGCTTTTTCTATTTTTTTGAAATCGGTGTGTTGTTCCTATTTGTTATTGCTCACATCTCCTGCACATACTTGTCATATCGTTTCAGATAGATATCAGACAGTGTCAGAAAAGCGGTAATGATCAGTGGACCGTAAATGATGCCCAAGATGCCGTAAACGGAGATACCGCCGATGAATGAAAGGAAGACCAGCAGGGTGTGCATCTTCACCTGTTCGCCGACCATCTTCGGTTTGACCACATATTCTATGGACAGGGAAAGGACCAGATAAAAGATAAAGAGAAATATTGCGGTTCCCAGCTGATCATTAAAGGCGAGAATGACTGCCGCCGGGACCATTACGAGACCGATTCCAAATATAGGCAGAAAAGCCAGAATCGCCATGAGACTACCCCAGAGGATAGGCGAGTTGAGACCGAGAATGGAAAAAACGGCCCCTCCCAGGATTCCCTGAATAAGACCGCAGATGCCGTTGCCCTTGAGAATGGCATTGGCTATTTCATCGAACTTGTTGAGCAGCAGCTTATCTTCATCGTCCGGCAGCGGTGACAATCTTATCAGGAACTGGACAAGTCTTGGCTGATCGATCAACAGGAAAAATATCACCAGAATCATCATAAAAAAGAGGATGATAAACTGCATGATATCGGCAGCCCAGCTGCTGGCCTGGTTATAGAGTAACAGTCCGGCTTTCTTGGCCAGATAGGTGAGCGAGTCGGTGATCTGGGTTGGCTCGAATTTGAAACCAATATCCTCGATATACAGTTGTGCCTGGGCGATCAGCGGACTTTCCTGGAGGAAGATCTGCAACTTTTCGCCGATCTTGGTATCGCGTCCCCAGTTATACAGACTCAATGCTTCCGTTGATAGGGCTCCAATGAAAAACAGCAGCGGCACAAAGACGATCAGGGTGATCAGAAAGCAGGTAAGAATTGATGCCAGACCCGGGCGCATGGCCCGGCAGAAAAAGGTGTAAATTGGTCTGAACAGGTTCGAAAGAACGAAAGAGAGAACCAGGATGGACCAGAACGGCCAGAGAATATGTCCAAGAAAAAAGATGGAGATGAGGAAAACAATGAGAAAGTAATGGATACGCATGTTGCTTGGCCGTGACCGACTGGAGGCAGTGTTATCTGGTATCTGGCTCATCAGGACGTTCTCCCCGTTTCGATTCCTGAGTCAATGGAAATATCGCATCGATGCACTCGTTAAAAGTTACCGATGGTTTTCAAGAGATTTTAAGTTGTCATCATAAGCAGCTACTTGTTGACTGTATTCTTTTCATGTATATTAGCTACCTGCTGTCGGTTGTACCAGCCGATTCTGCCAAGTATATAATGGATGTCGGTTGAATGAAAGAGAAATTAGATTTATGCAGGGAGATTTGGTGAATGTGGGAAGATCTTGAAATTACGTTAAATAAAGTTGATGCATCCCAACTGAAGGCTAAACCGGATGAGCAGAGTTTGGGATTCGGCGTGCATTTTACCGACCACATGTTTTTGATGAAGTGGGATCGGCAGACAGGGTGGCACGATGCGGAAATATGCCCATACCGGCAGTTTACAATGGATCCGGCGGCAATGGTGTATCACTATGGACAGGCTATATTCGAAGGGTTGAAGGCATACAGAGGGGATGGAGATCAGGTGTATCTCTTTCGTCCCCAGGACAACCTGAAACGGATGAGCAATTCGGCCATGCGGATGTGTATGCCGAGGTTGCCCGAGCAAACAGTTCTGAAAGCCTTGAAATCCCTGGTTTACCTTGAACGGGACTGGATACCGAGAAACAGCGGCGCAACGCTGTATATCCGGCCAACCATGATTGCGGTGGAACCGATGCTTGGAGTCCGACCGAGTGACCAGTATTATTTTTATATTATCCTGAGCCCCGTTGGCGCCTATTACTCCGAGGGATTCAGCCCGACAAAGATCTATGTGACCGATAAGTATGTACGGGCCGTGAAAGGTGGCGTGGGTGATGTTAAAACCGCCGGCAATTACGCGGCATCGATCATGGCGGCAAAGGAAGCCGACCAGGAGGGTTATACGCAGGTGTTGTGGCTTGACGCCTGTGAACGCAAATATATTGAGGAAGTTGGCACTTCCAATATCTTCTTTTATATAGATGAGCAGCTCGTTACTCCTCCTTTGGGAGGGACGATCCTGGCAGGGATCACCCGCGACTCGGTTCTCAAGCTTGCCGAATCCTGGGGTATACAAACAGTGGAACGAGCAATCACAATCGACGAAGTTGTTGCAGCCTGCCAGGACGGCAGCCTGAAAGAGGCTTTTGCAACCGGTACTGCGGCAGTCATCTCACCGGTTGGAGAGGTGTGCTATCAGAACAATCAATTTGTCATCAATGACGGTAAGACCGGCAAACTTGCTCAGCGGTTTTTTGATGATCTGCAGGGCATCCAATACGGGCTGAAAGACGATCCGTTTGGCTGGATTACCAGGGTCGGTTAGCTTTAAATCCCACCTGTTTCCCGTACACCACTTCTGCTCAGTGTCCAATAGAAGTGGTGTAAATTTCTTTTCCTTTCCCAAATAATCATTGGCGAGGTGTGCCGAGCCATTAGGTTGGCACAGATAATAACGATACTTAAGTGAGATAGTTTGTTTGTGTCGATATGTCGCCAGAGCTTCTTTTTTTTAACAAAGCCCCTTGATTTTTAAAAAAGTGGGCCTATAGTTTCGGCAGTTTTTAGGAAGCCGGGGTAATTACGGCGAAATCATAGCGGGAAGCCGGTTTCGACAATCTTTCAAAGGCCCCGTAAAATTTATTTAATGAACTATTCATATTTCAGGAGGAAGGAATGAAAATTCGTCCACTTAACGATCGTCTTCTTGTAAAGAGACTGGAAGAAGAGGAAAAAACCGCTGGAGGAATCATTATCCCGGACAGCGCTAAGGAAAAACCCGCCGAAGGTGAAGTTGTAGCAGTTGGCCCGGGTAAGCAGAATGACAAGGGTGACCGTGTTGCTCTTCAGGTCAAGGCAGGTGACAGGGTTCTGTTTTCCAAGTATGGCGGCACCGATGTGAAGCTTGATGGTGAGGACTATCTCATCATGCGTGAAGATGACATTTTAGGCGTTATTGAGGCGTAACCAAATTCAATTGATCGTGTCCGGCCGGGAATATAAGTGGTCGAGACCGATAGAAGGAGATAGTAGAAATGGCTGGTAAAGACATTAAATATGGAGTGAAGGCCCGTGAGCACATTCTCGCAGGCATTAATACTCTGGCAGACGCAGTTAAAGTAACTCTCGGGCCAAAAGGCCGTAACGTTCTGATTGAGAAATCATTTGGCGCACCCACCATCACCAAAGACGGTGTGACCGTAGCCAAAGAGATTGAGCTCGAGAACAAGTTTGAGAATATGGGCGCCCAGATGGTTCGCGAAGTTGCTTCAAAGACTTCCGATGTTGCCGGTGACGGAACCACCACCGCCACCGTTCTTGCCCAGGCGATTTACCGTGAAGGCGCCAAGCTGGTAGCCGCGGGCGGTAATCCAATGGAGATCAAGCGCGGTATCGACAGAGGTGTCGATGTTGTTGTTGATGAGCTTGAGAAAATTGCCACCCCGACCAAAGAGCAGAAAGAGATCGCCCAGGTCGGTACCATTTCCGCCAACAGTGACGAGACCATCGGTAATATTATAGCCGAGGCCATGGACAAGGTCGGTAAAGAGGGTGTAATCACTGTCGAGGAAGCCAAATCCATGGACACCAACCTGGATGTCGTAGAAGGCATGCAGTTTGATCGCGGTTACCTCTCTCCTTACTTTGTAACCGATCCGGATCGTATGGAGGTTTCCATGGAAGATCCGTACATTCTGCTGGTTGAGAAAAAAGTATCCAATATGAAAGACCTGCTGCCTGTTCTTGAGTCTGTTGCCAAGATGGGCAAAGGCATGTTCATTATTGCCGAAGATGTTGATGGTGAAGCGCTGGCGACCCTGGTTGTCAATAAGCTGCGCGGCACCCTGAATGTTGCTGCCGTTAAAGCTCCCGGTTTCGGTGATAGACGTAAGGCCATGCTGGAAGATATCGCCATTCTCACCGGTGGCCAGGTGATCACCGAAGATCTTGGTATCAAGCTGGAGAACGTTACTGTTAATGATCTTGGTACTGCTAAGAGAATTGTTGTCGATAAAGACAATACAACCATCGTTGATGGTGCCGGCGATCAGGGTCAGCTTGAAGCCCGTGTTAAGCAGATCCGTAACCAGATCGAAGATACAACTTCTGATTACGATCGCGAGAAGCTCCAGGAGCGTCTGGCCAAGCTGATTGGCGGTGTGGCCGTCATCAATGTTGGCGCTGCTACTGAAGTTGAGATGAAAGAGAAGAAAGCCCGTGTTGAGGACGCCCTGAACGCGACCCGCGCCGCCGTTGAGGAAGGTGTGGTTCCCGGTGGTGGTGTTGCCTACATTCGCTGCCTCAAGGCCCTTGATGCCCTTGAGTTGGATGGAGAGCAGGATCTTGGTAAAAATATCTTGCTGCGTTCTCTGGAAGAGCCGGTTCGTCAGATCGCCACTAACGCCGGTCGTGAAGGCTCCGTTATCGTTGAGCATGTGAAAGGACTTGAAGGTTCAACCGGTTTCAACGCTGCTACAGAAGATTACGAGGACCTGATTGAGGCCGGTGTTATCGATCCTGCCAAGGTGACCCGTATCGCTCTGCAGAATGCTGCTTCCGTATCCGGTATGCTGCTGACCACCGAATGTACGGTTGCCGATCTGCCGGATGATAATGAGGGCGGCGGCGGAATGCCTGCAATGCCTCCGGGAGGTATGGGCGGCATGGGTGGTATGGGCGGTATGATGTAAACACCCATCTTCCTAACAGAAGCCCAGACAACATATTGTTGTTGAGTAAAGGGGTCGTGGTTGTACCGCGACCCCTTTTTTTATGGTCTTTTCCTCTGTTTCTTCGGGAAAAAGTCATTGACAGGGGAACTGGAATGCGGTAATTATTTCCACCTTAAAATTATGGCGATGTAGCTCAGATGGTTAGAGCATACGGCTCATATCCGTAGTGTCCGGGGTTCGATTCCCTGCATCGCCACCAAAAAGCAATCCGGTATGTTCCGGTTAAGTCTTCAGCCCCGAGTCCTGATAAGGATTTCGGGGTTTTTCTTTCCTGTTAGTTCCTGTGAAATCTATTGACATCCTACCATAATTGACGGTACTTTTGACGGTATCTCAAGTTGTCGAAAATGAGATACCGTCAAAATCATGATTTTTTCCATTAAATAAGGTTGTTACCTGCCTCAATATTTGCAGTTTGAGCAAGAAATACAGCCAACAGGCAAATGGAGATACCGTCATGCCGCTCACAGATACCGTCATTCGTAATGCGAAGCCAAAAGACAGACAATATAAATTGTCTGATGAAAAAGGAATGTATCTTCTGGTCAAGAAGGCTGGGAAATACTTCCGTCTCGATTACCGTTTTGCTGGCAAGCGGAAAACACTGGCATTAGGAGTCTACCCTAATGTCAAACTTGCAGAGGCAAGAAGTAAACGTGATGAGGCAAAGAAAATGATTGCCGAGGGTATCGATCCATGCCAAGCACGAAAAATCCAGAAATCTATCCAAATAGAGCAGACCGAAAACAGTTTCGAGCTAATAGCTCGGGAATGGCACACTAAATTCTCTTCCAACTGGTCTGATGGGCATGCCAAGAAAATTATTAGGAGATTGGAGCTGTATGTTTTCCCATGGCTGGGAGATAGGCCGATTTCTGAAATCGCATCACCGGAACTACTTGCAGTTCTTCGGCGCATAGAAAGTAAAGGTATCCAAGAAACAGCCCACAGAACGCAACAGAATTGTGGCCAGATTTTCAGGTATGCTGTTGCAACAGGAAGAGCTGAACGTGACCCTTCGGGAGACCTTCGAGGTGCTTTAACTCCTGTCAAGCATAATCGAATGGCGACAATAACAGAACCAAAGAAAATTGCTGAATTACTCAGAGCTATCGATGGATATGAAGGGACCCCTGTTGCAAAAACAGCCTTGCGATTGGCTCCCATAGTTTTTGTTCGACCTGGTGAATTGAGGCATGCAGAGTGGACCGAAATCAATTTTGATTCTGCTGAGTGGCGCATACCAGCAAAAAAAATGAAAATGAAAGATCCCCATATCGTACCATTATCTAAGCAGGCTATAGAAATTTTACAAGAAATCTGTCCGATAACGGATAAGGGGAAATATGTATTCCCAAGTATAAGAACTGGCTCAAGACCGATGAGTGAGAATACTGTTAATGCAGCTTTACGTCGGTTGGGTTATTCAAAAGAAGAAATGACTGGGCATGGTTTTAGGGCTATGGCTTCAACTCTTCTTCATGAACAGGGTTGGCCGTCTGATGTAATTGAACGTCAACTTGCTCATGCTGAACGTAACAGCATTAAAGCAGCTTATAACCATGCTCAACATTTGCCTGAACGACGTGAAATGATGCAGGAGTGGGCTAATTACTTGGATCAACTTAAAAGGATATAACTATGCCTAGAAAGAAAAAGCCGAAAATTAGTAAATTGTTTTCGTTGAGAGAATGGTTAACAGTACCGGAAGCATCACGACATTTATCAGTTATCTTTGACGAAGAGATTACCGAAGCTCAAATATTAAGATTATCACTTGATAACCACCTGAAACTATCAGTCAACTTTGTTAATCATGCTCGTGCAAGGTGTGGACAAGTTGTATCAGAAGAAAATGCAGTCTGGGAAGAGTATCCACCTGATTCCTTATTTGCACAGGTAGCTAGGACTGCTAACCGGATACATAACAAGCAAATCAAAATAGATAAAAAGAAGCCATTGAAAGTACTGAAGAGTCAAGATTTGGGTGATGGTCGTTTTCTTAATCTTTCCAACAGAATTACATCAATTGAAGGTGTGTGGGATTTATGTATGTTAGGTAACGAACATCTAGATATCGAACATCAATATCAGATGCTTACGGGTGGCCCAGAAGTAACATTAACATGCCTCGATGGAGTTTTTGTCGAAAGAGAAGATGGAGAGGTATATGTTCTGCAGGAAAGTTTTGATGAAAATGACTTACAAGAAGGCTCTGCGGCCCTGCTCGAAAAACTAAAAGAATATATAAAAATCAACAATATTGAAAAAGATAAAGCAAAAGAGCTGCTCAATCAACATAAACAAGCTCGTGAAAAATACCTGAAGAAACGAAACGAAAGAGATCCTCTTGAGGATTATTACCCAGCTGGTGGCCTACCTCGTGATAGTGTACTTGTGGTTCGGACACAGGCTTTAATAGAGTTGCAAAATCGATTAATGAGGCCGAAGTTTAAAGATGATTCTGCTCTTGATCCACGTTCAGAAAGGACCTACCTCAATGTTATAGGTTCGCTTCTTGAGATAACGACTGGTACTTTTAAAGACGAAAGTTTTAAAAGCGAGACACAGCTTCGTGACTTCATAGCAGAGAAGTTTGATGATCTTCGTGGTGTCAGTACCAGAAATACAGCTGACATATTTGCAGCGGCCAAAAGAGCTCTTAACAACGAGCTGGACTGACACGTTTTATTTTTCTCTGTCTCAATTTTTTTCCTTCACCTTAGTAGTCCTCCAACCATTGCAATTGCAATGCTAATCGTTGCAACACGCGATGACTTGTTTTTCAACATGTGGTCAATAGTTTGCCAATAGTCCAACAACTTCTAATTTCAACATATGAGGTCTAATTATGGCGAACACAAACCAAGAAAAACTTTCTATTCTCCGACGTAAGCAAGTTGAAAAACGTACAGGCTTATCCCGGTCAACCATTTATCTCCGTATACAGGAAGGCACATTTCCAAAACCAATCAACCTTGGTGCGCGTGCAGTCGGTTGGATCGAAAATGAAATAGAGGAATGGCTGACATCATGTATTAAGAAGCGTGACAGTGGGGTGGAGGTACGATGATGCCTGAAATAGAAAGGCAACACGAGCAGGAGCACATACAGCCTCACCAAATGAATCTTTTCCAGGATAATAATAGTTCTGGAACTGATAATCAGTTTGTTCCACCTGAAGAGTTACAATCACAAGCAGAATTACAACCTGATCGCACCATAGCAGAGAAATACTTAACCCTGCTGGATGAGGATGTTGAAAAATTTACTTTTCAGACTTTTGATGATCGTGAAGAAAAAAGCAAAAGAAAACATCTAACCAGAATATTACACGACTCCATCGAGAATTGTTGGGAGAACTTGGTTGCCTTGAACAAACAAGGCGCAGGTGTCTTTGTTACCGTCAACAAAACAAATCTGACCGGACGGAAAAAAACAGACATTATTGGGATAAGGGCAGTATGGCAGGAAGATGATAATAAGGGCGCAAAAGAACTGCCTGTTGACCCTCACATTGTTGTTGAATCATCACCAGGTAAGTTTCACCGGTATATTCTGACTGAGACTACGAAACTTGATGAGTTTGAGCCTGTCCAACAAGTACTGGTTGACCTGTATGGTTCTGATCCAAATGCAAAAGATAGAAGCCGTGTATTACGGTTACCTGGATTTTTCCATCAGAAGAACCCTGAGCGACCACACATGGTTCAAATTATTCATGAGTCAGGAGCACAGGCTTTACCATGGGATAAAGTGAAGCAACATTTCCATCCCGGCAACACTGTACAAAAGGGTAAAGGTACAAACCAGGAATACAATAAAACTGACTTAGCATCCCATACTCAGAATATTCTTACTGGTGAAAACTATCATGGTTCTCTGCTTTCACTTGCAGCCTCATTCACAGGACAAGGCCTCAAATCTCATAAGACAACAGAACTTCTCAAAGGGATAATGGATGGCTGTCCAGATAACAATAGAGATCAACGCTGGCAGGATCGCAGGGATGATATACAAAGAATTGTAGAATCTGCGGAGGCAAAGTTTGGCAAAGATGTAAGTGATAACATTCAACCACCATCACCAATGCCTCTTATTCGGAAAGAGGAACAAGGAGAAACTTTCCCTGTTCATGCTTTAGGTAGTGGGCTTGCCGAAACCTGTGAAGTGATGATGAACATCATCAAGGCACCTGCTGCACTTTGCGCACAATCTCTACTGGCTGCGGTGAACCTTGCCGCGCAGGCCCACCGTAACGTTATTGTGGATGGTAGGATATCACCCCTGAGCCTCTTTTTCTGTCTTATTGCAGTTTCAGGTGAACGAAAATCAGAAGCCGACAAGGTAGCATTACAGCCACATAGACTGTTTGAACAGACAGCGCTTGAATTATTTCAGGAGTCCATGAAGGATTACCGAATTGAGCAGACTGCCTTTGAAGCCAGCAAAAAAAGGATTAACGGTCAGGGCAAACTTCCATTTGAAAAGCGTAAGAAACAGCTTGCTGAACTCTATTCACAGATGAATGACAAGCCAACAAACCCAACAATACTTGTGACAGATTTCACATATGAAGGCCTTTTTAAAATGTATCTAGATGGCACGCCTTCCAAGGGCCTTTTTGCTGATGAAGGAGGCCAGGTAACCGGCGGCCATGGCATGAGTAAAGAGAAAGTTCTTGCCACGGCTGCAGGTCTATCAAAGTTATGGGACGGTTCCCGAGTAGATCGGATTCGATCCCTTGACGGTATTTCCTCGCTGTACAACCGTAGACTGGCTATGCATCTGATGTTGCAGGGCAAGGTTGGTGCCGCTTTTATTAACCACAACATCATGACTGATCAGGGCCTTATTTCAAGGGTGCTGCCATCATGGCCGACGTCTACCATAGGTACTCGTGCCTATAACCAGGCAAATATATTTGAGGCAGAGGCAATGAAAACCTACTACAACAACATTAAAACATTTCTCAATATACCTTTACCGCTCAAACAAAAAGAAGATGGTACTTCCACATTGGAACTTAATCCGCCGTCTATGACGATGACCTCTAAGGCATATGACCTTTGGATCAAGTTTTACGATGCAATCGAAACAGAATCTGGCCCTAAAGGTGTGTTTTCTCCTGTTGCAGGCTTTGCAAATAAAGCAGCAAACCATTGCAGCAGGATAGCAGGGACACTACAGCTATACCGAAATAGTGATGCAGGTGAAATAGGTCTAGATTCCCTCAACGATGCTATCACTATAACAGAATATTACCTCAATGAAACTCTACGAATTAGTGGATTGGCTGAACCTAACAATGATTTGATAGATGCACGAAAAGTCCTCGACTGGATCCACAGCAAAGGCCTTAAAGTTGTTACCTTGCCAGATGTTTACGAAAGGTCTACTTCAAAGGTCAGGACTGCATCAAGAGCCAGACATATAATGAGGATCCTGGAAACACACTACCATGTCATCAATGGAAATCTTGATAAGATCAATCCAGCTGTTCCAACTATTGGTGGTGACAAACTGAGCAAGGAATATTGGAGGATTGCAGAATGAAAAAATTCTCATTTTCAGCTTCAAGTGTTGCTGAAGTTGCTGAAGCTGCTGAAGTCTCTAGTATAGCACGGAAACAGCCTTCAGAAAAAGTTTGGAAGTTTTCAGAAGTAACTCGCAAAAGAGAAAAAAAGCAGGCTACTTCTGAACACTTCAGAACCACTTCCGAAACCGCAAACCCCGAAACAGCAACGACCTCTGCAACATCAGCAACTTCAGAAGCACTAGAGGAACAAAAAGCCATTTATGATATCCGAAAAGTTTTGACTGATATCTCTGAAAAGAAAAAAGAAGAGGTAATTGCTGTGCAAGTTCCAAATCTCAAACCCTGCCCTTTATGTCATGGTTACGACTTCATTCACGGCTACAGGGGCGGATATTTCTGTATAACCTGCCAACCAGGGGTAAGGCCAGGGGTTAAGGTGATTGCTGGTGAAACACATGACACGATATTCCATTGAAACATTAATTACGGGATGGAAAACAAAACCGAACCCCATGTGCATGGCAAGGTTACGGCAAGATTTTTTAACAAACTACCCCGCCGCAAGCGGACGGGGTATTAACAATATTTTCTTTAAAAAACATGGCAAACCGTGGGGTATTAAACACAAACTGCGCAATAAATGACAACGAACCTTATGAGAGTCTATGAAACCACTACCACTAGAAAGGCGAGCATAATGCAATGTAAGATGACAGCAACAAGGACAGGCAAACAGTGTAAAAATCGAGCAGATGTAGGAGAGGATTACTGCTTTGTCCATCTTAAAGTTAAGAGTTTTAAATTTGACAAGGAACGTAATGACAGATTACGAGAAATATTTTTAACAACATACATTGAAGACCCACTTCCTCTTGAAGTTGACGATCTGGTTTGCGGTGCAAAAACAAGACGTGGGACTCCATGTAAGAGGCGTGATCTTTATGCTGGAGGGCGGTGTCGTTTGCATGGCGGTTTGTCCACCGGACCTCGTACAGAAGAAGGCAAGAAAAAGGCATCTATGAACTGGAAAAAAAGACTCAGAAGTACATCTCGTAGCGAAGTCCATGAAAGAGATTAGCTTTCCTAATGATTTCGATAAAAAGGAGAATGTACAATGGGAGGAAGTAACTCAGGAAGCTGGTATAGATGGGATAAAAAAGCAACTATAGAAAGTCAGCATCGACTCGATATTCGTTGGTTGAAAAAACATGGTTACTTGAAACCTGGAATCTCTGGCTCATTATCTTGGTCTTGCAACGGTGAACAAACCGGCTCTATCGGCTTTGAGACAACTACAAGGGGGATAGTGTTAAATTATCGCCATCGGCCTCATGGTGGAGACTGGGAGCCTGTTAAACAAGAAATTTTGTTTGATTCGACACCCTGCAATTATGGAGGTCATCGTAAATGGTTTCTTTGTCCTCATTGCTGGAAACGAGTGGCAATTCTATATGGTGCTGGAAAATATTTCCTTTGTCGACACTGCTATAATCTAACTTATTCATGCCAGCAGGAAACACCACCCTTCAGGCTACTTAGCAAAGCACAGAAAATCAGAGAACGTCTTGGGGCAAGTACCTGTACAGATGACCCTATTATTAACAAGCCAAAAGGCATGCACTGGAAGACATTTAACAGGCTAAAACAAGCTGCATATCGTGCATCAAACCAATCTTGGACTTATATGGAGGATAGATATGGTGTTAAACTTGCTGAAAGTTCAGGTATATTAAGCCTTTTAGAATAGATGTTCTAACTTTACAGTAATCTCTTGGCTAGTCAGCAGAAGACGGGATTAATTAGTGGTGATAGCATTGCTTAGGGACTTGTTGAAAGGTTGGGTAAAACCAGACTCACCATTTAATAAAGAAGGCTCCCTGGCCTTTTGCTTTGGTCAATCAGGCAGTCAATCTTCCCTAGATGATTGCGACGCAGACCTGATTTCCATTCTGCTGTTCCTCTCCAGCAAAGTAATGTTAATGTAAATCCTTGACCGACCCTCCTGTTAACTGTTAAAAATGGATAATTCAATCATAATAATACAAAACGTATGATGACTGAAAATCAGGACAATGAGTTCACTATTGAATAGTTGTTTGTCCATCTAAAAATCTTCAAGTCTTTCTTATATAAGCAGGCAAAAAACTTTTCTTAGTGACTGTCAATTATGGATCACACAGCACATAATAAAATCGTTTCTTTTATCTGGTCGATAGCCGACGATTGTCTTCGTGACGTCTATGTCCGCGGCAAGTACCGAGATGTCATTCTTCCCATGTTTGTGTTGCGTCGGCTTGATTGTCTGTTAGAGTCGAGCAAGGACGCGGTTATGGAGGAGGTCGCATTTCAGCGGGAAGACGCCGGACTTACCGACCTTGAACCGGAAGGACTCCGGGAAGCCACTGGGTATGTCTTTTATAATACGTCCCCCTGGACTTTGCAGAAGCTAGTCGATACAGCGGCCAATAATCGTCAGATTCTAGAGGCGAACTTCAAAGCCTATCTTGATGGTTTCAGCGACAATGTCAAAGAGATTGTTGATAAGTTCAAGCTGCGTGCCCAAGTCAGTCACATGGCGGAAAAGGATGTGTTGTTGGAGGTATTGGAGAAATTCACCTCTCCTTACATCAACCTCACACCCAATTTGGGCCTGGACCCGGATGGCCGTAAACTGCCGCCCCTCACCCACCTTGGTATGGGTTATGTTTTTGAGGAGTTGATACGAAAGTTCAACGAAGAGAATAATGAGGAGGCGGGAGAGCATTTTACCCCGCGTGAGGTTATCGACCTGATGACCCACATTCTTTTTGAACCAGTTAAAGACGAACTTCCTCCGGTTATTACCATCTACGACCCTGCCTGCGGTTCTGGCGGCATGCTCACCGAGTCTCAGGATTTTATCACCCATGCGGATGGAATCATCAAAACCAATGCCGATATAAATCTCTACGGCAAGGAGATCAATGATGAAACATACGCCATCTGCAAATCAGACATGATGATAAAGGGCAATAACCCGAAGAATATTAAGTGCGGCTCCACCTTGGCGACTGATGAGTTTGCCGGAATGCGGTTCGACTTCATGCTCTCCAATCCTCCTTACGGCAAATCCTGGGCAGCTGATCTCAAGTATATCAAAGACGGCAAACAGGTTTTGGATCGCCGTTTCGAGGTATCGCTAAAAGATTTTCGAGGAAACGAGCAAACAGTACCAGCCACGCCAAGATCTTCAGACGGACAGCTCCTTTTTCTGATGGAGATGGTCAGCAAGATGAAGGAGCTGGATAAAAGCAGCCAGGGCTCCCGCATAGCTTCCGTCCATAATGGTTCTTCCCTTTTCACCGGTGACGCTGGAGGTGGTGAGAGCAACATTCGCCGTTACATTGTTGAAAATGATTACCTGGAAGCGATCATCCAGCTACCCAACAACCTTTTTTATAATACCGGTATCACCACCTATATCTGGGTGCTTTCCAACAATAAGTCGGTAGAGAGGCGCGGCAAGGTCCAGCTCATCAATGCCAGTGCGATGTTTCGTAAACTTCGTAAGAATCTGGGAGAAAAAAACTGCGAGCTTGCCCTTGAGCATATTCGGGAAATCACCCGCTACTATCTTGAAATGGAGGAGAACAGCACATCCAAGATCTTTAATAATAGCGACTTCGGCTATTTAAAGGTCACTATCGAGCGGCCAAGCCGAAAAGCGGCCCAATTTACACCTGAGCGTATCGCAAGCTTACGTTTTGTCCCTACTCTCAGGGAAATTATGGAGTGGTCTTATGATAAATGGGGAGATGCTCTGTATACGGAATTAGCTGATCACCGCAAAGCAATTGAGGCCCACCTGGACAAAGAAGAGATCAACCTGACCGCTAAAAAAAGCAGAGCCTTGTTCAATCCGCAAACATGGGAGAGCCAGAAGGCATTGCTGGCTATAGCGGAGCAGTTGATGGAGGCAGTCGGACGGGAGCTGTTCATTGATTTCAATATTTTCAGAGACAAAGTTAATGATTTTCTCAAGGCAAATAAGGTGAAGCTTTCGGCCAGCGAAAAGAATCAGATCTTCAACGCGGTGAGCTGGCGGGATGAGAATGCTAAGCGGGTGATTAAGAAGAAACAAAAACTCAGCTCCAAAAAGTTGGAGACCCTTTTAGAAAAATATGGATGCAATGAGGAGCAACTCCACGATTTTGGCTATTGGCCATCGGATACTAAAAATGTTTATCTGGAGTATGAGACGGATTCGGATCTAAAGGATACCGAGAATGTACCGCTTAAGGAGGCTATTCACACCTACTTCCTACGCGAAGTCCGTCCCCATGTTCATGAGGCCTGGATCAACCTTGACCAGACCAAGATCGGCTATGAGATCAGTTTCAATAAATATTTTTACCAACACAAGCCATTGCGGTCACTGGAAGAAGTGACCAAGGATATCCTGGCTCTGGAAGCGGAGACTGAGGGGCTGCTGAAAAAACTAGCCAGCTTTGGTGGGGTGGCAAACTAATGGAAACGCCAATCAAGTTTCATCGATACCAGTCCTATAAAGACAGTTGGATAGATTGGATAGGGACTATCCCAGATCATTGGAAAGTTGAACGTGCTAAATGGTTATTCTATAAAAAGAATCGGCCCATCACCCCTGAAGATGATGTGGTTACAGCATTTCGAGACGGTGTTGTTACACTTAGAAGCAACAGAAGAACAGAGGGCTTTACTAACGCAATTCAGGAACATGGGTACCAGGGTATTCGTCGAGGAGACTTGGTAATCCATGCCATGGATGCTTTTGCCGGTGCCATAGGAGTGTCCGACTCCGATGGCAAGGCAACGCCAGTTTATGCCGTTTGTGTCAATCGAGGGGAGTATTATACTAATAACTATTATTATGCCTATCTTCTTCGCTATATGTCCAAAACCGGTTTTGTCGAAGCGTTAGCTACTGGTATTCGTGAACGCTCAACTGATTTTCGCTACAATGATTTTGCAAAACTTAATTTGCCCATCCCCCCACGCGAAGAGCAAGACCGCATAGCCAACTTCCTCGACCAAAAGATCACCAAGATTGATGAGGCGATTACCAAAGAACAGCGTTTGATTGAACTGCTAAAAGAGCATAAGGCTATCCTAATCAACCAAGCCGTGGCTAAGGGCCTCGATCTCAATGTTTCTATGAGCGACAGCGGTGTGGAGTGGATTGGCGAGATTCCGAAGCATTGGAAAATAAAAAAAGTAAAGCATGTTTGTATGATTTCACCATCAAAAAATATGGATGGAGTAAAAAAGTCTGATAGGTCTACTGTAACTTTCTTGCCGATGGAAAAAGTGGGTGACCAAGGATCAATAGACACTTCTGAAAAAAGATTAACAAAAGATGTTTATGATGGATTCACGTATTTTGCAGAAGGTGATGTAGTAATTGCGAAAATTACCCCCTGTTTTGAAAACGGGAAAGGGGCTGTTATTACAAATTTGGGTTCAAAGTTTGGTTTCGGAACAACAGAATTATATGTACTGAGACCTAAGGATATAAACGGAAAATTTTTATTCCAAAGATTGAATTGTAAAAGTTTTTTAATCCATGGAGAAAAATTCATGCATGGAAGTGCAGGTCAGAAAAGATTGCCAACCAATTTCATTTCAAATTACTCGATTGGTGTTCCACCACTTCAAGAACAGCAGGAAATTGTATCATATTGTAATAATGTAACTCTGAAATTCGTAGACGTTATCAATCAAAAAATTTCTTTGATTGAAAAGCTTGCCGAATACAAGCAAGTGATCATATCTGAAGTCGTTACTGGAAAAATCAGGATATAAGGACACAAGTTAATGGTCACCCAAACCAACGAACAAGCCCTTGAAGCCTGTATCGAGCGAGCCTTAACCGGTACCAGCCGTGAGCAGCTCAAACAGGACGGCTTTGTAGTTACTGAGGCCGGAGCATATTATCACGGAGGTCATGGCTATAGGTTGGCTGAGTCTGCTGACTTTGATCAGGAGTTTGCCGTTGACCGAAAACAATTCTGGAATTTTCTGGAATTAACCCAGGCTGAAGAATTGGCTAAGGTCAATGACCGGCCCAACTGGCAACGGTTGATTCTCGAAAGGCTGAGCCGAAAAATACAAAAAGACTGCATTCTCAAGGTCCTCAAGGGCGGCCTACGTATTGATGATGCAAAATTCACGCTCCTTTATAGCCTACCGTATAATGATATTAATCCGGAGGTAGCTAAACATTTTGAACAGAATATCTTCTCGGTCACCCGCCAAGTACATTATTCTCAGGCCGATCCCCTCAAATCCATCGATATAGTACTGTTCATCAACGGTATTGCCATTGCCACAATGGAGCTGAAAAATCCTTGGACTGGGCAGACAATATATCATGCTATGAAGCAGTACCGAGAGGATCGCGACCCCAATGAAACCCTGTTGCAGTTTGGGCGCTGTCTGGTTCATTTCGCAGTTGATACCGATGAAGTCTATATGACCACAAAGCTGGAAGGGAAAAAGACAAATTTTCTTCCATTTAACAAGGGCTATAAACAC
This sequence comes from uncultured Desulfocapsaceae bacterium, assembly GCA_964558875.1. Taxonomy (GTDB): domain Bacteria; phylum Desulfobacterota; class Desulfobulbia; order Desulfobulbales; family Desulfocapsaceae; genus CAZLGM01. The sequence goes on from CAZLGM010000002.1 coordinate 50,327, forward strand.
GGCAAAGGAAATCCTCCCAATTCTTCCGGCCATAAAAGCAACTACCTCTGGCAGGAGATCCTCACCCGGCAAAGTCTGACCAATATCATCGAACACTTTGCCAAATTGGTGGGGGATAAGGTGAGCGCGCCTCTGAAAAAGAAAACCTTGTTTTTCCCCCGTTATCACCAGCTTGAGGTAGTGCGTAACCTGTTGGATGATGTCGGAAAAAATGGAGTTGGTCAAACATACCTCATTCAACACTCGGCAGGTTCAGGAAAGTCAAACTCCATTACTTGGGCAGCTTACCAACTGATAGAGGTTTATGGTGAGGGAGCTGAGCACCCGCTCTTTGATTCAGTCGTAGTTGTGACAGATAGGCGTGTACTCGATAAACAGCTCCGCAATAACATCAAGCAGTTTTCCGAGGTAAAGAACATCGTGGCCCCGGCCTTGAGTTCTCAGGATCTGAAGCAGGCGCTGGAGAGCGGCAAGAAGATTATCATTACCACTATCCAGAAGTTCCCCTTTATCGTTGATGGTATTGATGACCTTTCCGACAAAAAATTTGCTGTGATCATCGACGAGGCCCATAGTTCACAAAGTGGATCGGCTGCCGATAATCTTAATCGTACCCTGGGCTCGGATGAGGATGAGGTGCAGGATGCCATCCTGGAGGTCATGAAAAGGCGGAAGATGCGGGATAACGCCTCATACTTTGCCTTCACCGCCACACCCAAGAACGCCACTCTTGAGCGATTCGGAATTGAAACCTCGGAAGGGAAATTCATCCCATTTCATCTCTATTCCATGAAGCAGGCCATTGAAGAGGGATTTATCCTTGATGTCCTGGCCAATTACACGACCTACAAGAGCTATTACCAGATCGAAAAATCGATCCGGGAGAATCCCTTGTTCGACAGCAGCAAGGCCCAGAAAAAGCTTCGGGCATACGTGGAAGGGCATAGGGAAACCATTGCTGTAAAGGCCGATATCATTGTCAGTCATTTTCTGGAGCAGGTTGTTGGTGCCAAGAAACTCAAAGGCAAGGCCAAGGCGATGGTGGTGACCCGAAATATTGAAACAGCCATCCGCTACTTTTTTACCATCAGGGATGCTCTTATAGGGCAACCCTTTAAAGCTATTGTTGCCTTTTCCGGCAGGAAAAAGTTCGAGGGTATCGAACATACCGAGGACTCCATAAACGGTTTTTCCACAAGAGACATTGAAGAGAAATTCGACTCTGATGACTACCGTATCCTGGTTGTTGCCAACAAGTACCTGACTGGCTTTGATCAGCCGAAGCTTTCTACCATGTATGTGGACAAGAAGCTGCAGGGAGTGCTGGCGGTACAGGCCCTCTCCCGGTTGAATCGATGCTCCCATGCTTTGAACAAGCGGAAAGAAGATACTTTTGTCTTAGACTTCTTTAACAGCACCGGGGATATCAAAAAGGCTTTTGATCCATTTTATACTTCAACCACACTGTCACAGGCAACTGATGTTAATGTGCTGCATGATACCAAGGATACACTTGATGAAGTCGGTGTTTATGAGTCGCAGGAGGTTGAGGAGTTTTGCACACTCTATTTTTCAGATGCCGATGCAGAGCAGCTGAGTCCGATAATCGACACTTGTGCTGACCGCTTTGCTCACGAGTTGGAACTGGAGGATGATGAGAAAGCGGATTTTAAAATCAAGGCAAAACAGTTTGTGAAAATTTATGCCCAGCTTGCCTGTATCATGCCGTTTGACAATATCGAATGGGAAAAGCTCCACTGGTTTCTTAAGTTTCTTATTCCCAAGTTGAAGATCAAGGATAAGGATAAAGACACTCTTGATGAGCTGCTCGACAGTATTGATCTTTCAACGTACGGTCTTGAGCGGGTGAAGCTGAGAGAGAGCATTGGTCTTGATACCAGTGATTCTGAAATTGATCCTCAGAATCCCAATGTTCGGAGTGTAGGACCTCCAGGCCCTGAGGACCCGCTTGATGAGATCATCCGAACATTTAATGAACGCTGGTTCGCGGGATGGGAGGCAACCCCGGAAGAGCAGAGAGTAAAGTTCGTAAATATTGCTAGGCACGTCGTCAATAACCCAAACTACAAAACACAGGTGGTCGACAATCAGGATGAACAGAATAGCCGCATAGCATTGGAGAAGATGATCAAGCAGGCTGTAAGCAGGGAAAGAAAGCGCGAGCTTGACCTGTATAAACGGTATGCTCAGGATCGTGAATTCAAACGTGCCTTTGATGCGAGTATTATGAGGTTACTGTCGCAGGCAGCTAATGATGTGGTCCGGAAAGAACTAGTTGGTTGAATCACAGTTGCTTCTAGGCAGCTTCTGAGAGAATGTGTCAATACTCACAGAAAAAGGATCAAATGGAGGAGTCACGAATAACGTTTACAGTTTTTCTTTAATTTTTTCTATTCCGGATCTGAAATCAATTGCATGGCTGTCAATGGTGGTGACTGGAACTTTATGCGAGAACTCCCGGATCCTTTTTGAAATCGCTTTGCTAAGAGAGGTTAGATAGTCAAGAGAAATGGCGCTTTCAGCTTCACGGCTTCTATCAATTATCCTTTGCAATAAGACTTCTTCTGGACAAATTAGATATATGATTTTTTTTGGTAAGTCTATCTCTTTGTGTAGTTCTTCAACTATGTCTATGAATATTTTGAGTCTTTGGCCAGAAAGATTCACATCAGCATAGGCTAAATCAAGAAGTAGGGAGTAGTCACAGACTAATAAAGAATTATTTTTTTGTTTTTTTATCAGGTGATAATGCTGCAATAAGAAGGTGATTTCAGTTTCAAATGAATAAGCTTCGGGATCATCATAGAAATCATTGAAAAAAGGATTTTTATCAAAATCTTCAAATATGGACCGATAGCCATATTTAGCCATTCCTTTACACAAAGTAGTCTTACCAGAAGCAATATTTCCACTTATAGCAATATAATCCATGAGCTAGTTACTGTTTCATGGGTTAGTTTTTTCACCGCTATGTAGTTGATTGTTAATGGTTTTTTCTTTTTTCTTCTCACCAATTGTCTGAATTTTTCGTTTAAGCTTATTAACTTCCTGTTTTAGATCATCGTAATCTGATTTTAAGACAAAACCCCTAAAATCAATATCTTGCTTCTTGTATGTTTTGACAATATTGCTAGCATCATTCAATTTTTCAAATGCTGAATCAACTAACATCCAAGTAGTAATAACAAGAACAATAAGTCCCACAAATGTTGCCATAGCTGTAAGTCCACCTATCCAATTAAATTTTAAAAACGATTTCTTGCTCTCTGTTTTTATCTCTTCAAGGTATTTTTCATAATCATCAATTGATTTATCATAACTATCAAAGGTACTTGCCACAGAGCTTTCTACTCTCTTGTTAGCTATTCTTTTTCTGTATCCATCAAAATCATATATTCTACTTTTATTCTCAATATACTTTAATTCAGTGTTGTCAATATTAAAAGAATCATCAGGATTTAATGTTTTTGTAAATTCAACACTTATTAGTTTTTTACCATATTCAATTTCAATTGGTTGGCTGCTGAAATTATGTAAAGGTATTAACAGGTTTGCATTTAATTCTGGATCAACTATTGGTCCTGTTCCAAGTAATAGGCCCTGATGAACCCATTTTGATTTCAAGTTAAATCTGGCAATAATATCTTTTGGTAGGTTAAATTTTTCTATTGTTGTAACAAATGTTAATGAGTTTGGTTTGAGTACAACTTTTGATCGTAATTTTTTGTTAAGATCGTCTTGGTCTCCAAGCCTGTATTCTACTTTTTCCCCTTTGTTCCAGGTTAAGACTTTACCACCTATTCGCATATGGTAAGTTGCTGGATCTATACATGATTCGTCAAATCCTTCAATAATGTTATATTTTTTTATGCAATATAGAATATGTGGTGATGATAACATTCCAGGTTGTATGACGTTGTCATCATAAGTGTTGATGGCAACAGGAGTGATTTTATCTTTCATTTGCCAACCTAATATTTGTAGAGGTTTTTTCGTTTCTTTCGATAGATTCTGGACCAAAGCCTAAGTAACTAATTTTATGCTTTATTGCTTTCTCTACTGTACTGATAAATTTACTGATAATTAAATTGGAATTATTTTGATTTTTACTGCATATGTAATCTAAGTGATTAAGGATAATAGTTGACGGATTGTTTGTAACAACTGCCTTATTAACTATTCCCGCAGAAAATCGGGCAACTCGTCTTGTTTTTTTTGTGACACTTGTTTTTTCTTCGATTTGTTCTTGATGGCCTCCCTCAAACCTGATGTTTTCCCATGATATCTCATTATCAAGAGGCCCTGAATTACCCGGAACTCGAATAGGGAAGGCTCTAATTGTCAATACTACATTGTCAACATCTATAGGACTTAGCCCTGTCTCTGCCAAGAAAGCTGCTGCAGTTGTGTCACGGCTAGTTACATAAGGATAATGTCTTGAATGTGAAGGAGATAAGCCAAAGCCTTGTGTCCCCTCAATAATGATTCGCTTCTTGTGATCTAAAGCATTTCTTAAAATCTTCGGTACATCAGAGATAAAGGGCTTAAGCTCAGGGATATTCTTTGCAAAAAGGAGTGACCTTTCTCTATTGATACGTGCAGCGACAGCTGCACCTGTACCACTTCCGGTTGATCCTATACCTTCTATAAGGCCACTTTTTGTTTCACGTTGCTTAAGTTCTTCAGAGATAATCACTGCATCAGGATCTATAACAAGGCGAGTATCATCAATATTTGTTTCGTTGATTTCTTTGAGCAATATATCGACATTAATATAACTCCCAGCGCAAATGGCTAGCTTAACATCAGGCAGAATTGCGGCAGTAGGTAGTTGCTGAAAGATACGAGCATTGCCCTGTTCGTCAATAACAGTATGTCCTGAATTAGGCCCCCCGCAACGAACAGCAAATTTGGCTTGCATTTCACGGGCAAGGTAATGGGCTACCTTGCCTTTTCCCTCTGATCCGTATTGACCGCCAACAACTATACTTACAGGCATCTATTATCCTTGGTTTGTTAGAATTTTTTCTAGTTTTGAATATAGTTTTTCTTTTGTTCCATTATTATGGATGATGTGATTGGCTATTTTTTTGAGTTGAATAATTTCTTGTTCAACTGGGTGGTTTTTAGCTGATTCCAAGGGGATATTGTCGGTTTTTCTGTTTTTTATCCTTTTACTACGTTTTGTTTCAGAACTAGAAATGTGAAAATGCTGGAAGGCTGGGCCATACGATTCCACCATTAATGCATGATCTTCAGGGAATCGTAATCCATCAATCACAGCAGATTTCTTGTTGGATAGCAGATGAATAACTTCTTTTCCAAGCCATCGTTGACCTTTTTCTTTATGCACTGACCAACCTATTTGTTGTAAAGCAGTTCGTGTAACTTTTATCCCTTTTTCCTCTAATATGTTTTTGAGGACTTGACTATATCGAGCATAATCAAACCCATGAGATACGAGATGTTGTGCAACTGTAGTTTTTCAAGAGGCAATAGGGCCACTAAGACCGATAACTCAACAAGATAACCTATTTTTATAGTTTGCATTGAGATCCGGGATGATTAAATATTCCTCCTCTTGATTCCCGAGGCCTTCAAACATCCCAACCCAGAAAAAATGTCCTACAATAGCAGAAGTAATAGCATCCAGTTCATCATGGCTTACAGGAGTATCGAGGAATTCGCCTGTTAAACCAAATTCTTTTAATCCTTCAATTAGAAAATCCAGGCCTGCCTGTTTCCTTGGGATGGACATGATATCCTGTGCTGCTCCAGGGTAGCTTTCAATGACCGGAATACCCAGCTTTCTAAATTTTTGTGCCAGTTGCATGCCCCTTTGCGTTAGTTTCTGCATGCTGGGTATAAGGCAAGGGTAACTTGATATTCCACGCCTTTTGAGGATTCGTTCACATTCCCTCGTGATTCCAAATTGTTCTCGTGCAGGATCATCATCAAAAAAAGAGCTACGACCTTTTGGAATGCTCAAAGGTGAATCAATTGAAACAAGATCGGCCTTAGCTTGTAATGCCAGACCAATCATTTCATCATCTGTTTTTGCTCGACATGTTTTCGCTTCACAGCCTCTAAGTGAACAGAATCCGGAGTCTCTTTCTTCAGAGGAGACGAGGTCAATGCCAATTGCACAAAAATTGTCTAAAGGATAAATATCTGTTAATTGGCCATAAGTAATGAGAGGTTTGTTACTTCCAGAGTATTCTGAAATATAAATTTTATTTGAATTCTTTATTCTTGTTTTTCGCTTTGCCCATCTAATTCTACTGGTTTGTTTAGTAAACCTAGGCTGTTTCCTTATTCTTTTCGGGATATCTTCTTTTTCTAAAAATAAATTTATGCAAGCATCAAGAATCCATTTCATTCCCTCGATATCTGCATGATTATACTCGATCAATCTTTTCATGGCATTTTGGTCGCCACGTCTGTACTTATGCCAAAGGATCGGTGCTGCCTCGCCAAGCATACCTTCCACTTCAGAATCTCTTGTGAATCCCAATTTCTTTTCAATGACCTTTTGTCCACCAATAAAACCAACTCGCTTGGAAAAGAATCGAAGGTCCAAGTGAATCGGAGGGGTTGATATTCCAGCGAAATGTTTAGCGATGAATTTGAGATCAAACATTGTTCCATTAAAAGTTACGATAACTTTTGCATGGTCCAACGCTGTTCTCAATCGAGAATCGTCCTGCCCATTAATATAAACACCATATTCTCTTCCTATTGACCAGCCTACTATGGATATGATGTCGTAATACAAGCTGAGGCCAGTGGTTTCGATGTCAAGAAAAAGAACTTCTTTTGGAAACTCAAGTGCAATACGATAATACTCTGCTCGCAACAAGTTCTGTGCAAAATATTCCATATTGCCAGAGTCGTATGACTCGATAGATTTCTGAAGCGGTCCGGCATGAACATCATCGTTTAAGAATGATGTTTGTCTGGAAATATATGCATTGTATGCATCCCAAGAAAGAATGCCCTTTTCCCACAGAGAACGTTCGGTTTTTTTTCCTATTCCCCTTAGGTGTTGAAAGGTTGATCTGAGCATAAATTTCTGTGAGTTAGATCAGTCTTAATTAATCCGAGTTTGAATTGAGTTGTTCTTTAAGCTCAGGATTTTTTTCTAAATAATCTTTTATTCCCTCTTTTACAAAATGTTCCACCTGCTGCGAGACAGATCGAGTCTCTTTTTCAGCTATTTTGTTAAGAGTCATTTTGAGGGATTTTTTGACTCGCAAACCGATTGCTTCTGACTTGGTCTCATTCATAATTCTATTATTATATGTTTAACAATCACTAATCAAGAAAAATAAATTATTAAAATATTGATATATGATTATGAATGTTAAATAAAGTTAAACAATGTGAAGCGTTGCGGAGGGGACACAGATTTTCATATTGAATGAATTACCAGAATGATGACTAAAGGGTGCCTTGAAAAATTGAGTTTTCAAATAAAAGCCATATTTCTGATAATTAT
>CAZLGM010000003.1:0-53060 GCA_964558875.1 uncultured Desulfocapsaceae bacterium
GAAAAAATGGCAAGGGGGGTGTGACCAATTGGTCACACCTCTATGTGGATGTTTATAAAAGTGTACTTGTTTAACAACCTCCAAAACAGCCTCTTTCTGTGTTCAAAAAAGTTGGTCATTCATTTCTTGACACCATGTGCAGGTTAGTCTCAGATATTTCTGAACACTTAACTAATGGAGATACCAATGAAAAGTCAAAATGTAGCTTGCCTGAGAGTGTCATCGATAGATCAAAGTCTTTTGCGTCAGCAAGAAGCAATGAAAGATGTTGAACTAGACATGGTGTTTCAAGAGAAAGCATCCGCAAAAGATATAAATCGTCCCAAACTTCAAGATTGCATAGGTTATTGTCGAGAGGGTGATATTCTCCATGTCCATTCAATTGACAGAATTGCACGAAACCTAAAAGACCTACAGGGACTTGTTGACCAACTTATCAAAAAAGGCGTTGCTGTTCGATTTCACAAAGAAAGTTTAACTTTCAATGGAAACAACAACCCAATGGATAAACTTATGCTCCAAATGCTTGGAGCATTTTCTGAATTTGAGAGAGCATTGATACGTGAAAGGCAGCGTGAAGGTATTGCAACTGCTCGCAAAGCTGGTAAACAGTTTGGGCGCAAGAAAGTACTTAGTGATGATCAGATACTGGAGATTAAGAAAAAAGTTGCAGAGGGACAGACAAAGAGTTCATTGGCTTTAGAATATGATGTTTCACGTACGACCTTGTATTCTGTCCTGTCAAATTGAATACAAGCCTGTCCATCTGATTGCTTTTCTTTTTGTTATTTAGAGGGATGGTTGTATATTGGGATGATTGCAGGACATAACCAAAATATTTAACTGACAAAAGATGCTGCTGGATAATAAATTGCCCTAGTGGTGGCTGGAATTTTTTGTACTGTCAACTTTTACCTGGTCTCTGTTCCCAAATCAGTAGGAGGATGAGAATGAGATACTTTACCTTGATAACTATCTGTATCTTGTTTAGTTCAACTATTTCCATTGCAGGAGAGTTTTCTATAATTCCAGATGATACAAATAAAGAAATTGTCTGTAAAAATTTTTCAGTCAAGAGTGATGGTTATGCTAGTTGCTCTGTTAATAGAGACAAAACGACTTATCAGTATTTTCTTTCTAATATAATAGTTAATTACAATGGAATTAAGATTCATCCATATAAATGGGACATCGATAAAATTATGACGGCAATAAAGTCGAAGGATTGTGACTATATCATAAGTAGTCTTTATGGGCCATTCTATGTAGGTAGGGAATTAAGAGCACACTTGTTCATGGGTTGGCTCTATGAGAATGGAATTTGTAATAATATCAATCTCCCAAAAGCTCTCCAGATTTATAAGTTGTTATTTTCGCATGATAAATCAAACAAAACTCTGTTAAAAAGAATCAAAGAACTCCAACTAAAGACAAGCACGAATGATTTTTTTATGTTCAGTGTGGACTCAAAGCCTATTGAATGCAAAAACCTCAATATTAATAGTGGTATCGCTAAATGTGATGAAAACAATATTACCTTAACTGATATAGAAAAGATTTATTTCAAAAAACAGACTATTTATCCATATAAAAACAATTGGGAAACAGAAGTCCAAATGGCATTGATGGATAAAGACTGCGACACACTATATAAATACCTTTACGGACCGGCATATATAGACAATTTAAAAGAAGCGAATGTATATTTAGCGGCTATGTATGAAGATGGAATTTGCAAAGATAAGAATATTAGAAAATCAATGTTTTATTACAAGAGTGCCGCTGACAAGCACAGAGTCATTGCAGATGGCAAGATTGACAAATTAACAATGATAATCAAAAAGGAAGAGGAAGAGAAGCTTAGAATTAAAAAGCAACAAGAGAAATTAGCTAAATCTCGTGCTCTTGACAGAATGGTGAAAAGAATAGAATACGAAGAACAAAAGATAAAGTGTACTAATGAATGTCTGATAGATAAATACAAAGTGGACCAGGATTGTTTTCTGGCGTGTATGAAAGACTATCCTGAAATTGTAAAAGTGGAGCAAGTTGAGACCGTAAAAAGTGGCAAGAAAAACAAGCCGAGTATTCATCCCCCGAGCGGTCAGTAAGGTGATTGATGTCCTGTAGCCATACTTAGAAAATTAGAGGATTCCGTTGTTGTTATTGGTATTTTGGCAAGACAGGAATTACTTTTTGCGGCGGCAGCAACTATTATTTATCTGTCAGAATGGGAAAAATAAGAGTATGCCAGTCAAAAAAAAGTGCTTTGTCTATTGCTCTAGTCGATTGCAAGTTTATTCGGATTGATGGGATTGGCTCTTTCTCACCGTCCTCCCCTCCGCTTCCAGCACCATCTCTATAACTCAATAAAATTACATCAAAACATCAATAGCTATCCATTGCAAAAATGGCTGTTTGGGTGGAGGTTGTAGCTTTACCTGATTTTTAAATTCTTATTCATTAAGCACAAATATCAGAAAAGAGGCCGTCTGCAAGCGAGGATTCCCGCATAAAGGTTTTCAATGTTTATGAAGGGGAATGTGTTTGCTGAGTCAAAAATTGCTCTGTGGCGAATCTGAGCATTTACTTGAAGAAGATTGTTCTGCAACCAAGTTGTTGATATGTTTAGTTTTGTCGTTGATGTGAATGGCTTCAAGGCTTAATTACAAAATCGCAAGCTTCCATTTCATGTGGGCAATTTAAAGATAGAGTTTTTCTCCCTTCATTCCTCCTATTCTACCAGTGTCAGATCCTGAAATATGAAGTGGATCAGGCACATCTATTATCATCAACAATTTGAGGCCGTTTTCTTGGTCGGTATCGGCCTTGTGCAATACGGACAATTATACCTTTTTTACGAAGCATTATATTATATTTTTCATTTCAGACGAATTGTAGGAGCAATCATGAAAGACAGACATCAAGAGTGTGACGACAGTCAGATCCCAGTTGACAAGAGAGCGAAGATTATTTTTGAAAAAACAGAAAAGCAATTTAAGCGCAGAAATGAGCAAAACGGTATCAGTTGCGGGCTAGGAAAAATAGATTCATTAACAGGAAAACTCCATTTCGGTGATTTGATTATCTTTGCAGGTTTCCCAGGAAATTTAAAAACCAGTATATCTTTGCAAATCTGTTCTCATTTAATTTTCGAGCACTCTATATCAAGTCTTTTGGCTAATGGAACTTTTTCAAAAAAGCAGATGGTACGTCGCTTGCTATGTTTTACCGGAAAAATAAGTCTTGGCAGAATGTTAACTGGTAACTTGAAAGATCGAGATTGGCCTAGGCTAACAATGGGTGTTGGACTACTTGGAATAGAGGAACTAAAAACTTATTATTATAATTTTGATCGGTTTGTTTTAACAAAGAAGGATATCAAAAAGTTAGAAACAGTAATAAAGGAGAAGCATATCGAACTATTGGTGCTTGATCCTTTGCCGAAACCGATAGAAAGCTCCAATTACACAATAAAGATGTTGAAAGAGTTTGCAGTCGAACAGAAAATTATACTTATAGCTGTAATTGATTTACTTCCCCATAGGCCTGATGCCTTTGTTCCTGAATTTTCAGATTTAATCAATTATCTGGAAATCGAAGATTATGCGGACGTCATTATTCTGTTAAATAAAAGAGGGTATAATATGGGAAAATTTGAGCAGAGAATTGATTGCCTTGAGGCAACAAATGGTTCTTTGTCGGAGAGAGTATATTTTCACCATGATACCTACGAATTTGTTGATACAAAAAATTATGGCTTAAATAACCTGTAATTTCTTCTCAAAAGGAGATTCTGAAGTGTTGAAAAAATTGAGAGACTATTATGGAAAAGTTGGTATTTCAGCGGAAAATCATAGATGTCAGTTTTTAGAAGACTGTAGACAAAATAATACAAAATTCACAGGACCAAAAGAGGCATATGTTGGCAGAGAATACATATCCGGTGAGTATCCACGCCTATTATTCCTATCGTCTGATTCCGGTCATGGGGAACAAAATCCGGCAGAAAGAACTGTTGAAGCTGTCAGAGACTGGGTTGAAAATCAATGTGACATTAATGAACTTTCTAAAAACGGACATTGGTTTAAAACATATGAATTAGCATTAGCTTTTTTGAAACCATTTAACCCCTCTCTTAAATTAGATAACATACATCTCTATTTTGCTCATACAAACAGTGCAAAATGCTGTATGAACAAAGATGGAAATAAGGAAGCAGATGAATATATGTTTTGGAACTGTCAGGGTAACGTTTCGGGTGAACTGGAAGTGTTACAACCAAGTATTCTTGTAACTCAGGGCGCTTATGCTAAATATGCAGTCGAGGCAACTACATTTTCATGCTCAGTTTATGGTGAGCAGAAAGAATGCGGATATGCATATCTGGAAATTAATAAACAGAAGGTACTTTGGATTCACACTTATCATCCCTGTTATTATAAAGGTTATCCCTCTCAAAAAAAGAATTGTTTGGAAAAGTGGGTTAAAATAATTGGTGAGTATATGAGTGATGACATAAGCTTTCCATAATAATGGACAGGAAAAGATGGTACATCGTAAGCTTCCCATAATCTTCGCTTCCCCCCCAAAAAAAGAATCTATCATCACAAGGTTTGTTGATGGATTAGGGCAGTATTTCTGATTTTAGATATCTTCTTAAAAGTTATACCTTGTTCTGCAGACAGCCTTGTTTTGAGAATTGGGGTAGGAAACCAGGTTGTACTTGTGATATCGAAGAAAACCGAAACAAAATGTTAATGTAAACGAGGTTTTATATTTTTGGAAAAAGGGAGCAGTGCAGAGGCAAGGCGACAAATAAAAGCCAAATGAAGAAGTCTGTGTCCCAAGGCTGGACAGTCGACAAGTGTTTCCGTTTTTTCATTTCTAACGGCTGCCAATAAATAGCCAGGACAGCAAAATTCACCTATCATTGCCAGGTCCAATCCCTAACAGGTCTTCCGTCACCCAAAGCAGAAAAGGAGAGCATTATGAAGATAGTTTGTGGAAAGTGCAGCCAAAGCTACAACATTGATGAATCAAAGTTGAAGAAGGATATAACCGACCTGACCTGTAAGGTCTGTGGAGGAACTATTCGGGTAACCATACCCGGTGGCTATACTTCAAAGAAAGCAAAGGCTTCTGTATCTGAAATGTCTAAACCGGCAGTTGGGCGGCCTCCTAAAGAAACGGACGGAAGAGTTCGTTTCGGTCTCCTGCCCAAGATGGTTTTGGCCATGCTGTTAGTCAGTATTGTTCCTTTCGGCCTGTTTCTGGGTATAACGTTCAATGAGACTCGTGAAAGAATTCATTCGGATACTGAACTATTGATGGCCCAAACTGCGGATGGGCTGGGACGGCACGTGGATGAATGGATTGACAAAAATGTCAGCATGTTGAATGTTGCTGCACAATTGGAGGAAGTCTCATCCATGATCCCTGCCCTGCAACAAAAAGTACTCAAAATAATCCAAACAGAATATCCTTTCATGTACCTGGTATTTACCCTTGACACCCAAGGAATGAACATAGCCCGAAGCGATGGCAAAAAAATGAAAAACTACTCTGACCGCCAGTACTACAAGGAGGTTGCCCGAGGAAAGGACCTGGCGTGGCAGACTTTGATCGGCAAGACTTCCAAAAAACCAGCGCTGGTACTCGCCGTACCGATCAAAAGAGACGGTAAAACCGTTGGAGTACTGGCAGCAGCTATGACCACTGATGCTATCTCAAGACAAATCGCTAACTGGAAAAAAGGGGATACAGGGTTTGCCTTCTTAATTGATGAGACCGGAAAAGTGGTTGCCCACCAGGTCCCCAAATTCGTAGCCAGCCAATCAAACTTTAATGATAATCCCTTAATAGCGACATATAAAAACAATCCCGTACAGGGGCTAATCACCTTCACCGACGGCCAAGGCGTTAAACAAAAAGGCATTGCCCAGCGCAATGAGATGGGGTGGATTCTGGCTGTCCAGCAGGCTGAAGAGGAGGTCTTTGCCACATATAAACGCAGTGAGAAAATTGCGATGTCCCTGATGGCGATAATCCTCGTTCTGATTATTGGTATTGCATTTCTTCTGGCACGCTCATTGGTTAGACCGGTCAAGACATTGACCGCCATAACGACGCGAATGAGCATGGGAGAGATGGACGTTGATTTCCACATCAAAACCAAGGACGAGATCGGACAACTAGCCAACGCCATCGTCCGCCTGCAAACAAGCTTGAAACTGGCCATACAGCGGCTGCGCGAAAAGAGTTCTTAAAGAAAAACGCTTACATCCAATTTGTGATGGTGTCTGTAACCGATATCACCTACGTGTTTGACAAAGGGTATGGGTGCCGGGTTGTGTTTCTCTTACCAAGTTGGCCACCAAAGTAGCTCGCTTTTGACATTGAACCAAGATTTCTGTAAAAATATTATTGTGGTGGTCAAAGAAATAATAAAACTAACAAACAGGTTTTTATGATCAAGATGAAAAACAAATGAGTGATAATGGTCACCACTTATTCCACAGTCGTTGTGTAAGTGATATTCTTAATGGACTCAGTATAGGTCTCTCTCACTTTTCAGGAGCCAGCAGAGCTGCGGTTATCTTTACCTTTGAGTCATCCGGGCCATTACAGGTTTGCGATCCGCAGAATCTGCTCAAAGGTCATGAACAGGCATTTAAGGCTTTGTACCTGGATAGTGATGAATGGCGACAGAACATTTCCACACCACAAGACAAGAAATATTTTTCCGATATTCAGGCAGTAGAGGACTTGGGTCTTGCCGGACTCATTTCGTCAGGAGGCTATTCCAGGCCGGTCTTTTTTCAAAGATGGTTTACCGAACATCATCCGGATCTGTGCTCCACCGGGCCGACCGAACGTTGGCTGGAACATGCTGTGTTTCGTTTTTCCCATGATATTGCAAACGAGAAGGACCTCTACACTGGTATCTCCGGTTCTTTTTTAAGAGAATATGGATACCATGCCGTCCGTGATCACATTGTAGATGAAATGAACCTGATTCTTGGATGGGACTCTCAGGTTCGCATCTACCCCGTACTGGATGCGATTCTTATGCTCTCCAAAACCAGGGAAGAAGGGTTGTGGCCGGAAGGTCAATTGCTCATTGTTGACCCGAGCATGTTAAACCAACTGAACTTTCTGGTTAGATTTGAAGGGGAGATGCGACCTCTGCTTGCAAATATCAAGCGTGTCCGTAAACTTCTGCAGACGGTGGAATATTCCGACCGTAAGTTGGTCAGTGATGGCCGGACCATTCTCGGTATTTGTGATGCCGCGTTGCCACCATTTTCAATCTGTGCGGATTTTCATGGAAGACACGGTTTCTTAAACGTGAATAAACAAAAAGTGTGCAGTTTTACCGATGGCCGTTTCAGGTCAACCAACCATCAGGCTAAATTATTCCAGCTTGAGGAGTTACTGATTGAATTGAATCTTGAACAATCGGTCAGCTTTTCTATCTTTAAGATCGCTATGAACCTGGTTCATCATGCTCAGCGACGCAAACACGGCTGTACCCTTGTTATTGATTTGAGCCCGGCCCCTGTACATATTTCCGGTCAAACTCTTGATCCGGCCCTGGATCTGCATCAGCCCCAAATGCTGGAGTTGGCCAAGTCTTTGGCTAAAGTGGACGGTGCTCTGCATATGGGAGCGGATCAGCATCTACATGGATTTGCCTGTATTCTGGATGGACATACATTCTCCGGGGAAGATCTTGCACGGGGGGCCAGATACAATTCGGCGCTCAGGTTCACCAGAGAGCACAATGATGTCGTTGTGGTTGTTGTTTCTTCGGACCGACCTGTGTCTGTTATTTATCAAGGAGTGGAAGTTTATGGAACCTGCGGTTGGAACAATGTCGAGGACTGTATCTTCCCCCTGGAACGGCTGGATTCCTGGGTGGGGATAGAATAACCGGCTGTTGATTTCCAGCTTCTTCTTACCGATGGTCGATAGGCTTTTCGTTCTGAACAGGATTGGCCAAGGTACCAATATTCTCAATCTCCACCTCAACTGTATCGCCGTCTTTGATTGGTCCCACACCACTGGGTGTTCCGGTTATAATGATATCATCCGGCTCCATGGTGAAGTTTTTGGACACAAAAGAAATGATCTCAGGGATTTTGAAGATCATGTGTCTGGTGTTTGACTCCTGGACGGCTTTCCCATTCAGACGGCACTGGATATTGAGATTCTGGGGATCGCCAATTTCCGCTAATGGCACGATAACAGGTCCGATAGGACCAAAGGTGTCAAGAGATTTACCTCGAAACCAGCCTGATTTGTCACTGCGCTGCAGGTTGCGCTGGCTGATATCGTTGAAACAGGTGAAACCCAGAATGTGCTCCATGGCCTCTTCCTGCGGACAGTTTTTTATTCGGTTGTTTAAAATAATCGCCAGCTCCGCTTCGTAATCGACGCGGTAGTCATCAAAATTGTAGCTATCGAGAAACGCCGGCAGGATAATCGGCTCTTGCGGTCCGATGAGAACATTGGGGGTTTTAGGGAAAAGAACGGGTTCCGTGGGAATCTCACTGGTAAAATTCTGGACATTGACCGACTCGCTTTCCTGAATATGTTCCAGGTAATTCAGGCCAAGCGCGATGATCTTGCTCGGTCGGATTTCAACGGGTTCTCCATTGGTTTTCGGTAATATCAATCTCATCAAATACTCCCAGTTATATTCACGGATTCAGGCTTTTTGAGAACTAACCACGACTTCTCATGAACAGTTTGTGCACAACAGTGCAACTATGATTTACAGGAAAAAACTTTGAACCTGACGCCGTCTGAACTGATGAGAAGTATGTGTTAAAGATAGTATAGTTCGGTTCCGGCCTGTAAGACAAGCGTTGAACGGAGGTGATAACCTCAACTTTTTGGTACTTGTTTGAATGACCAGTATTTGACATAGTTGTACCCCTGGTCGTTATTTAACATAGAGGGGTGTACGGTTCAAATGAAGTCCACTACAGGATGGCTCCAGGTAATTGTTTATTCAATGGTTTTCGTTGTTGGAAATCGTTTCTCGTAAAAATTTTGATGCCGCTCTTCGGCCAGGTAAAATGGTGAGGCCGGAATGATCCGAGTCACGATAACTTTGGAGTATTTTCCTGAATCTGCCAGCAATTTCTTGCTCTGTTCCGCCTCATGTTTCTGATCTGGATTGAGATAAAAGATGGCTGTGGTGTATTGCTTTCCCCTGTCATCGTATTGACCACCGTCATCGGACGGATCGATAAAACGCCAATAGATATCAAGGAGTTTGGTGTAAGGGAGGATTTTAGGATCATATACAACACGAACAGTCTCCAGGTGTTCTGTGCTGCCATTTGCCACTTCATAATATTTGGCAGTTTCTTTTTTCCCTCCGCTATAACCTACCTGTGCTTCGATAACGCCGTCAAGGTGTTCAAAAGTCGGTTCCAGACACCAGAAACAACCACCGGCAAACAATGCCACCTGGTATCCAGATCTTTTGTGTTTTTTAGATAAGACAACTTCTTCACCTGCAATAGCCGGATTTTCAGAGCCACCAGTGATTGAAGGGAGTAGAAGAGGCAGGAGAAGAAGTAGTAAAAAATGGAAGTGTTTCATAGCGCCTACCTCTCTTTTATTGCTTGTATGATTTTTGTTCGCCATGTCAACTATCTCCTTTACCAGGGGGCGGTTCTGCCAGGACTGCCAATATGTGAAATGGTAATAACTTTTTCATAATCTCAAGAAAACAAGCAAGATTTTTATTCGGAAAAAAGGTATTTTCTCTCTTTGGGATTGTTATCGATGATGATCCGCTGTCATTGTTGATAAAAGTCTCTGTTGGAACGAGCCTTTCCCCGGCAGCCTGATTGACCCAAACATCACGTTTGTATCAGGGCTTGTTTGATTTACCTAAAAGAATAATAGCAAACAGAAGCCGACATGTTTATCACGGTTCTCTCAATTTTCCTGAATGTGGTCACTCCTGTCTTCGGTTTGGTGGCGATTGGCTATTTTCTCGGACCTCGGTTAGCTCTGGAAACCCGGACTCTTTCAAAAGTGGCGTATTATGTTTTTGTTCCTGCTTTTGTTTTCCATCATATCGGTAATGCAGATATCGTACTCAGTCAGGCCACGAAGGTCGTTGCATATATAATCGCGGTCCATATCATTGGTGCTTTTCTGGCATACCTGATTGGTGTCTTACTTAATCGGTCAAAGAAAAAAGCGGCTGCTTTTGCACTGATTGCCGCGTTTGGCAATGTAGGAAATTTTGGTGTGCCTATCATTGTTTTCAGATTAGGGGAATCGGCTTTTGCTACTGCCACACTGTTATTTGTTGCGGTGAACACTGTCGCCTTTATTATTGGTGTCGGGGCGGCATCCAGCATACGCGGAAGTGGTTATGATGCCATTGGCTCTGTTTTTAAAACACCGGCTATTATCGCCCTTGGGCCTGCGCTATTCTTTCCACTGACCGATGTAGATATCCCTCTGATGGTGGCACGGATTACAGAGCTGTTGGCTGGAGCCATGGTGCCGGTAATGCTGATAGCCATGGGATTGTCACTGGCGCGTTCTACAAAAATCCGGTTTTCTCTGGATGTTGTGATCATATCCACCATTCGGTTGGCTTTTCTACCCCTGCTGGCAGTTGTTTTAGCACTTGTTTTTGGTGTCGGCGGCATGGAGCGGAGTGTGGCCATTCTTCAGGCAGGTATGCCGGCAGCCGTGTTAACTTGGCTGATTGCAACCGAACATGATCTGGTGCCGGATTTTGTGTTTTCCGTACTGGTTTTTTCGACATTATGCAGCCTGTTCACATTAACGATTTTACTGGCGTTAGTGTGAGCAAAGAACAGAGGGCTGAAAAAGACAAAATTGAAAGACTGCTGGAGAGTTGAAGGGAAATATAGTGATCAAAACCAAGTATCATAACTTTGTTACGGCCATCAGTTCAGTAATCGATCAGGAGAGAATCTACACCGATTCGTTACGACGATTGGCCTATGGTACTGATGGCGGTTTTTACCGGCTGGAGCCCCAGGTGGTTGTCCGGGTCAAGGATGAGGAGGAAATGCGGCGGTGTCTTCGGGAGGCCACAGCCAGAAAACTGCCGGTAACATTCAAGGCGGCCGGTACGTCTCTTTCAGGCCAGACCATTTCCGATTCTATTCTGCTGATGGCGAGTGAGGGCTGGGAGGACTACGAAGTTCTTGAGGGTGGAGAGAAGATCCGGCTGCAGCCGGGAATCATTGGAGCAAAGGTTAACAGGATTCTTGCTCCCTATGGCCGTAAATTCGGACCCGATCCAGCCTCTATCAATTCCGCAATGGTGGGCGGCATTCTGATCAACAATGCTTCCGGCATGAATTGCGGCATCCATGAAAATGCATATGAAACTATTGTTTCGGCACGGATTATCTTTGCGGATGGCACGCTGCTCGATACGGCCGATGAGGCAAGTAAGCAGACCTTTAAAAAAATTCATCCGGGTTTTGTTGAAAAAATAGAAGAGTTGCGGGATCGGGTGCTGGCCGATGAAGAGTTCGCGGCCCGGATCAGAAAGAAGTATTCAATCAAGAATACTACCGGTTTCTCAATCAACCCGTTTATCGACTACCATGATCCTTTTCAGATCATTCTCAATCTGTTGATCGGTTCTGAAGGATGCCTGGCCTTTATTTCCGAGGTGGTGATGCACTCGGTCATTAATCACCCGTGCAAGGCCAGCTCCATGGTTTATTTTCCTGATATCGTTACAGCATGTGAGGCTGTGGTGGCCTTACGGGATGGCCCTGTTGACGGGGCTGAACTCCTTGACAGGCTGGCGTTGAAATCGGTGGAGAACAAAGATGGAATTCCTGATTATATCAAGGGTTTTAATTCGACAACCACAGCTGTCCTGTTGGAGACCATGGCAGCTGATGATGATACACTTGAAGAAAATATAGAGGCAATTCGGGCGATCCTGGATGATTTTGATACCGTCCGCCCGGTAGAGTTCACCTCAGACCCGGCTGAGTATGGCAAACTATGGAATATCCGGAAAGGTGTTTTTCCTGCTGTGGGAGGTATGCGGCAAGTCGGTACCACATGCCTGATAGAGGATGTTGCCTATCATCTGGAGACGCTACCGCAGGCGACAAAAGAGCTGCAGGAAATTGTCGCCAGTCACGGGTATGATGATGCGGTGATTTATGGTCATGCTCTTGAAGGGAATTTCCATTTCA
The DNA here is from genome assembly GCA_964558875.1 of uncultured Desulfocapsaceae bacterium. Classification (GTDB taxonomy): domain Bacteria; phylum Desulfobacterota; class Desulfobulbia; order Desulfobulbales; family Desulfocapsaceae; genus CAZLGM01. The sequence goes on from CAZLGM010000003.1 coordinate 12,234, forward strand.
TAATCAACCAGGATTTCAGTGATCCAAAAGAGGTTGAGCGATATGACACCATGATGAATGATGTCATAGCAATGACAGTGGATAAATACAACGGCTCCCTTAAAGCTGAGCACGGGACCGGCCGGAATATGGCGCCTTTTGTAAAAAGGGAGTGGGGTGAAAAAGGATACGGCTTGATGTGTGAGATTAAAAATCTTTTTGATCCTGACAATATCCTCAATCCGGGAGTGATAATCAACAATGATCCCCAATGCCATCTTAAAGGATTCAAGCCGCTGCCTAAATGTGATCCGCTGATCGATAAGTGCATCGAATGCGGTTTTTGCGAAGTGAATTGTATGTCCAATCACTTCAGTCTCTCTGCCCGTCAGCGTATTGTGGTACAGCGGGAAATCGCCAGGTTAAAGGAGAACGGCGATAATCCCGGCAGACTGGCTGAACTGGAAAGGGATTTTGTCTTTCTAGGTGAACAGAGCTGTGCTGCCGATGGGCTGTGTGCCATACCCTGTCCGGTCTCTATTGATACCGGCCAATATATCAAGCAACTGCGGGCGCAAAAAGTGAGTCCCAGGTTGGAAAGAACAGGTCGCTGGCTGGCAGACCATCTCAGCCAGATAGGTCAGATGGCCTCATTCTCTCTGAATACACTGGCAATGATACAGACCGTTCTTGGAAACCGGGTTCTTGCGACAATAAGCAATGGGGCTCGACGGATGAGCGGCAACCGGTTACCCGGCTGGATACCGGCCATGCCCACCGGAGCTTCCATATCCAAAGATATCGGCACCAACCAGCAAGCCCAATTGCAGGTTGTCTATTTTCCATCCTGCATCGCCAGATCGATGGGACCGGCCAAGGACGATCCTGTGGATGAATCTATATCTGAAGTGACTGTCCGGGTACTGAAAAAAGCGGGCTACCGAATCCTGTTTCCTAAAGACATGAGCAATCTCTGCTGCGGAACCCCATGGGAGTCAAAGGGACACCCGCAGACAGCCGATCAAAAAGCTGCCGAGCTGGAAAAGGCGCTGCTGGAGGTTTCAGAGCAGGGAAAATACCCGGTGCTCTGCGATACATCCCCCTGTCTCTATAGGATGCGAAAGGTTATGGATGACAGGCTCAAGCTCTATGAGCCGGTGGAATTCGTCCATGAGTTTTTATTGGACAGGCTGTATTTCACACCGAAAAAGCAGACAGTTGCCGTTCATGCCACCTGTTCGACCCAGAAGATGGGGTTGACCGCTTTGCTCAAAGATGTGGCTGGTCGGTGTGCCGACAAGGTGATTATGCCGCCGGATGTCAACTGCTGTGGGTTTGCCGGAGACAAAGGATTTTACCTGCCGGAGCTGAATAAGCATGGGTTGCGAAAGGCTTTGCCCATTCTTAAAGAGCAGAGTGTTGAGGCAGGTTACTCGAACAGCCGGACCTGTGAGATCGGCTGTAGTGCCCATACCGGTATTCCGTATATGTCGATTATGTATTTGGTAGACGAAGTTACCAAAACAATGAACAAATGATCTTGGAGAATAAAATGGGTCCCCGTGTTTCATTTTTTTCCACCTGTTTGGGTGATGCTGTTTTTCCGAATATCGGGATCAGCTCGGTTCAGCTTCTTGAAAAACTGGGGTGTGAGCTCAGCTTTAATCCCAAGCAGACCTGTTGTGGTCAGCCACTTGTTAACTCAGGTTTTCAGGAGAAGGCCAAGAAGTCCATGCGGCTGTTGATGGAGGCGCTGCTGACGGGAGAAAGTGATTATGTGGTTGCTCCAAGCGGTTCCTGTGTTTTACAGGTAAAGGAGTATCCCAAACTGTTTGAAAGTGATCCTGTCTGGGAAATGCGGGCTGTGGAGCTGGCTGACAAGACATGGGAAATTACCGACTTTATAGTTAATGTTCTGGGGGTGACCGATCTGGGCGTCCGGCTGCAGGGAAGGGCGGCTTACCACCCATCCTGCCATATGACCAGGCTTCTGGGGGTGAAAGAGCCACCCCTGAAACTCCTTGATCAGGTTGATGGTTTGGAGCTTATCTCTTTTGAGGGGCAGGATAAGTGCTGCGGCTTCGGCGGCGCTTTTGCCGTCAAGCTTGGACCGCTTAGCGGGGCCATGGTTGCTGAGAAGGTGGACAACATGGCAAAAGCAGAGATTGATTATCTTATCGGTTGTGATGGCGGTTGTCTTATGAATATTGAAGGACGTATTCGCCGACTGAAGTTAGACATCCGAGTACTTCATATTGTGGAGGTGCTGAATAATGAGCATTAAAACAAGCGATACTCCTTTAAACAAACGGTTGCAGGATCGGCTTGACGATTCATTCATGCGATCATCCATTGCCAGAGCCCAGGACCTGCTCAACCAGAAGCGGACCGACGCCTTTGATGAGCTGGGTAACTATGAGCAGTGGCGGGAAAATGCAGCCGCCATCCGAGCCCATGTCCTTGAAAATCTCGACTACTACCTGGACCAATTTGTCGACAGGGCCACCGAGAGTGGCGCCCATGTCCTTTTTGCAGAAACAGCTAAGGAGGCCACAGATCATGGCCTGGCTATCTTGAAAAAGATCGGCGCCAAAAAAGCGGTAAAATCAAAATCTATGGTCACCGAAGAGGTCGGACTCAATGAGGCGCTGGAACAGGCGGATATCGAGGTGATCGAGACCGACCTCGGCGAATACATCCTGCAGACCGATGATTGTGATAAGCCGTCCCATATCGTTGTTCCGGCCCTGCATAAGGACCGGGAACGAATCAGGCAGGTGTTTGCGGAAAAGAAGGGTTATACCGGAGATAATGTACCGGAGAATATTACCCGGTTTGTTCGTGGGCTTATTCGAAAGGAATTTCTCAGCTCCGATGTGGGAATTACCGGCTGCAATTTCGGTGTTGCTGAAACCGGAACGGTTACTCTGGTGACCAATGAGGGAAACGGCCGTTTTGTTACCACTACTCCCAAGACCCAGATCGTCTATATGGGAATGGAGCGGCTTGTCCCCACTTTTCGTGAGCTTGATATTATCCTCAGCATGTTGATTCGTAGCGCGGTCGGGGCCAAGCTCACTTCATACCTTAATTTTATGACCGGGCCAAAAGGAGTAGAGGATAAGGATGGCCCGGAAGAGTTATACATTATCATCGTTGATAATGGCCGCTCAAAGGTGCTGGCAAGCGAGTTTAAAGATGTGTTGCACTGTATTCGCTGCGGTACCTGTATGCTGGAATGTCCGGCCTATCGTCATATAAGCGGCCATGGATACGGAACACTTTACCCTGGTCCCCTGGGGCTTGCTCTGGTACCTGTTCTTGGAGGCTATGAACAATACTGGGATATGACTAAAATTTGTTCATTATGCAGTGCATGCAACGATGTCTGTCCGGTCAAAATCCCATTGTACGAGACGATCCTTGAGCATCGCCATATAGTTGCCGAAGAAAAACAGTTGACCGGCAAAGGCGAAGCGGCAGCTATGTCGGTCTATTCACAGGTCATCGGAAACAGTGGGCTTTATGATTGTACCACTGGGTTGGCTAGATACAGAGATCTGCTGCCTGCGGTCGGTCCTCTTAAAGAGTGGCAGCAAGAGCGTGAGTTACCCGGTGTTGTTAAAGAGCGATTTCGGGATTGGTATCGGAATCGGTACAAAGGAGGAAAAGACAATGGTTGAGACAAGAGAACGATTCATCAGCCGGATTTCCAACTGCCTTGGCAGGAACAAGGTCCCTGCTCAGCCCAGTCCCTTACAACTCCTTCATGATTGCCATAATGACTTCATGAAAGATGCGGGTAAAGACGAACTCGCAGATGTGTTTATTCGAAATTCGAAGCTGTCGGGAGCATCGATCTATCAATGCACAACAGAAGACCTGAACCATACTATTGTTCGGGCTGTTCGTGATTTCGGCTGTGGAGAGGTTCTGCTGGCCGATCAGGCGATTTTTCGAGAGCAAGAAATCCTGGCAGAACTCCAAAGCTGTTGTGATTCGGTGAATTACTGGGACCTTACAATGTCAAGGGAGCGGAATATCGCCAATGCTGAGAAGGCAACAGTCGGAATTGCCAAGGCGGAATACGGCCTTGCCGAGTCGGGAACGGTGGTCCTCTTCAGTCATCGGGGAACCGGCCGTTCGGTCTCGCTACTACCCACCAGTACGGTTACAGTCATCTTCAAACAGAACATTTATCCCCGCCTCACCCAGGCAATGACTCTTCTCATGGAACAACAAACCAAAGGGCTGCCCAATGGGATCCATTTCATCTCAGGACCCAGCTCGACTGCCGATATTGAACTGGTGCGTGTTCAGGGAGTACATGGTCCAATCAATGTATCGACCATCATTGTTGATTCACAGGACTGAAATAGCCCTGGGTTCTTCTCCCGATATCATCTGGAGAAAAAGTTTAAATTAAGGTACGATTTCAATTCATATCGTTTAAATGAAGTAATGAGGTCGAACATGAGTGAATCAAAAAACTATATATCTCCCTATCTGGCCGGGTTCTGTTTGGGACTTGTCCTGTTGGCATCATTTGTCGTCATGGGACGGGGGCTGGGAGCTTCAGGGGCCATGATGAGAGGCGTGGTTGCCGTTGAAAAACTGGTTGTGCCCGAGCATACCCAGAACAACAGCTACCTTCAACGATACGGCGGAGGCAGGGATTCATCTCCCCTGGCATCGTATCTTGTTTTTCTGGTTGGTGGGCTTTTTGTCGGTGCGGCTGTTTCCGGCTTTATGGGCGGAAGATGCAAGGTTGAAACCCTGAAGGGACCACGTATAACCGAGAAAAACAGGTTGTGGCTGGCGCTTTTTGGCGGATCTCTTTTCGGGATCGGTACAAGGCTTGCCATGGGATGTACCAGCGGTCAGGCGTTAAGTGGAGGCGCGGTTCTGTCCCTTGGCAGTTGGGTGATCATGCTCTGTATTTTCGCAGGGGCCTACGGGTTTGCCTGGTTTATGCGAAAACAATGGATTTAAGCAGTCACAGGTACCCATCTTTTACGGTCGCGGCTTCCCGCATAGGTAAGGCTATAGCGACCAGCCGCGTCTGTAAAACCTAGGGCACCTGTGATCACTTAAATATTGAAGATATGCTGTACCAGCTAACTACTACTTTGTGAATAATTATGGAGAAGAATATGGAGTCTTTTTTACCGATTAACGGGGTCTTTCAGGTAAGTAAGACTGCCGGACTATTTGTCGCACTTCTTATCGGTTTCGGTTTTGGTTTCATTCTTGAGCGCGGCGGTCTGGGCGATAGCCGCAAACTAGCGGCTCAGTTCTATTTTCGGGACCTTACTGTTTTCAAGGTCATGTTCACCGCTATTGTGGTGGCCATGATCGGGCTTCTGGTTTTAACGTCTGTCGGTGTCATGGACCCCGACATGATTCATATCAACCCGACCTATCTGTGGCCGGGTATTGTCGGCGGGCTGGTGATGGGTGTCGGTTTTGTTATCGGCGGTTACTGACCTGGAACTTCGGTGGCAAGTCTTGCCACCCTGAAAAAGGATGCCCTGATGTATCTGATCGGTATGATGGCAGGTCTGATGGTTTTCGGTGAAATTGCTCCGGCAATTCAAGGTTTCATGCAATCAGGTTTTATCGGAGATTCCCTTACCCTGCCTGATTTTTTCGGTATTGCACCGTGGATTGTTGCCGTTGTTGTCGTTATTATCGCCATTGGTGGTTTTTTCGGGGCCGAATGGCTGGAGAAGCGGTATCGAAACTCGCTGTAACTGGCAGTTTCGAAAGATAGTTGAGATTATTTTTCTTAGGGGAGAATAACGATGGCAACAAAGATTGATCTGAAAAAGGAGTTGAAAGAACTCTATTCTGCCACAAAAAAGCCGAAACTGGTCGAAGTTCCCAAACAGAAGATTATTAGTATTGACGGCCAGGGAGACCCCAACACATCCGACTCATTCAGGCAGGCTATGGAGACTCTGTTTCCAGTTGCCTTTACTATGAAGTTCCTTTCTAAAAAGGAACTTGAGAGGGATTATGTGGTCATGGTATCCGAGTGCCTCTGGTGGGCAGAGAATATGAACGATTTCACCCTGGGGAATAAGGATGATTGGCTGTGGAGGAGTTTTATTGTCCAACCCGATTTCATTACCCAAGGGATATTTGATACGGCAATTGGCCAAGTGAGAAAGAAAAAGGATCCTCCGGCGCTGGATAAACTTCAGTTCACCACTATCAATGAAGGGCTCAGCGCACAGATTATGCATATCGGTCCATACAGTGAGGAGGCGCCGAGCATAAAAAAACTGCACCAATATATCCATGATAATGGTTATACTTTTGATGGCTTGAAGGAAAAACACCATGAAATCTACCTGAGCGATATGCGAAGGATTGCCCCGGAAAAGTTAAGGACTATCATCAGACAGCCGGTCAGTTAGGTGGCATGTATAAATTTATTTAGATTAACCAAACCATTACCCATGAAACAGGCAGCTTTTTTCCCCATCCTATTCTTCATCCTCTGCTCCTGCATCGGTCCCGTCCAGAAACACCTTGAGGCGGAAAAGGAAGATTGCATCATTAAAAATCCGGGCAAAGAGGATGTCTGCCATAAATTTTTTCACAAAGCGACACTGCTGTATACCCGGGAACCGAAGTTTGATGAAAAGTCAATGAGTATGCAGGAATATAACAAACTGTTCAAACGCTCTCTTGCCGATTTGAGAAAAACAATGGGTTTGAAGTAAAAAAAAGATCTAAATGGAGTCGTAGTATTTTGATTCTGATATTGTTATCACAGACGCGGTTATACAGAGCATAATCAATACAGTTTGTACCCTCTTATAAAAACAATTCCAAATAGAGATAGTTAAACCTAACCTGCCGGGTTCATATCTTTTTTTTGTAATCCAATCATTGTTTTTGCAAATAGTCCCTTTTGTGGTTATTCATATCTAATGAATTATAAAGCGTGTCTGGGCAGCCCGGTTTAGTCACCAGCCGAAAACAGCTGTAACCTCGTTTAGTGGAGCAAGGTGTTATAACGAATAACGTTCAGGGATAAAGAACCAGGTAAAAAACGTGTGGTTTTGAATGCAGGAAAAGCAGGTAGTTGAGTTCTGCTGTTCCCCCAACCATCATAAGAGGAGCAAGTCAATGTCAATATTTTTATATACAGCGGCAGACCTTTTTCAGTGGCTCACTGAGAAGGAAGATATAGTTGTACTTGATGTTCGAAATGAGACGGAATTCGGCCGTTTTAAGGTGGAAAGTCCTTATGCGTTTACCATGATGAACATTCCCTATTTTGACTTCATGGAGATCGAAGATGAATCTGTTGCCAAAATTCCGAAAGGGGCAGCAGTCCGTATTGTCTGTGCCCAGGAAAACTCGGCAAAATATGTTGCGGAGATTGTTCATAACCATGGGTTTACAGATGTGGGCTACCTGGAAGGAGGGATTAAGAGCTGGGGCAATGTGTTGATCCCAAAACAGGTTCATCAAGCGGACAACTATCAAATCTATCAATTCATCAGACCCGGAAAGGCCTCCTGCAGTTACGGCCTGATCAGTGATGATGAGATGATGCTTTTTGATCCGTCAAGGAATATCGATTTTTATCTTGGCTTTGCTGTAGAGAAAGGGTGTCGGATAATTAAAAGCTTCGAGACCCATCTTCAGGCTGACTATATTGCCGGCAGTCGTGATATCTGCGCTCAGACAGGTGCTCAATTTCTTGCCAATGATGCAGATTTTTCCGGATCAAAGAACGACTATATATCGCTTGTTGATGGTGAAATGCATACCTTCTCGAACAGTGGACCCAAAGTTCGAGTCCTGTTTACTCCCGGTCATACACCTGGATCGACCAGTTTTATTATCGATGAGAAGTTTCTGATTTCAGGCGATATGATCTTTATCGACTCCATCGGCAGACCTGATTTGGGCGGCAAAGCAATGGAGTGGGCCAGAATGCTGTTTGATTCGTTGAACTTGGTGAAAAAGCTGGAAAAAGATATCGATGTACTTCCCGGCCATTATATCAGCTGGACAGAGGCAAATAGCGATCTGATTTTTGTAAGTTCCCTTGATGAGGTAATCGGTCGCAATCAGTCGATATACGACATCGACAGCCTGGATAAATTTGTTCAATTTATCCAGGATAATATGCGGCCTCAACCGGAAGAATATACCACTATCCGGCTGGTCAATGCCAATCTTGAGCAGGTTGATGAGGACCGGCAGGAGGAGCTTGACCTGGGTAAAAATGAATGTGCCGCCTCCGCCTATGAAGCTCAGCAGGCTGCTCAAGAACAGGGTTGATTATTTGCTACCCAGACCTTTAAGCCAACTATACATATCAGCCACATCCTGGTCTGTGACCTCTTCCTCTGGGAAAGTGGGCATAATGGTTGAGTCCGGTTTGCGCAGCTTCCTGAGAAATGATGAGTAATTCATCTTCAGGCCGGCTAACTGTGGTGCCTTTCCTTCTTTCCCTTCTATGCCATGACAACTAAAGCAGTTGTTTTTTGAATACCATCGTTTACCATTCTCGGGATTTCCTGTGGGACTGGAGCACCCCCAAAAGAATACAAGAAGTATGATGCAGCAGATAATGGATATAAGCTGACGCATGGTGATCCCTCCATAGTTGTGAAAAAAACGATATTTTTATACTAATCATCCTCACATTCAACGTAAAGGTAAAGGACTGAGAAATACAGGATGAATAGTTGCTCCATCTACTTGCTGCAATGTCGTAAAATATCAATATATCCCTATTCTTTTTTGATATAATCTATCTTTTTCGATAACATAAAAAGATAGGAGACAAGACACTGGAAAACTGAGTATGTATCAGGAAATGGTGAGATTGATAACTTTTTATAAGGAGATGACACCATGAAAATAAGAATAGTTTTATTGTTTGCGGTTTTTCTTTTCAGTGTTGCTTCATCGGCATCCGCCCGGGATGCTTTACAAACATTTTCCATTAAGGATGTTTTCGCCAATGCGGAGGCCAGGGCGGCAATATTAACCAATGTGAAACTTTATTGGGGGACGCAGCCACATCCGCCTGTTGTCAAAAAGGTTGGCAATTACAAAAAAGCCCAACGGACGGCAATCATGGGTAAAACAAGGAAGCAGGCATGTGAATGGGCTTTAGCTGGAGCAATTAAAGGACTGCAGCAACGTGCGATTAAAATGGGGGCAAATGGTGTTATCAATATCAAATCGAATGTGAATAACAACCGTTATTCAAGCCGTTCACAATATCATTGTTTGACAGGGGGGATGGTTGTCCGGGTGGCACTGACCGGAGATGTGGTAAGAGTTGGCCAGGGTGTGGGGAGGACATCTGCCGCGTATTCGAGTCAGCCGGATGTGATGGAAGTCAAGAGGCCGGACCCGCTGACCATGGCAGTCCAGCAGGCGCTCGTGAATGCGGGGTACAACCCCGGGCCCGTGGATGGATTTATGGGATCAAAAACAGAACTGACTCTTTTTCAATATCAGAAAGACAAGGGCATTCCCATAACCGGCAGGTTTGATCAGGCAACCCTGAAATCCCTGGGTATTTTGCCTTCCCCGGCATCTGCATCGGATTCAGCTGCAGTTTCAGATCCGAACCCCTTGCCCGATACTGATACCAAGGGGGCGGAGCGTGAACAGAGTGGAGAACAGAGCGTCAAAACGAAGCAATAGTACAGAATTCTACTCTCGACAATACAGCAGAGAAGTTAGGCAGGTACTGTCGGCAGGCTGATAGTAAAAATCGCTCCCTGCCGGTCGTCATTGAGATTTTCCGCTCTGACGGTTCCGCCATGATGTTCGATAATGGTGCGGACCACATAAAGGCCAAGACCAAGATGCGGCTTTCCTCTCTTCTGGGAACGAACGGAAACCATGGAGTTAAAGATCTGACCCAGCCGATCCTCGGGGATGGGAGGACCCTGATTGATCACCTGCAGTTCAACCCAGGCTTCGCTTTTGATAAGGTGCAGCTCTATCGGTGTGTCTTCCTGATGGAAAGAAACACCGTTTTCAATGAGTTTGTCGATGGCCTGTCGAATCCGGTCTGGATCTCCATGGATCAGGAGCGGATTGGCTGGTTTTTCATAGACAAAATCTATATTGTCAAATGCCGGTTTCCAGGCCAGCTCCAACCACATGGACAGGGCTTCTGCCAGATCGAAGTTCTCCTTAAAATCTCTATCCAGGGCTTCACGCAGGCTGGTGGCATCGCGAATGGCGGCAAGCAGCTCTTCCAACCGGCGTACATCCTTCAGAGCCCAATCCATATAGTCTTTTATACGCTGGGATGGATCAACCAGCTCTTCGCTGATATTTTTCAACGAGGCCGATACTCCGGCCAGGGGTGTTCTCATCTCATGTTCCAGATTATCCGCCATCTTTTCCTTATATTCACTCTGGTTCTTCATCTGGGTCAGCATGGAACCGAGCGTTTTTGAGAGGTCACCAATCTCATCTTCGGCAGGCAGCGGTTCGATTGTGTCCACAATCTGACCGTCTTTTGAAATTGCCCGGGCCGCCTGATCACGGAGTCTTCGTATTCGTGATGAAATACGGGTGGCAAACAGCAGAAGTCCCACACCAGCCCCGGTAAAGATCAGAATAGTGAAACTGATCGACTCTTCAATAAACAGGTTGGTAAGCGCTAAAATAGAATTTGTGGTCTGCTCAACAATTACCGCACCCATGACCGTATCATTTTCAATCAGCGGAGTAATGGCGGCCATTACTTCAACCTGACCGCCTGCGATCTTATAATTGGTGATGCTGGATTCTCCGGCAAGTCCCTCCTCAATTCCCTGAATGTCGAGGGCGGCAAGCTGTGAGGAAGGGACGGTGAAATCTGCTGGAAAAGGTTCAGTAAACAGACGGTGAAGGGGAGCGAACAGTCGGTCAAGAGTGGGAAAGAACCGATTAATCCCGACGTTGTTCTGCTCCTCGCCGGCAGTTTCGATATTCTGCCGCCCGGTTTCAAGAGATCCATAGCTTGCCCGGACCCGTCGGTTCTGGTCGATTACCCGGATTCTTGAATGGGGACGGCTGACAGTTTTCAGGATTTCAACGATAGTGGATGAGGGCGGGAGCAGCCAGCCCAGTTCTTCTTTTTTTTCCGGGTTTGCTGTTCCAATAATATATTTTGTTGTCCTGCTTTCAGCATCGTCAACATCACCGATGGCAAAAGCCAGTTTTCGATCGATCAGTTCAAGGGGAATTCGCATTTCTATGGAATAGCCGTTATCGGTCGTTGACCAGACCCCTTGAATTCGCGTCTCATTGCGTATTGGAATCATATCGTCCAGATTATCCGGCATCAGAAAAGCGTTGATCCAACCGGGCTTTCCGGTTGTCATGAAATATCTCTTGAGCCTGCCTTCCTTGTCCTCTATGGCAATTTGCAGATGGTCGGACAGGTCAAGACGCAGTGATCTTTTTTTCCGATAGACAACACTGTCATCGATGACCAGAAACAGAGCATAGAGGTAATCCCCCCGTTGACCGACGATATTGGAAAAATGAAAGGAACTGTACTGATATGGGACTGAACCGAACAGGAGGCGATTTTCAGCAAATTCCTCCATTTCCTCTATCTCCGGCTGCCAGTCGTCTGTTTGTCCGTTTAACCGCATGGGGTTGGAGAGTTGGAACAGGTAAAGATCCCGCCCCTGTTTGAGCGAATGAAAAAGCTCACGATTAAACAGGTCCGGTCGGCCGACCAGGGCTGAGGCAACGGCGTTTGCCGAAAACATCAGCGTTTCTTTGCGGGTTTCAAGCAGATTTTTTTTCAGGGTGACGCTGAAACGCAAACCAATGACAGGAATAGCGAGCAGCAGAAGGGAAATCAATGTCAATTTTGGTCTGAGGGAAAACCGCATGGTTAACTGATCATAGGGTAAGTAACATACGTAATCATAAGGAAAAAATGTAAGCGGTCACAGGGTGTACCTGATGTGGATAAGCGGCAAGTCGCAGTGTACTTGGTGCTACATAAGATTTGCCGATCGTCCACAGCAGGTGCATCCTGTGATCGCTTACACGCATGGTTTATTCTATCCATCGATAGCCCATACCGTATTCGGCCTTGATCTCATCAAAATCGGGATCAACTTCGTGGAATTTGTCTCGAATACGACGGATATGGGCGGCAATGGCATTGTTGGTCACAACGACATTGGCCGCTTCCATAAGCTGCTCATGGGATTTAACATGGCCTGGGTGTCTGACAAGAGAAAGCAGAAGCCAGAATTCGGTCAATGTCAGGTTGAGCGGCTGCCCATTCCACAGCACCTGCTTGCGTTCTTCTTCAATACGAAGCTTGCCTACCTCGATAATCTTCTCGATTGTGTTGCCGGCCGATTTCAACGCTTCGAGCATCTTGAACAGGGCGGAGATTCGAACAGGTAGAAAATCGAGGGTCGTCGTATTCTTGGTCAGATAATCCCAGGCTCCAAGCCGCAGACCGGATACCCGGTCCAGGTCTGAGTCTCTGGCGGTAAGAAAGATGATGGGGATGGTTGGCGATGCCTGCCGGAGTTCTCTGCACAGATCGAACCCGCCTTCCATTTCGTCCTGCAGCATCACATCGAGGATGGCAAGGTCGGGTAGCTGCCGCTTAAAGGCGGACTGGGCTTCACCGCGGCTGCCGTAACTGTCGACCAGATAGCCTTCACGTTCCAGTGCCTGGGTGTAATTGGCACGCAGCAATTCATCATCTTCAACAAGGGCAATTCGATAGGACATATGGGTTATTTCACTCTGGTTTGAGATTGTGGTTTATCAGTAAAGGATTCTGGCAAACGTATCTGTACTCTTTGTAATTTTGCAGTAGCGCTTATGCCTCTTTATGCAAAGTTACGGGATTGACATGTGTTTGTCTGTCAATTTCCAGTGAATGAGGCTCAAAGTTGCAACAGATTTTCGGATACATTCAGTATTGGTTGACAAAACAGTTCAATCATGTCAATAACAGCCGGTTCGACCAAACTATACAAGGAATCAGCAGGAAAACCAAACCCATCTTTTCCTCTAAATAATTCCTTGTCATAGTTTAGTCATAATTTGTCAGTGTAATATCATAATAGTGTGCGGGTCTTGTCATAGTCATCTATTTTATTGGATAATCAGGAAAAAACGTAAAAACGAACCACAGCTCAAACGGGTCTTCAATGGCAACACAGCTTCAGCAAATCAGTCGCAAAATCAGACCGGCCTTCCTTCGCGATCCCGGTAATGTGCTCATAGTCGGGTATATTGCCGCCGTCTTCTTTTTCCTCGTTGTCGGCGGACTGGTTGCTTCGAAGATCTCTTCCCAGGATCTGAGAACCACATCCAGCATCAGTGCCCCTCTACAGCAAATGGATAGTCGTGTAACCAGTCGATCGGAAGTCAACTGATCGTTTTTTCAGCTCCCATTCTCCTTCTTCCCATTATAGTTCATATCTGTCAGGTCGTTCACTGACGTCTGCCTGATATTTTCCAGGTCATTTTCTTCTCACATTCTTTCGTTAAACTGTCACTCTTTTGACATCTGATTGTCACACACTCAGTGTTGAATTGCTTCACAAACGAAGAACAAATCAACACTGAACGGGAGGACCATACTATGGTTTGGGAACAGGGCGAACAAAACGAAAAAAAGAGAAACTGGCTGACAGACCCGGGAAATATTTTACTCACCTTTTACATTCTGATTATCCTTTTTCTCCTTTTTTTCTGTAGCTACGATCGAACACAGGCGGAACAACTGCAATCAGGAGATGAATCGATCAGCCTGGCAGATGTTCAACAGGGAGAGTTGCTTTTTCCGACAGAACAGGCGGGACGTTTTCATCCAGCACCCCTTTTGGATCAGGATGTCCAGATTACAGTAAGTGGAATCGTCGCCCGGACCACACTCAAGCAGCGATTTGTCAATCGAACGAAGGAGTGGGTGGAAGCTGTTTACGTTTTTCCCTTACCCGATGAAAGCGCGGTTGACCGGCTGCGAATGAAGGTAGGAGAGAGGCTTATCATTGGGGAAATCAAGGAGAAAGAACAGGCAAAAGCTGTTTATGAGAAGGCCAAAAAAGAAGGAAAAAAAGCGTCGCTCCTGGTTCAAAACAGAGCAAATATATTTACCACCTCAATAGCCAATATCGGGCCGCAGGAGACGGTTGAAGTTGAAATCGAGTATCAACAGATTGTTCGATACAGTGACAATCTGTTCTCGTTGCGTTTTCCCATGGTTGTGGGACCACGTTATATCCCTGGCCATCCAATAGATATCGGCAAGAAGACCACACGTTCATTTTCTCAGATGGGATGGGCTACTGACAGCGACCAGGTACCGGATGCTTCTGCAATCACTCCTGGAGTAACTGCTCCCGGAGAAAAACCGGTCAATCCAGTTCAACTCTCCATTGAGCTCTCAGCAGGTTTTCCCCTGAGCCGGATAGCCAGCCTCTACCATGGCGTTGATATTGAAAAAAAAGAAGATAATCACTATTTAATCCGGTTTAACCAGAAAGTTTTTGCCGACCGTGATTTTGTCCTGGAGTATGAAGTAAAAAAGGAGAGCAGTCCTCAGGGAGCCCTGTTTGGAGAAACAAAATCGGGTAACAGCTATTACCTTCTGATGCTGATGCCGCCCGGCCAGGACGAAAACTCTCCACATCTGCCGCGTGAATTGATCTTTGTTATTGATACTTCCGGTTCAATGGCGGGTCCCTCTCTGAGACAGGCGAAAAAATCCCTGGTTATGGCCATTTCCCGTTTGCACTCAGTTGATCGTTTCAATGTAATCGAATTCAACGATCATGCTAACCCACTCTATTCATCAGCACGACCGGGAGATGATAAATATATCCAGGAGGCAACCGATTTTGTGAACGGTCTGAAAAGCAGGGGCGGAACTGAGATCGGCTCCGCTCTGTCCATGGCTCTTGATGGAGAAAGAAACCATGAGAGAATACGACAGGTTGTTTTTTTGACCGACGGTGCAGTTGGTAATGAACGCCGACTGTTTTCACTGATAAATGAACGGCTGGGTGATTCCAGACTGTTTACCATCGGTATCGGCTCCGCCCCCAACTCCTTTTTCATGAATCGGGCAGCCTCCCTGGGCAGGGGAACTTTCACCTATATCGGTGATCTGGTCGAAGTAACGGAAAAGATGGAAAACCTGTTCAGAAAACTGGAGAATCCCGTGATTACAGGTTTGCAGGTACAGACCGAGCAAGAAGGGCAGGATCTGCCCAGTCTCTATCCAGCTCCTTTACCGGATCTCTATCTGGGTGAGCCACTGGTAGCTGTGTTTCGGGCTGGACACCAATTGGATTCCATCCTCATCACCGGCAAGACCGGCACAAGCAACTGGAGCAACCGATTGAAAATTGGAAATTATGGGAACAGGCCGGGGGTGGCGTCGCTGTGGGCCAGAAAAAAGATACGTTATCTGATGGAATCGCTTGCCTTAGGCAAGGACAGGGAAGAGGTACGCCAACAGGTCACAGAAACAGCGCTTGGGCATCACCTGGTATCAAAATATACAAGCCTTGTCGCAGTAGAACAGAAGGTATCGCGCCCTGCCGATAAAAGTCTGAATAAAGTACCAATGAAGACTAATATGCCGGCCGGCTGGCAGCATAATAAGGTGTTTGGCGGGACTGCACAAACGGCAACTCCGGCGCATCTTTATCTGCTAATCGGTTTGTTGCTGGCTTTAGCGGGTGGTTTGTTGTTGCGATCTAAAAGGATCCGGGTGTCATGAAACAGACTGTGACAAAATGCATTGCTCTTCTGACTCTGGCCCTGGCACTTGTTTTTATCATCGCTGGAATATGGATCAAAACCAAACCACTGCTTGCCGAAGTACTATTGACAAGGGCCTGGAAACAAACGGTGGCTATGGGAAAACCAGTAAAGGCGTGGCCGTGGGCAGACACCTGGCCTGTGGCCAGACTGGAGGTCGAACGATTGGGTATCGACAGGATTATCCTGGAAGGAGATAGTGGTGAAGTATTGGCCTTCGGTCCGGGACATGTCACCGCCTCGGCCCGGCCGCTGGAAAAGGGCAACTGCATTCTGGTCGGTCACCGGGATACCAGCTTCACCTTTCTGCAAAAACTGCAACCTGGAGATCGGATCGCTGTCGAGAATTCGACAAAGAGAAGTGGAGCATATCTGGTCCATTCGATACAGGTTGTCCCGGTAAAAAAGCTCTTTTTTCAGGAAATCGACGAATCCTGGCTTACCCTGATCACCTGTTATCCCTTTGAGTCGGTGGCGCCGGGCACCGAAAAACGGTATGTGATTTTCGCCAAGGCCATAAATACGTGAACCTCCCCTGGCAACACTTAGGGGAGCTTTCACGTATTCAGTTTTCACTTACTTCAAAGCGCCAAAAGATTTCAGCCGTAAGCCCGGTCCCAATCTCTCCTGAATTCGTGACGAAAAACAACATCAACACAACTTAACATATTGTTTTCATCACTTAAAACAAGAAACAGTTGAATCTAAATTATTAGCCTACAATACACTTTTCGCTCACGGATTCAGGTTTCCTTATGCGGGTGCGGCTTTTGCGGTTTTCAGCTTGGATCTGATCAACCAGGCCAGACCACCAGCAACAACCAGGAGTACCACAGCAATTATTGGACGATAAACAAACCAGGCAATTGCAACCGTAATAAGTGATAATACTCCGGCCAGCAGAAAAGCGATGAAGCCGGTGCCGGCTTCCAGAATATTCCCAAGAATCGGCAGAACATCGGCCATAACCGAGAGCGGCTTGAAAATCAAGCTCAAGCCAATACCCATAATGAAAAAACCGACAGCTCTTAATATCCAGGTCATTATCTTGTTGGATTCCTGAGCCTGCTGAATCATACCATCGGCTGAATGGGAGCCGACCTGCAGCAGTTCGATTGTTCCTCCAACCTTGGAGCGGTAGGGTTCAAAGGTGTTGCCGACCTGTTTGGCAATAATAGAAACCTGAGTCGGCTGAACCACCTGGAACCGTATCCGCACATCGCCGATTTGTGGTGAGGCCGGATTACTGCCGATATAGATCCCTGTATCATGAATCTGTGCTTTGTCGCGAAGCGATGCGGGCAATACTCTCGCGTCGGTCATCGGTAGCGGTTTGTAATTATGCATACTGTGGATAAGTGAGGCTGAAAGCTGAAAACCTCCCAGCTGTACCTGTTCAGCTACCTGTTCCGTGGACTGATACGGTATTGTACCTGGATTTCTATGTCCGGCAGGCTTTTTAAATGAGGAGGACTGGATGGCGCTTTTTGACCAGATTTTTTCATAGGAATAGGTGGTAACCGTCTCTGTGGAACCGCCAAGTTTCTTCTTTGTTTCACTGGAAGCGGACTCACTCCACTGATACATTTCCACAGAGCGAGCAAGTTTTATTGCTTTAACTGAAAAGTTAAAGACCGGATCTTTCAGCTTTTCTTCGGTAGAAGCTTTTCCCATTACATGAATCAGTTGACCGTTGTTTGCCTGTTCAACACGATCGGCACTGACCGAGACGACGACACCACCTCCCTCTTTTAATGTCTTGTACCGTTTAACTGCCCGACCCTCATTCCAGAAAAGTAGTGGAAAGGCGACGAAAAACAGAATCAGACCAGCCACTATTCCCTTAAAGGCCCCACCTAATCGACTGAACCACGACTGCTGAGTAACTTCTGTAAAGCTGTCTTCCGGCATGACTGTGTCCCCCTGAAAGATTTTGAATAAGTTAGAGTTTGAACAACACAACATCAACTTTAAGATATCTTTTAAATCTTTTTCAATCGCTTCTGTATGAAACAATATATCGAGACTAAATAGGATATGTATATACAGTTAGCAGACTGGAGGATGCTCGGCAATGCTTTCCTGCGTAATTTGCAGTTACAGTAAAATCAGCGGTGAGGCATCTCTACTGCTATTGACGGCTTATCATCTGTAACATACTGTTTATAGAATAATTTTGCGGAACTTAGCCACTGCTGGAGAAGACTGGTTCCAATCAGTGAATCAATTGACATCAATCACCGGTTTCGGTATATAATTCACTGTTATTTGTTGCAGTCTGCGTACTTTTCCTTTTTTTTTAACCGGATTGTTTCTGCCAGTTGATTCACTATTTGTGACAATGCGGCAGGTGACAACAGAGAGGAGCGATATGGACACCCAATACCCCTATGAAAAACTCGGTTTTTTTTATCTCGGTCGGGAACTTGACATCAACAGTTATGAAGCAAGCGATGTTCCTCTTCTGTATAAAAGTAAATCGCTGACCACTCATGCCGCGATTATCGGAATGACCGGCAGCGGTAAGACAGGTCTGGGAATCGGCCTGATCGAAGAGGCCATCCTCGATAACATTCCTTCTATCATCATTGATCCTAAAGGTGATATGGGCAATCTGCTGCTCAGTTTTCCAAAGCTTCGCCCGGATGATTTTCAACCATGGATCGATCCGGCGGAAGCGGCAAAAAAGGAAATGGAGCCGGCCGCCTATGCTGAGAAGGTGGCCAAGACATGGAAAGAGGGGCTGCAGTCATGGGGACAGCCGCCCGAGAGAATCAGTCGGCTTCGGGACAAGACCGATTTTACCATCTACACTCCCGGCTCCAGCGTCGGGGTTCCCGTTTCGGTATTGAGCAGCTTCGAGGCGCCAACCGAGGAAGTGTTACGGGATACCGATACCTTGAATGGTCTTGTCAACTCAACGACCACGTCATTGCTGACGCTTGTCGGACTGCAGTCAGATTCCCTGCAGTCAAAAGAGCATATTCTGATCAGCTCCGTCCTGCTTCATTTCTGGCGACGGGGTGAGAATCTCACCATGGAATCGTTGATCGGCAATATTGTTAATCCACCGTTTGAAAAGGTCGGTGTTTTCGGACTTGATACCTTCTACCCCCAGTCAGAGCGAATGGCGCTGGCCATGAACCTGAACAATGTCCTGGCCAGCCCGGCCTTTGGTGCCTGGACCCAGGGTGTGCCGCTGGATATTCAGAAACTGTTATATACCGATGAAGGCAAACCGAGAACAGCGATTTTTTCCATTGCCCATCTCAATGATGAGGAGAGAATGTTCTTTGTCACCATGCTGCTCAATCAGTTCATTGCCTGGATGCGCAGGCAGCAGGGAACATCCTCGCTCAAAGCCATGCTCTATATGGATGAGATTTTCGGCTTTTTCCCGCCAACGGCCAATCCGCCGTCCAAAAAGCCGATGCTGTTGCTGCTCAAGCAGGCCAGGGCATTCGGCGTCGGTGTTATCCTTGCCACCCAGAACCCCGTTGATCTCGATTACAAGGGATTGTCCAATATTGGTTCCTGGTTCGTCGGTCGGCTGCAGACAACCCAGGACCAGGACCGGGTGATTGAAGGGATTGTCGGGGCAAGTGACGGGGTGCTGGACAAGAAGAAGACCCGGCAACTGCTTTCCGATATGAAAGGCAGGCAGTTCCTGCTCAATTCCGCCCACCTTGATGAACCGGTGCTCTTCCAGACCAGGTGGGTTCTTTCCTACCTGAAAGGACCGATCTCCCAGTCCGATATCAAGAAACTGATGGCGGATAAAATCGCTGTTGTGGCCGCAAGTGCCGTCAGCCATTCCGCCTCTCCCTCCTCCAGGGCCGGGTCAGCCACTGGAGAGTCTTCCTCCCATCTGCCAATTGTTTCCGAGAAGATCGACCAGTTGTATTATATGTCAACCTCGCAGGAAGATGG
Source organism: uncultured Desulfocapsaceae bacterium (assembly GCA_964558875.1). GTDB lineage: Bacteria > Desulfobacterota > Desulfobulbia > Desulfobulbales > Desulfocapsaceae > CAZLGM01. The sequence continues at coordinate 31,947 of CAZLGM010000003.1, forward strand.
CGTTCGCTTTGAGCCCTGGCTGCTGGCAAGCGGTTCTGTGCGCTTTTACAATGCTAAACGAAATATCGACAAGGTTGAAGAGCATTTTTTCAAACTTTATCTCGATGATGATTTTGAGCGGACAGGGTGGGATGATGCCGAAGTCTGTGACTATGGAATGGATGACTGTTCCGATAATCCGCCGTCAGAGAGTTCCTTTTATCCGCTGCCGTCGTCGTTTACCCGGTTAAATGATCTGAAAGGACAGGTCAAGGCGTTTTCCGATTATCTTTATCAGGAAAAACGGTTGACCCTGTTCCGGGCAAAAGGAATGACTATCGAATCAGAGGCTGGCGAATCCTTAGGAGACTTCAAGGTTCGATTGTCTGATCAACTGAAGGAAAAGAAGGAAGAGGAAATCGAAAAGCTCCAGGAGAAATATAAAACAAAGCAGCGGCGTCTGGAAGATAAACTGGATTCAGCCTTGGCCCGTGTTGAAAAAGAAGAGTCGGATGTTTCAGCTAAAAAAACGGACACCATGCTCTCGTTTGGAGCTGCCGTTGTCGGTGCCTTTTTTGGCAGAAAGGCATTGTCTGCCTCAACGGTGACCAAGGCCGCACGCGGTATACGAAATGTTGGGAGAATCTCGAAGGAAAAACAGGATGTAAGACGGGCTCAGGACATCGTTGATGGAATTCAGGAAGACCTGGAAAACCTTGCCGTTGAGATAGAAGAGAAGGTTAGTGATATTGACGAAAAATTCGATGTCGACAATTTTGAGATTGAAGAATTTGCCATTAAACCGAGGCGAAGCGATATCTTTGATGTCCGCATGGCACTGCTTTGGGAAATGGTACCTGAGCTGCCTTCCAAATAACTTGAATGGTGAATATATCAAAGTGGGGAGAGAGTAAATGAGCGAATTTCTCAGCAAGACATTTTATCATAATACGATTTCGGACTGGCTTCTTTCGATGGCAATCATCGTACTGGCTGTTGTGATCGGCAAGACGTTATATTGGCTGTTTTCAACAATCATTCGAAGGCTGACGAAAAAGAGTAAAACCCGGCTGGACGATATCGTTATCGATATGATCGAGGAACCGCTGGTTTTCGCCGCAGCCTGCGGCGGTATCTGGTTCGGCTTGCGACTGCTGAGTTTTCCCCCGATCATAGATAAATTTATCAGCAACGGATTCCAATTTATTATCGTCATCTGCGTCGGCTGGATGATCGTACGGCTACTCGATGCTGTCATTGAAGAATATGCTGTTCCCTGGGTCGATTCGTCTGAGAGTGACCTCGATGATCAGTTGCTGCCTATTCTACGTAAAGGGGCTAAAACGACCGTCTGGGCTCTGGCAATCATCATCGGCCTGAACAACGCCGGTTATGATGTGGGCGCCATATTAGCGGGCTTAGGCATCGGCGGTATCGCCCTTGCCATGGCAGCTAAGGATACGGTTGCCAATATCTTCGGCGGTTTTACCATTTTTACCGATCAGCCGTTCAGGATAAAGGAGCGTATCGTCATTTCAGGATTTGACGGTACGGTGAAGGAGATCGGTATCCGTTCTACACGGCTGGAGACTCCGGCAGGACGAACCGTCACTATCCCCAATTCAAAATTTACTTCAACACCGGTTGAAAATATCACTCGAGAGCCGTCCCGGAAGATCATTCTCGACCTCGGGCTGGTTTATGACACCACACCGGATCAGATGGAGATGGCCATAGCAGCACTTAACGAGATCGTTGATAACAACACCAATGTTGAGCAGAAACGAAAGGTATTTTTCAAAACATTTGACGCTTCGGCCATGAATGTCAGACTGATCTATTATATCTCCAAAGGATCTTCCATCGAGGATACCCAGACCCAGGTTAATATGGCAATTTTGCGAACCTTTAACGACAAAGGACTGGAATTCGCCTTTCCCACACAGACGCTTTACAATATCGATAGTGGATCAGCGGATGGATAGCTTCTCTATCCCATCATTTGAATTGTTCAACAGGGCTTGATCGTTCAAATGGTATGAAATACGGTCTTTGTCTATGACAGTTCTGTTAATCCTCAGTTGTATCTGCCTGATATTGACACTGTGGACAAATGTTGCCCTTGTTATCGGGGTAACAAAAATGGGGCGCCTGAAGGACATTCAACCCTTCAACCGAAAAGAAATACCGAAAGTATCGATCATTGTCGCTGCCTGTAATGAGGAGCATACCATCACTGACGGTTTGTTGTCCCTTGTTCGCCAGAGCTATGAGAACCTTGAGATCATAGCAGTTGACGACCGGTCAACCGATAATACCTGGCAGGTGATGAAGAAACTTCAGCAGTCACATTCCCGGCTGCGCATTCACAGGATTAAAAAACTACCCGACGGCTGGCTTGGAAAAAGCCATGCCTTGCAGTACGGTGCGGGTCAGGCAACGGGTGAATATCTTATTTTTACCGATGCCGATGTTCAGATGGAAGAGACTACGGTGGCAAGAGCGCTATCCTACGTGCTGGACAATACGGTTGATCACCTGGCTTTGTTTTTCAGGAACGTGGCTCCGGGTTGGCTGCTCAACAGTATGATTCTTGATGCCGGGGCCAACCTGCTGTCGATATTGAAACCCTGGAAGGTTGGAGAGCCTCAGTCAAATGCATTTGTCGGAGTCGGGGCTTTTAATATGGTCAGGTCGCAGGTTTACCACGCTGTCGGCGGACACTCTTCCATCCGTATGCATCCGGTTGATGATATTATGCTCGGCAAAATCATAAAAAAGAGCGGTTTTTCCCAGCATTGCCTGATCGGCATCGAATTTATTACCGTCCGCTGGTATGAATCGGTCCGGGAAATGGTTGACGGTCTGATGAAGAACGTTTTCTCACTCTTTCATTACCGCATTGTTGCAGTTGCCGTCTCAGCAGCTGTTACCATCTTCATTACCATCGTTCCTCTCTGGGGATTCCTGCTCAGTTCCGGTTATCCTAAAACTCTTTTTCTACTGGCGGTTTTAATCAGGCTGTTTTCGTTTCTCTATGGTGCAACGGTTTTTCAACTGAGCTCACTCTGCTCTTTCGGGTCATTTATAGCACCGTATCTGGGGCTGTACATATCGGTGAAGGCGGCAGTGATCACATTGCGCAATGGGGGCATAACCTGGCGCGGAACCCATTACCCACTTGCTGAATTAAGAAAAAGTCAGCCTCTCCTTTTTTAATTGCGTCCATCACCGGAAAAGAAACACAATAGTTGCAGAGCTTAAAAAAATCGATTTACCTGTTATCGAACGGTTGTTTGTTCATTTATTGTCCCAGGAGTTATACACTAAGAGAGGCTTTGCAGATACAGGTTGTAAAAGTAATGTTAACTAATACGCTGAACAATTATGGGTATTGATTCCCGGAGGTGAACATGTCCACCCCTATCCAAGAGATTATCCAACCGGAAAACTATCAGGGGGCAACACGCGATTTTGCCCGTTTCTGCATTGAAGAATGGGAACGGAAGCAGTTTTCCTCGGAGCCATTCGAACGTGAGATATTTATTGATGCCGCTCAACTGATACTTGAGAGTTTGGTTTCAGAAGACCCGGAGTGAACCGATGATTTTAACCCAGATCAAGGCCCAAAACATTCTGAAATACTCAACGCTGGAACTGACAAATCTTCCGGCCACCGGTTTGATTGGAGTAAACGGTAGAAATGAGTCGGGAAAAACAAGTATCGGCGAAATCATCTGCTTCGGACTTTTCGGGAGAACCTTTTCTCTCCATGGCGACAATCTGGCTAAGCTCATTAAATGGGGACAGACGCAATGTTCGGCCGATCTGCAGTTTATCGGCAAGGACAATAAACATTACCGCGTTGTCCGGCATTTGGACAGCAACCTTGTCCATGGTGCCCAGCTATTTGAGAAAGACAATAAAGAGCCTATAGTAACAGGGAGTAAGCAGGTCAGTGAGCAGATCTCCCGACTGATCGGCTTTGAGTATAGTGAATATATAGAATCCTTTTATCTGGCTCAGCGGGAGTTGCGAACGCCTTCACACAATTCAAAAACAATCAAAGTGATGGCCGGTATTGTTCCTTTAGAAGAGATCAGGAAGGAAATAACAAGGAGCCTTGCAGAAGAGAGCAATACTATTTCTCAGGCGGAATTGGGGATCAATGAAGCTCAAAGAGATCTTGACAATCTCAAATATGATCCGGATCGTCTTCCGCGCCTTGAAGATTATTCCCGCCAGTGCGAGAAGCAGGCTGACGACAAAAGCAACTTTATTAAACAGTTAAACCAAGAGCTGGCCGATTACAGGACGACGTTCTCTTTTGCTCAGAAGCTGCAAGGTGGAAGAATCTGTGCAATAGTCGCATCCCTTGTTGCCTGTTTTTTGAGTCTTGAGTTTCTGGCAGTCTGGTGGTGGGTCAATCACCCTATACAGACTGGAGCTTTACGGGGCCTGATACAGAAGGTCAATATCTTTGTCGTCGGTGGTGCTGACAACCTGGGACTGGCCGCAGCCATCACCTTTGGTACCAGTGTTCTGCTGGCTGCACTTTTTATTCTAATGATAAAAAAAGAGCAGAGCCAGAAAAGTAAAACAGCTACTCTCAAAAAGCTTGTTGGCATATTATCGGCTGAGAATTTTATACGTCAGTTCAGTGATTGTCTGAAACAATCTGCCAAGGCTCTGCAAGCTGGAACCAATGATGACCAGGTTTCTGATCAATTTGAACTGGAAGATGCTTCTGCCCGGGACCACGCTGAACAGGAGAACCAAAAAGGAGATACCTCGTTTTTACCCGGAATATCCCAGGTAAATGTAGAGCCGGCCCAGCTAAATGATCTGGTGCATGAACGTCTTGAAAAAATGAAGTTGCTGTGTGAACGGGCTGTTGCCCAATTGGCACTATTAAAAAGAGAGTGTGAGCGGGAGAGGCAGCTGGGGGAACAGGCAGCAGACTATCAGAGTATCATCGACCAATTCAATGATAAGCTCTCCGGATTGAGGTATCAGGCTGGTGTATACAGTCAGGCAGTTGAGCTGCTTGACAAGGGCATGATCCACATGTCCGGCCGATTCAATAGTGATGTGGTGAACGACACTGCCCGGGCCATACCACTGTTCACCAATGGTCACTATAAGCATCTGAAAATCGATGATCAGATGAAGCTCAAGATTTTCTCCAACGAAAAACACGATTTTATGGATTTCGAGGAGCTCTCCAGCGGTACCCAGAGACAGATCATGCTGGCGCTCCGATTAGCCATGTCTCAAAAGCTGATCCATACCGCAGCAACTGGGAACCAGTTTGTCTTTTTTGATGAACCGTTTGCTTTTTTTGATAAGGAGCGGGTGTTGTCAACCTTAAAAGCACTGCCTGAAATCTCAAAAGACATCTCGCAGATATGGATAGTGGCCCAGGAAATTGACAGGGATGCTTTTCAAGGTGTCGACATCCGTTGTCAAGCTGAACAGGATCAACTTATTATTGCAGCCAGTTAACAATTCCCAGGCTCAACCAGGGCAGATAGGTGATCAGCAGCAGAGTGAAGAGGAGAATAAGTAAAAAAGGAAGTGTCGCCCGATAGAGCTCAACGATAGGGCGGTTGAACCGGTAGGAGGCGAGAAACAGGTTGAGACCGACCGGCGGTGTGCAGTAACCGATCTGCAGATTGGTAAGAAAGATGATGCCTAGATGGATGGGGTCGATCCCATAGCCGTTGGCAATAGGAATGATCAGTGGCACAATAAGGACAAGAGCTGAAAAGATATCGAGCATAGCACCCACCAGCAGCAGGAAAATATTGAGCAGCAGCAGGAAGGTATATTTTGAACCTATGGTTGACTTGATCAGTTCAAAAAGACGTGTGGGCACCTGCTGATCAACAAGATAGTTGGTGGTCGCCATTGAAGCCGCCAGGATGATCAGGATGCCGCCGAACAGCATCATGGATTTGGACATGATTGAGGGCAGCTTCCTAATTGAGATATCCTTGTAAATAAATACTTCAACAATCAAAACATACATTGCCGTAATCGCTGCTGCTTCTCCAGCAGTAATAAATCCTCCGTAAATACCGACAAGGACAATCACCGGCAAAAACAATTCCCACGAAGATGTCTTGATACCGGCCCAGATTTCTTTACGACTGTATGACTTCCAGGCAGTTTGTTTCGGCGGGCTTTTTTTCATGCCGTAAAGAATGAGAAGCATCAGCATCAAAAGGCCTGGGACAATTCCCGCCAGAAAGAGAAGATCGATCCGGGTTTCTGAAATAACTCCATAAAGAATAAGAGGCAGGCTTGGCGGAAAGAGCAGGCCGAGGCTGCCGGAAGAGGTGATCAGGCCAGTGGAGAATCGATCACTGTAACCGTCTTTTAAAAGCGCCGGTAACAACAGGCCGCCCAGAGCGAAAATGGTGACACCCGATGCGCCGGTAAAAGCGGTGAAAACAGCGCATACCAGTAAAGAAATAACAGCAAGTCCTCCGGGCATCCAGCCGAACAGCAGTCGGGATAACCGCAGTATCCTTTTGGGTGCATCACTTTCCGAGAGCATGGTGCCGGCAAAAATGAACAGTGGCAGAGAGATAAGCAGAGGGGTGTCGGCAAGCCGTGACATTTCGATGATAACCACGGACAGATCGATTTCGGCCGAATAAAATGACAGCAGAGCGATTGCTGAAATGACGATAAACAGCGGTGTACCCAGCAGAGCCATGAACAGCGCCAGTATCTTCAGAAGGGTCATGGGTGGGTCGACTCAGGTAGAGACTTGTTGGCGATGATGGCGTAAATAGCCTGGATTGTCCTGTATCCGTATCGGATGGTGATCAAGAAAAAACTCAACGGGAAGATAAGATTCCAGATATAAGACGGTACTCCCATTAAACCTGCCGGTCCAAATTCTTTTTCACTGATGATAAAGAGTATAGCCGCCCAGGTAAGCAGTGTTGCCACACAGGTCGAAAAAAGATGATTCAGAGCAATGACCCATCTCTTCAGCCGGGACGGAAGCAGGTAACCAAGAATGTCAATGGTGATGTGTTTTCCTTTGGATGTGGCCATGGCAGCGCCTAAAAAACCACTCCACAGGACCAGGTAGCGAAGCAGAGGATCGGCCCACAACAACCCTCCGGTGTCAAATCCTCTGGACAGGATACGAGTGCAAGAAAGAACAATTAAAAAAAACAGCAGAACACCTAACAGTCTTTCCTCGATAAACTGAAAAGCAGCTGCTGTTCTTTTCCACCATTGGATGGTGTTGACAGAACTCGACATGGGGTTTATCCGATTGTTGCCTACTGTTTGCGATAGTCGGTTAACAGTTTATGAATCTGAGAATATATTTCATTGGAAAATGCTTTACCCAGAAGTAGTTTGACGGTCTCATCCCTGTAATTCTGAAGCGATTTGATCACGCTTTCTTCAGTCTGCACAAACTGGACACCATGATCGATCAGTGTTTGTCTGGAACCGATATTTGACTGTCTGGTTTTATCCATCAAGATGGAAAAATGTTTGTCTGCCGATTTTTGAATCAGCTGCTGATCCTGCTTGCTCAGTTTTGAAAAAGGACGTTTGTCCAGGAGAAAAACGCCATAGGCATAGCCATAGGGTGTTTCGGTGATATATTTTGCCTTGGTAAACCACTGGAGGATAATAGAGCCGTATAGAGAGTTAAATACCGTATCCACCAGCCCGGTCTGCAGAGAAGTGAGAACATCCGGAATGGAGAGCTGAATAGGTGTGATGCCGATGGTGGAGAGAAATGTGGATGTCAGAGGATCACCGGTCGGTGACCAGCATTTTCCGTCTCTCAGATTCTTGATGGTAAGCAGAGGTGAAGTTCCCATGGCATAAACAAAGCCCACTTCGGTCATGGCAATCAATTCCAGTTTTTTTTCTTGAAACTTATTAACAAACTGGGGGAGAATTCCATTTTTAACGACATCGACTTCGTCATAAGAATTAAAAAGAAACGGTAGAGCCAGAACGCGAAAATCGGGAACCACTCTGGAGATGCCGGTCATGGTGAACCCGCCCCCATGGATTTGACCAACCCGCATTTTTCTATACATGGCCAGGTCATCACCCATAATGCCACCGGGATAGACTTTAAAAGCGATCTTGCCATTCGAGAGTTCTGTAACTTCATTTGTAAAATCATGAAATTTCTGCATCCAAACCGAGCCTTCCGGTGCCAGGGTAGCGATCTTGAAAAGATGGCGCGGCTGGGCAGAACTCTCACTGGAAATGCTGACAACTAGCAATGACGTTAACACAACCCAAAGAAGTGTTTTAACAGTGGTGCTGTTCATATCATTCACCATAGGGCACCTTGAAATATTTAATTTTTCAAGGCGTCCCAAAGAAGTTCTCCTCTATTAATTTTTTCGCCTTAATTTTGGCAACCTGGTTGGCAAGAGCGTGTTCAGGGGCTTTGTCTAGATCAAAGTCGATCACTTCTTGTAATAGATTGTCATGCAGGTCTTTGTTAAAGATCATCCTGCAATAGGTCTGGGCATAGGCCACATGCAGGGGAAGATAGCGTCTTTTTGAAATCGCCAGTCCTCGCTCGAAGTAGTCGGCGGCAAGCTGCGGTTTTCCTCCGATCATTTTGGGTCTGGCCCCGTAATAGCTGCCTAGAATGAGGTGCATAGCTCCATTGCCAAAGGTTTCGTTCAGTTCCACCAGCCTGAGCATGATCTTTTCAATCTTGACAAGATCCGCCATGGAGGCTGGGGAGCCCTGCTGCTGAAAGACCCAACTCGTCCAGGCGGCAGTGGACCAGAAAAGCGGTTCGACCTCGGATGCAGAAAGTGTTATGAGTGCCTGATCAAGTGATTCCAAAGAGTCTTTAGGCTTGATCGGCAGCCGCTTGGACAACCGTTTGACACCATACAGTCTGGCTTTGGCACCAATGGCCTGGAGCCGCTCACTACTGCGTCCGCATTCGGCTAGAGCAGTCAGGTAGCCGCTGTAAGCCTTTGCTCCCAGGGTCAATAACTCCGGATTGTCAGGGTCGTCATCGATGAGAGAGTCAATCATCAGGAGATATGATGGGCCCCCATCACAGACAAGGTAAATATCAGTCTGCTTCTGAAGATTTGAGACAGACGGCTCGATAAAAACCGAATTGATCAAAGATGAACAGGAACAGAGGGAAAAAGTAATAAACAGATAAAATCCGTATTGAAACAGCCGGACCGGTTTGGCAGGGATATAGGCGGGGTTCATCGGTCGGTATAAGTGATGGTGATCATGCATGGCGCGATAATCTCTGTTTACCCTGAACCCGTAAGAAAAGATGCGCTGCTATCGAATGTACTCCAAGAGCACTTGCGTAGGGCGTTCACGGATTCAGGTTCACTATACTCAGTGAAGATTGAATAAGTCAAGGTGCCTGTATTCCCCGGTGGCCTGAAGACTCAGAAATGCCAGCTCATTGCCTGACAATCAAACCTCCCTTGCTGTCTCATTTGCCAATCACATGGTTAGGGTGTCGGAAGTGTTTGCCGGTGATGATTTTAGGGGTGGAATGAGATAAATTGACCGCTTTACCACGAGCATAGGATTAGGCACCCCTGTTCCCATTGAGAGAAACAGCCGATTCCGGTCGGTTGACCTTTGACGACTCTACTGGGAAATAAATATCTGTTGACTTTCAATATGATGGATTGTATTCATTAAATCATCAACTTAGCGCATAAACGGACGATGCTGGAGGCAGGAATTTGACAGGAGTTCCCGCAGACGTCACAGGGCAACGCTAACTGATAGTAGATGCCGAGATGATGCAGCCGGCAACTATCATAAACCGCTGGCCTGTCAAGCTGTTGGCTTAAAAAGGTCCGGCTGCCGAATGTGACTAAGGTCCGTTTTCGAAATCAGGTGATAACCGTTACAGCCCTTCGTTATGTTTTCTCGCCTTCAACAGGGGCGGGAGTCTATTGATGTTATGGTGAATCGATCATGTGTGGGATAACAGGGGTTCTCAATCTTGGCACGCAAAGCCCACCGGCCAGACACACTGTCGAATCCATGCTGACTCCTCTGGTTCATCGAGGTCCGGATGATACCGGCTTTTTCAACGACCAGCACATTTGCCTCGGACATGTTCGTCTTTCCATTATCGATCTTGAGACCGGTCAGCAACCTGTGCATAACGAAACAAAGAGTGTCTGGATTATTTTCAACGGAGAGATCTTCAACTATATCGAGCTGAGAGATAGTCTCGAGAAGTTGGGACACAGCTTCTACACCAAGTCGGATACCGAGGTACTGGTCCACCTGTATGAAGAGTATGGTGAGGATTTCATCCATCATTTAAACGGTCAATTTGCCATTGCCCTGTGGGATACTGTTCGTAAAAAGCTGCTGCTCATCAGGGATCGAGTGGGTATTCTACCGCTTTTTTATTGTCGTTACGCAAATCGCCTTTTTTTCTCATCGGAGGTGAAAGGGATCCTCGCCGGCACCGACATGTCGGTCAGCTTGAACCTGAAAGCCCTTGATCAGTTGATGACCTTCTGGTCTCCCGTCAGTCCCGATACGGTTTTCGAACATATTTATGAAGTTTCTCCCGGCCAGATGCTCTGTATCCAGGATGGCGTCATAAAGAAAAAGACATACTGGGACTGGTCATTTCCGGTTGACGGAGACTTTTACCAGGGAAACGAGGACCGGATAGCCGGGGAGCTGCATGACCTCCTTGTCGATTCAACAACTATCAGATTGAGATCCGATGTTCCTGTGGGAGCCTATCTGTCAGGAGGGCTGGACTCATCGTCTCTGCTGGCGATGATGCATCACTATGGCGGAGTTGGACTTCGAACATTTTCCATCGGTTTTTCCGAACAATCTTTTGACGAATCCTCCTTCCAGAAAACGATGATCGACCATCTCGGCACGGAACATAGCCGGGTTGAATGCAGCAATAGAGACATCGGGGAATCGTTTATCGATACAATTTATCATACCGAAAGTCCGGTGATGAGAACAGCCCCGGTACCCATGTCCATTCTGTCGCAACTTGTGCGAAGCACAAAGTACAAAGTTGTACTCACCGGCGAAGGTGCCGATGAGGTGCTGGGCGGCTACGATTTGTTTAAAGAGAGCAAGATCCGTCTGTTCTGGGCAAAACAGGCCGACTCCTGGCTGAGACCTCAACTACTCAAACGGCTTTACCCATATCTGAATATCACCCGGAATCAGGGACAGGCTTATTTGAAAAGCTTCTTCGGCACAGGGCTTGAGAAGCCTGATCTCTCTTATTTCTCACATATCCCCCGTTGGAATACTACTGCTAAGTGTAAAGAATTTTTTTCCAATGCTGTCAAAGAGGTGCTTTGTGACAATGCTATCGACATTCTGGAAGCGAGTTTACCAAAGATGCTCAAGCGGTGGCATCCCTTCAACAGAGCGCAATATATCGAGGCAAAATCACTGATGTCCGGTTATCTCCTCTGTTCACAGGGGGACAGAATGTTGATGAAGAACTCGGTGGAGGGCCGTTTTCCATTTCTCGACCACCGTTTGATTGAGTTCGCGGCGACCATTCATCCAAAGCTGAAGATGAAGGTGTTGAATGAAAAGTACATTCTCAAACAGGCAATGAAGAATTATCTTCCCGAAACGGTCATCAATCGTCACAAACAACCATATCGGGCGCCGGATATCCCTGCGTTTTTTGGTGAACGTACACCTGAATATGTGGACGAACTGCTCTGTGAAGAGACGGTAAAGAAATACGGCTACTTCGATCCGGCAAGGGTCGGTCGTCTGGTAGCCAAAATACGACGGGGAAAAACAATCGGATTCAAGGATAATATGGCTCTGGTCGGTATCCTTTCCACCCAGATCTGGCATTATCATTTTATTGAAAATTACCAAAATACTTACAGCTGTCAAAATGTTTGAGCCTCGACTTTTGCATGAAGTATTACTGTCATCATCAGCCGCCTTTCCCGATAAGACTGCTGTGATTGTCGATGGTATACCGGTTTCACCTGAAGAAATAGGTGTTTTACATGTACGAGGTCCCCATGTGATGCTCGGTTATTGGAAAAAACCGGAAATGAGCGCTGAGATGCTTAAAGAAATGCCTGGTAATCTGCCTAATAATCTGGTTTTCAATACCCAGGATTGTTTCAGGATGGATGAAGAAGGTTTTCTCTATTTTGTCGGCCGGACTGACGATATCATCAAAAGCCGAGGTGAAAAGGTCAGTCCTGTTGAGGTAGAAAATGTTTTGCATGGTATAAGCGGTATTCGGGATGCTGCTGTCATTGGAATAGATGATCTGGAATTTGGCGAGGCCATTTATGCGTTTGTGTCTTTGGATGACAGAACATCGTTGTTTGAAAAGGATATTTTACGAATATGTAGATTACAACTGGAGAACTTTATGGTACCTCAAGAAATAATTATTTTACCTGAGTTGCCGAAGACGAATAATGGTAAGATTGATAAAAAAGTTTTGAAAGGAATGGAGTCGGGTAGTCAACATGTCAATTGAAAAGAGTATTCGCGATTATATTTTGGATAATTTTTTGTTTACCGATGATCAGTCTGCGCTCGGAAATGATGATTCTTTTCTGGAAAAAGGAATAATCGATTCAACTGGTATACTGGAACTCATTACCTTTATGGAGGAAGAGTTTGAGTTGGTCGTAGGTGAAGAAGAAATGATTCCGGAAAATCTTGATTCGGTGAATAGGATCACCTCTTTTATTGGTGGAAAACAGTCATCTGCGTAGTATAACTGCCGATTGATCAGACATGGATACGCTTCTCTCTTTGTATAGATAATAACGGTGAACATCTAAGAAGTGAAAATGACTCAACCACGATTTCTGCATGACAGCCTGTTGCTGTCTGCAGCCTCATTTCCTGACAAGATAGCCGTCGTTGCTCAAGGCAGTTCATACTCATATAAAGAGTTACTGGAGCAGTCTCGTTGTCTGGCAGCCGCATTACAGCAGCATGGGTTAGAATCTGGTGACAGAGTAGTCATCTATATGGGTAACTCATGGGTATGCGCTGTATCTATTTTTGGTGTTCTGCTGGCCGGTGGTGTCTTTGTGGTGGTAGATTCGCAGACAAAGAGCCATAAACTGCAGCTCATTGTTAGTGATTGTGATACAAAAATCATGATCACCAATAGTCTGCACAGCGATGTCTTCATTCCGTTCTTAAAGGGATTTCAGAATATTATTTATGCAGGAGAAGAACTCGATCCCGGTTTGATCAAAGACCAGGAAAGAGATGGTGCCCAATTTGAACAATTTAATCAAATAATCAGTAGAACACCGCAAACCATACAGGAGACAGGACTGACTCCACTTGACCTTTCCGCACTGATATACACTTCGGGTACTACGGGTCGACCAAAAGGGGTAATGCAGACCCATCAGGCAATGGTCTTTACCTTGGGCAGCGTCATAGAATCACTGGGGCTTTCCTCTGATGACCGTATTTTCAGTGTGTTGCCGTTGTCGTTTAGTTATGGTCTCTATCAGTTGCTTATATCAGTTCGGCTAGGAGCAACCTTGGTCCTAGAACAGTCTTTTACCTATCCTGCCCAGATATATAAGCGGATGGAGGAACAGAAAATAACGGTTTTCCCCGGTGTTCCAACAATCTTCTCAAAACTGATTACGTCTCACAGGAAGAAAGCGCTTCGATTTGACTGTGTGAAGCAGGTGACCAGTGCAGCTTCGGCACTGCCAACCGGTTTTATACCTTATTTGCACGATATCTTTCCAAATGGCAAGATTTACAATATGTACGGGCTCACTGAATGTAAGCGTGCGTCATGTCTGGCACCGGAACTGATTGATGAGAAACCTCGATCTGTCGGTAAAGCGATTCCCGGCACCCAGGCGTTTCTTCTCACTCAGGATGGGGAGCCGGTACAACCGGGTGAAAAAGGTATTTTGCATGTGAGAGGGCCTCATGTTATGCGTGGCTATTGGAATAATTCCAAGCTCAGTGATGAAATGCTTAAGGAAATACCCGGGAGTCTGACGAATGAACGAATTCTTTGTACTCAGGACTGGTTCATTCAGGACGCGGATGGATATCTTTATTTCCAAGGTCGTAGTGACGATATCATCATGAGTCGCGGCGAAAAGGTGAGTCCGGTAGAGGTAGAGGATGTTCTTGTCAGTATCAAAGGTGTTCGAGAAGCTGCTGTTATCGGTATTGCTGATAAAGAGCTTGGTGAGAGCATCTGTGCATTTGTGTCAGTTGATAAGGCTTACGATCTGAGTGAAAAGAAAATAATGAGGAACTGTTTAACACGATTGGACAATTCCATGATACCAAAAAAGATAGTGTTTCTCGAAGAATTACCGAAAATAGTGAATGGCAAGATCAACAAAAAAGCATTGAGCGCGATGGTGCCGGATTAGCCGGGGGACGTTTCCAGCAAACCTCTTCGGGTAATAAACTGTTTGATGTATGGCAATCCTCTAATAAAGAAAGAAATGTCAACTGAATTGAATAGTGCAATTGACAAGACCGTTTTCAACATTGATGAAGCTGCGGAGATAAAACGAATAGGTGAACACATCCGCACAGTTCTCAGGGATGAGTTGCGCCGTCGGGGGTGCGTGGTTGCTGTGTCCGGCGGAATAGACAGTTCCGTTTCTGCGGCACTATGTGTGGATGCTCTGGGTTCATCCAAAGTGTTTGGCCTGTTGTTACCGGAAAAAGACTCGTCAGACGATAGTGTCATAGACGGTAAAAGTGTCATGGAGTATTTGGGAATTGACTATATTCAACATGATATAACCTCAACTCTGGAAGAAATTGGTTGTTACAGGATGAGAAATGAAAGTTTCAGACGAGTCTTTTCCCAATATGATGACAGCTGGCGCGCCAAGATTGTTCTGTCCGGTGGGAACAAGGGACAGTACAATCACTTTCTTCTTGTTGTTGAGTCCCCGGACGGGGAGGTGATGGAGAAGCGACTTGGCCATAAAGATTATCTGCAGATTGTTGCTGCCACCAATTTTAAACAGAGGGTGAGGAAGAATATTGAGTATTTTCACGCAGATCGGCTCAATTATGCGGTAGTTGGAACACCTAACCGCCTTGAATACGACCAGGGATTTTTTGTGAAAAACGGTGATGGGTCAGCAGATATCAAGCCGATTGCCCACCTGTATAAAACGCAAGTTTACGCACTAGCCAGAACTCTGGGTCTTCCTGAAAAAATCTGTAATGCCCGTCCCACAACAGACACATACAGTATGGAGCAGGGGCAGGATGAGTTTTATTTCGGCCTTCCATATGGGGACATGGATCTGGCTCTGTGGGCGAACAATCAAAATGTTCCAGTGGAAGAACTGGCCAAAGCTCTTCAGATTTCGGTGGACAAAGCAAGGCTGATCTACAATGATATCGTCAATAAAAGGCGGGCAACCCGTTATCTGCACGCCAAACCGTATCTGATTGAAGAGATATCTGAATTAAACGATAAAGCTGAATCATAATTTTTTAATCTTTCCAGAAAGAGGTCTGGGAAACAATGAGATACAGCACCAAAAAAACAATCGTTCGGCTCATGCACCTGCTGACCTGGCCATTGGCCCTGGCCGCCAATATCAGATACAGAAACAGTGGAAGCGAGTACAGCTATCAGTTCAGCGCCAAATTGTTGAGCCTGATTCCCGGCCGAACAGGTCAATACATTCGTTGTTCCTATTATAAACAGACCCTGGTAGATTCTTCCTATGATCTGGCGGTGGGTTTCTGTTCATATTTTGCCCACCCGACCGCTTCCGCCGAAAGAGGCGTCACTATAGGCAGCTACTCGATTATCGGCACAGCCAGAATTGGCAGCAATGTGCTAATTGCCAGCCGGGTTTCCATACTCAGTGGCAAATACCAGCATGGAGGCGGCCCTGGATCAGACCAGCTCGATACCGATAAAGAACCTCATTTTCAAGAGGTGAAAATCGGCAGCAAAAGCTGGCTGGGGGAAGGGGCGATCATCATGGCGGATATCGGGGAAAAAAGCATAGTATCTGCCGGCAGTGTGGTAACCAAGGCTATGCCTGCCGAACATACCGCTATAGGCAATCCGGCAAGGTTTATCAGGTGGAAGAAAGAATAAGCAGATAAACATCCGGCATCAAGGATCGGATAAAAAAGGATGAGATAAAATGAGGAAACTGTTGAGAGTTTTGTGGTTGCCACTCCTTTTATGGTTGGTGATCGGTGGTGGCTTTATTGATGGAAAAGATGTACAAGCGGGGGAAACAATGCGTATTGCCTATATTGAAGCATCCATAGGAAAAAAATGGGATCTGAACAAATTGCCTCAACGTATTGGGGATACATCTGTGCAAATCGATTTTTTTCCGTTGTATGAATTTGATAAAAGTCCTGTTTTAGATACAATACTCGGTAACACGGAAAAGAAACCGGATGCCATCGTCCTGCAGCAATGTTCCGTATATTTTCCAGGACCGTTGAATTCCTATAAAAAACAATATAAAGGCTGGATAAAACGGATCGAATACGCCGGTATTCAACCAGTTATCGCAACCACGGTCCCTCCTGCGGAAGATCATGGGATTGTCCGTAAGCTTAAAGATTTCATAAAGGAGAAGATACTCGGACGTGATAATCGTTATCGCCAGGTGATTGACTTCAATGACTGGTTGCGGGAGCTGGCTAAAACCGAAGGGTTCGTGCTGCTTGATCTGGAAGCCGGGTTGAGAATCAGTGAGACGGATCGTCATATGCAAGCGCACTTCAATTCTGGGGATTATGTGCATTTAAACGATCTTGCCTATAAAGAGCTTGACCAGGTAGTTTCCAAATGGCTGAAAAACAGGCAATGATTGGTGAAAGAATAGAGAATCATCAAGCGATGATATCTCCATTCAGACAACGCAGTAGGGTAAAACAAACAGGAGAAAGCAGATGAGAAAATTGATTGTGGCGGGACTTGCCGGGATGTTTTTTGTTCTAACAGCGGTAACAGGAGTGTTTGCCGGTAGTGGCGCTGGTGTCGGTGTGAAAATTGGTACACTGGGACTTGGTGCCGAACTGAGCTTTAAGGCCTCTGATTATCTTGGTGTCAGGGCTGGGATCAATATCTTGGACTGGAGTGCTGAAGAAACCATAGACGATATCGATTATGATGCTTCTCTTGACTTTTTCTCCCTTGCCTTGCTGGCCGATTATCATCCTTTTGGCGGCGTTTTCCGGATCAGCGCCGGTGTTGTCGTCAACGACAACGAGGTGAGTCTTTCCGCTACACCGACAGATACAATCAGGATGAGAAGCGTGACATTTACTGCTGCGGAAGTCGGTACTCTTTCCGGATCGGTCGAATTTCTTCCTCTGTCGCCCTATATCGGTATCGGCTGGACCAGTAATACCAGTAATGCCGGTGGCTGGGGATTTGCCCTTGATCTTGGCATCCTGTATCAAGGATCTCCCGATATCACCAGTTATACGGCCAACGGCACTCTGGCCGGTACGGCAGAACTGGAAACCATACTGGATGAGCAGGAAGCGATCATCGAAGATTTCTTTGACAAGTATACAATCTATCCGGTGGTTTCTTTCTCGCTGCAATATCTATTCTGATCAAATAAATATAGATTCAATCGGTCGCCAAGAAGGTGGCTGGTTGAGTCTATGGAAGTGTTAGTTTTTCTGTTTAAGACCGGGAATATTTCCACTTTCCCTGGACGGTTTGTTTTGTTCTTACCTTTTGTATATATCGGCCATGGCCGATATATCGTCTTTAATCCGTTTTCTTAATTCTGGCGGTTCAATCACCTCAGCCATTCTTCCATACTGGAGGATTTTCATCATCAGCTCACGGTCATCGCTGACGGGAATGGTCAGCAGAATACCTTCTTTTGTGTCGGTGATCCGCTGATCCTTATGCCAGTGCTGATGACGAACGAGTTCAGCAGCAGTAGATGTGAACAGTACCTTGGCCTTGTAAACCGTTTTCCCTGTAAAAATCCCAAACGAGTCGTCCAGATAGCCGGTATCCTGTTTATGGGAAGATATGGGTTGGTCCAATTCCCGGATTGATGTGATTCTGGCGATATGAAAGAGGCGAAAACCATTTCTTAGGTGGCAGAAACCAAAGAGATACCACCTGCCCTGGTAATTGGTCAGACGAAGAGGGTCGACACGACGGCTGCTTTTCTCACCTTTAATGGATCGATACACCATTTCAAGCGATCTTGATCTGATGAGAGCCTCTAAGATGATGGAAAAAATATGGGGGTCGATCGACTCGGTTTCGATCCATTCATAACTGATTCTGTCAAGGAGCCGGTTCAGGTCCGGGTCGAGCAGTGTGGCCAGCCGGTCAGTCAGTTTCTGTACTTCCGGCAGCTCAGAGAGACCGGCTTCGTCTGCCAGTTTGCCCAAAAGTGCCAGCAAGGTAATAATCTTCGGGCTGTTTTCAAAGGGTAGTCGAAACGTGTAGTCGTGATAGTAAAAGCCGTTTTTTCTGTTGTCAAAGGCAAGGGGTGCGAGGAGCCGGTCGCGTAGATAGGCTATATCGCGTCTGGCGGTGGCAGAGGATACTTCGAACTGATCGGACAGGCTTCTGGAGTTTGGGAAACGGTTATTTTTAAGTTCTTCGTGGAAGAAGTAGATACGTTCAAGCAGGCTCATATTGAAGCAGATTTATATGTATCATTATATAAGGATGTGATTGCAAGTTATTCCAGGTGCTCCAGGTTTGCATGATCGTAACCGTTCGTTATAGTACATCTTTACGTGTGGTTAGGATCATACGAAGATGGGGTATCCGGGATAACTTGTCTCAACACTATCTGGGTAAGCGTCTGTGCTTTACTGGAGGTATTTGCATCTGTTCCCGGTACTTGGCAACGGTTCTCCGGGCTATTTTAATATTCTGCTCAGCAAGTTTTTTGGAAATTATATTGTCGCTGTATGGTTTATGCTTGTCTTCATCCTGAATCATGATTCGGATTCGCTCCCGGATCGACTCGGCTGACATGGCATCGCCATCTTCCCGTGGAATGGCGGTGGAGAAGAAGTACTTAAGTTCGAAAACGCCCTGGGGTGTATGGGTATATTTATTGGAAGTAACCCGGCTGATTGTGGATTCATGCATATTGATGTCTTCGGCCACATCCCTTAAGATCAGGGGCTTGAGGTGGCTGGGTCCATATTCGAAAAAATCGTACTGGAAGCCCAGAATCGATTCCATCACCTTATAGATCGTTCTCTGCCTCTGGTAGATTGACTTTATAAACCATTCGGCGTTTTTCAGCTTATTTTTAATATATTTTTGTGATTCCGCCCGCATGTTGAGCTGTTCATCGACCAGTGCCTTATAATAGCTGGATACTTTAAGCCTTGGCAGGTCTTCGTCATTGAGGCTGATCACATATTCACCATCCACCTTTCTGACATAAACATCGGGAACAATGTAATTGATCGGGTCTTTCGAATAGGGAAGTCCGGGATACGGGGTAAGCGATGAGGTGATAAAGTTTACGGCTTTTAAGACGGCTGCCCGGTTTCGCCCGGTAACCTTGATAAGAGCCTTATAGTTTTTGGTTTCCAGTAAAGAGAGATGGTCGCGAACGATTTCAGCGGCAAGTGTCTCGCCCATATTCAATCGCTCAAGCTGTAGAAAAAGAGATTCACTGACGTTGCGTGCTCCGATACCAGGCGGGTCAAGATCCTGGATAACTTCAAGCATGTAGTCTGCATCATCTTTTGTACATCCGGTCTGGGAAACGATCTCATCGATATCCGCTTCCAGAAAACCGTACCGGTTTAGGCTGCCGGTGATAAACAGTGCGATATCCCACTCTTCCTGGTCAAGCTCACAATGAGCCAGTTGCCATTGCAGGTAAGCGGAAAGCCCAGGTTTTTCAGAGACAAAATCGAGCTGGCTGGGAGCGTCTGCAGGAGGTTTTTCAGTGGCAAACGAAAAATTGGCGTCGAAGTTGTTGGCATAGTCCTGCCAGTTTATTTCAACCATATTGTCGGATGTTTTCACCCGTTCGGTGAAATCCTGTTCGGTATCCGGCTCCCGGGATTCGCTGGTAGATGAAAGAGACTGTTTGTTTTCGCTGGAATCGGCAGCCAGCAGTTCTTCCTCAAGGGCAGGATTCTGTTCCAACTCCTTCTGCAGGGCCTGGGTGAGTTCAAGGCGGTTGAGTTGCAGCAGCTTGATGGCCTGACGCAACTGCGGCGTCATAACCAGTTTCTGAACCAGCTTCAGCTGTTGTCTCAGTTCAAGGGCCATAGGTATCAGAAGTCAGAAGCCAGAGGACAGAGGACAGAACAGTTTGGCACCATAGGCGCAATGAAATAGAAGCGATGATAAGTCAGTTTGTAACTGCCCAGTTTCTTTCTGTCATCTGTCATCTGTCTTCTGTCCTCTGGTATCTACATCGAGAAGTTTTCGCCGAGATACATCTTTCTGGCCACTTCACTCTCGATAATATCATCGGCAACGCCGCTTGTGAGGATTTGCCCCTCGTTCATGATATAGGCAAAATCACATACCTGAAGAGTTTCACGAACATTGTGGTCGGAAATAAGGATGCCGAGCCCCCTCTCTTTGAGGCTGTAGATAATCTTCTGCAGTTCAGCCGCAGCCAGAGGATCGATACCGGCAAACGGCTCGTCCAGGAGAATGAATTCGGGCCTGGTTGACAGTGAACGCATGATTTCTACTCGACGTCTCTCACCACCTGAAAGGGCGTGTCCCTTGTTATGGCGAAGATATTCTATTCCCAGATCGGCCAGCAGCTCATCGATGCGGTTGTTGATCTCGTTCTTGCTGAGCCCAAGGGGTTCAAGGATTATGCGAATGTTCTCCTCAACGGTGAGCTTTTTGAAAACAGACGGCTCCTGGGGCAGGTAGGAGATTCCTTTCAGCGCTCGTTGATGGATCGGCAGGTTGGAAATGTCTTCACCGTTGAGCAGTACAGATCCTTCATCCGGCCGGATGAATCCGGCAATTGAATAGAACGAGGTCGTTTTGCCGGCTCCGTTTGGGCCTAATAGACCAACGATGATGCCGGAATTGACCTGGATGGAAACTTTGTCAACAACGGTCCGCTGGGAGTAACGCTTGACGATTTTATCGGTTGC
>CAZLGM010000004.1:0-29022 GCA_964558875.1 uncultured Desulfocapsaceae bacterium
GGGAGATGGAGGATTCCTGGATGTTAACCCGGGATGACGGCTCCATTGTCGGCCGGCTGGTACGTCCGGTTGATTCCGCCGGTCTCTATGTACCTGGCGGGACAGGCGGGTCCACTCCTCTTGTTTCATCGGTGCTGATGAACGGTATACCGGCCGGAATTGCCGGTGTAAGAAAGCGGGTAATGGTTACTCCACCGGATAAAGATGGTCAGATCAGTCCGCATCTGCTGGTTGCCGCCCGCGAGATCGGGATTGATGCGGTTTACAAGGCTGGCTCGGCCTGGGCAATCGGCGCGCTTGCATATGGAACCAAAATCATCCCGCGGGTCGATGTCATCGTCGGGCCGGGGAATCAATATGTCACCGAAGCCAAAAGACTGGTCTCGGGCAGGGTCCGCATCGATATGATTGCCGGGCCGTCTGAAGTACTGATTGTTGCCGACTCGACCGCCAGGGCCAACCATGTTGCAGCCGATATGCTGGCCCAGGCCGAACACGACCCCCAGGCTTTGGCCATTCTTGTCACAACCGATCCTCAGCTGGCCGATGGTGTGCTTTCAGAGTTATCCAGACAGCTTGAGAAACTGTCCAGGAGTGAGATTGCCAGGCAATCTCTTCGGGATCATGGAGTCATTCTGATTGCTGATGGTCTGGATGAAGCAATATCACTTGCCAATGACATAGCTATTGAGCACCTTGAGTTGATGATCTCAGATCCATGGTCGCAGATACCCCATATCCGCCATGCCGGAGCCATCTTCCTGGGCTCCCATACACCGGAGGCGGCAGGTGACTACCTGGCCGGTCCCAATCATGTGTTGCCGACAATGGGCACAGCACGCTTTGCCTCAGCCCTAGGAGTGGAAACATTTCTTAAAAAAAGTTCGATCATAAGTTATTCGAAGAGCGGCTTGGAAGAAGATTCGGATCACATCCGTCGACTGGCCGAGCTTGAAGGGCTTACGGCCCATGCGGCGTCTATTACTGAACGGATCATAAAATAGAGGTCGTTGTCCACCTAGGAGGCTTCTGCAACCAACGGTTTAATGAATAAGAGTAAGGCAGATACCCAGATATGCCGTTTGCTGGAGGAAGGCTCGGCAAAGCTGAACATCCGCCTGAACGATACTGATATCGACAATCTACGAGTCTACTGCAACCAGTTGATTCACTGGAGCCGGAAGATGAACCTTATCGGCCGGCGGTTGTCCCTGGAACAGATCGTTGAGAATCATTTTCTCGATTCATTGACACTGCTTTCCCTGCTGGATGGCGACAAGGTTCATCTGCTCGATGTCGGCAGCGGGGCCGGTTTTCCAGGGCTTGTCTGTAAATCGGTTCGTCCTATACTGCAACTGACGCTCGTTGAACCTCGTCTCAAGCGAGTCTCTTTTCTCAATCATATTGTTCGCACTTTGGAACTGACCGGGGTGCGAGTTGTGGCCAGCCGCCTGGGAGACGTCGCTCTTCCAGTTCAGGATGAGGAGTTCAGCCATATCGTCTCACGGGCGGTTACCGAACTCGATGATTTTTTTCACATGGTAAGCAGCCTGATGGGACCAGAGGTAAAGATCCTTTGTATGAAAGGTCCTAAATACATCCAGGAGCTTGAGCTTGCCGAGGAAACAATGGAGCGATATGCTCTTCACCTGAGCTGTAAGCTTCATCTTCACCTGCCCTTTTCCGGGGCCGAGAGAACGTTGCTGGTTTTTGAACAAAAATCAGCACTTGGGCGCAAAAGTGAGTATTGACGAGTTGTTAACGGATTCCGGTGGTAAAAAAAGAGAGGATTTGCTAACGTATCGGCCAGTATGCGGCCACCCGGCCTGTGCTGTTTTGATAAACTAAGAGCTGTAGTCCTCAAAACCTTCAACCGAACAGATTCATGTCAAGGACAAAAGAATGTATCATCGTGGCCTGCCGGGAGACAACTCCACTTGGCCGTGATATTGCTGCTGAACTGGGAATGAACTTTTCTGAAATGCAAAGGAAACAATTTGCCGATGGCGAATTTTATCATGCCTTTCCCGGAGAAGTAGCAGGAAGGCATCTGATTATTGTGGGCTCCACCCACTCCAACGATGCTCATATGGAGTTGCTGGACATGATCCAGGGAGGCCGCTTCTGGAACGCCGCCTCGATCAATGTGGTCATTCCCTATCTTGGCTATTCCACAATGGAACGGGCCAAGCCGGACTCCTACGAGATACCCAAAGGGATAACCCGTACCCGCCAGATTTTTCGGGCAAGGCCTGATTTTGTCGCTTTTGTCGATCTGCATTCCGAGGCGGTCCTGCATGCCCATACCGGCGAAATTCGTACAAAGCACGTACACACCGACAGCCTGGTGGCAGAGAAGATACGGACGATTGCGCGTTCCGATTATGTGCTGGTTTCACCCGATTACGGTTTTTCCAAACAGGTCGCCAAGTTGGCCAGCCTGCTCGATTGTCCGCATACGGCGGCGGACAAGGACCGGTTCGATACCGACAAGACCATTGTCAGTCAGGTTTCCAGTGTCGTTAAGGGAAAGGCGGTAATCATCTGTGACGATATGATCAGAACCGGCGGTTCGATCATTCAGACGGCAGACAGGTGTCGGCAGGCTGGGGCTGTAGATATTTCGGTTTTGGCAACCCACCTGGTAATGGCCGGTGAAGCCCGCAAGCATTTTATCGAAAATGGTATTACCAGGGTGATCGGTTCAGACAGTTTCCCGGGCAGAAAAAGCGATGAGTTGTTGGAGGTCTACTCGCTGGCGCCACTGCTGGCTGAAACGTTGAACAAGTATCTGAAGCTGTCTGATTGATAGGAACTGATGGATAGTGATGTGTATGTGAATAGAGGTGCTTTACGCTATTTACTATTTACTTTTTGCTCTTCACTCTAACAGGTTAAACCATTGTGAGCATAAGCATACAGGGATTACTTCAGCTTCTTCAAAAACTCAAAGCAGCGTTTTTTGATCTGCTTCCGGTTCTTCTGACCGTCTCGTTTTTTCAACTTGTCATTCTCAGACAGCCGTTCCCTCAGTTTGCAGATATGGTTGTTGGTATCATCGCTGTTATTGTGGGTCTGATGCTCTTTGTCCATGGCCTGGAAATTGGCCTTTTCCCCATCGGTGAGACGGTTGCCCTGTCCATGGCCCAACGCGGCAGTTTATTCTGGCTGCTTTCATTTTCTTTTTTTCTTGGGTTTTCAACAACTGTAGCCGAACCGGCCCTAATAGCAGTCAGTGAGGAGGCGTCCAAAATAGCGGCCGGCCAGGGATTTATCGAAGCTGACGAAAAAAGTACAAGCAGCTATGCATTTGGTCTGCGCCTGACTGTAGCCATATCAGTTGGTACGTCTATCGTTATTGGAGTGATTCGGATATTAAAAGGATGGCCGATACAATATCTTATCATCGGCGGTTATGTGCTGGTGATGCTGATGACGACCATCGCACCCGAAGAGATCATCGGGCTTGCCTACGATGCCGGGGGTGTAACCACCTCCACTATCACCGTCCCCCTGGTTGCAGCCCTTGGTGTGGGGCTGGCCTCGGTCATCCGGGGCAGAAGTCCGCTGGTTGATGGATTTGGTTTGATCGCTTTTGCCTCACTATTGCCAATGGCTTTTGTTATGGGATATGGTCTGATCATTTTTTAGCCAAGGAGAAGTGTGCGTGGAAATCCTGTTCAATCTTCAGACATTGCTGATCAGCACATGCCGGGATGTTGCTCCTGTTTTCCTGTTGATTCTCATTTATCAGTTTGTCCTGCTGAGACAGCCTGTTCCCAACTTGTCTCGGGTTCTTTTCGGCATCGTCTATGTAATTCTTGGTTTGGCACTCTTTCAATTCGGGTTGGAAAGGGCTTTGTTTCCCTTGGGAAAAGCCATGGCCGCCCAACTCTCTTCACCAACATTTTTAAAAGGGGAGGGTGCGGTCGCCACCGATCTTGCCTGGTATAACTATGGCTGGGTCTATCTTTTTGCCGGCTGCATCGGTTTTGCCACAACCATAGCTGAGCCGTCTCTGTTGGCTGTTGCCTTAAAAGCCCAGGATGTTTCCGGTGGTTCGCTTAAGCAGAGGACTCTGAGATACGCGGTAGCCTTGGGTGTTGCTGTGGGTATCGCTCTTGGAACGTATCGGATAGTCAGCGGAACACCGATCGCCTACTATATACTTGCCGGTTACTGTATTGTGGTCCTGCAGACCATTTTTGCCCCCAAATCCATTATTGCCCTTGCTTACGACTCGGGAGGGGTAACCACATCCACAGTAACCGTTCCCATTGTAACAGCCCTGGGCCTTGGTCTGGCCGATACAGTACCCGGACGCAACCCGGCTCTTGACGGTTTTGGACTTATTGCCTTTGCCAGCCTTTTTCCCATCATTGCCGTGCTCGGATACGCTCAGGTATCGACCTGGATGGCGCATCGATTACGGTAGAAGGAGTGAGATATGTCAAATAAATTAATTATTGCAAGCGTTAAACCGGAGTACTCGGAAAAGACCATCGATGAAGCTAAAGCGGCAGGTGCAACAGGGGCGACGGTCATTACTGCCCGTGGTACCGGCGCCAAAGAGGCCAAGACTTTTTTTGGCCTTTCTCTTGAGGCGCAGACCGATATCATTCTTTTTCTGGTGGATGAAAATCTGGTTCAGCCGATTCTGGAGGCAATCGGCACCGCAGGCAGGTTTGAGTTACCCGGAACGGGAATTGCCTTTGTGATGTCCGTTGAACAGGCTATCGGCATGGAGAGTCAGATTCGGAAAAAAAATGATTGACACCAGGAGTCACTTAAAAACATCAAGATCATCTGAGGGTGTTTTAGGAGGATTCGTTTAGCGTTCCGTTTTCAAGGATCGTGCAGCGATCCATTCGGCCTGCCAACTCCAGGTTATGGGTGACCATCAGGGTTGCCAGCGAATATTCCCGACATAATTTACGCAACAGGTCAAAAACCAGATTGCCGGCGCGATTGTCCAGGTTGCCGGTGGGTTCGTCCGCCAGTAGTAAAGCCGGTTTCATGATAAGAGCTCGTGCCAGGGCTGTTCGTTGCTGTTCTCCACCTGAGAGTTCATTGATCTTGTGAGTGGTCCGATGGTCCAGTTCAACCTGGGCGAGTAGTTCACGGGCCGGCTCTATCATCTCTTTTCGCTGTTTTCCGTTAATCAAAGCCGGCATCATCACATTTTCCAGTGCTGTGAACTCCGGCAGCAGATGGTGAAACTGAAAAATAAAACCCAGCGATCGGTTACGGAAATCGGCAAGCTGGTTGTCGCTTTTGGCTAGAAGATTGTCACCATTAAATAGTATCTTTCCGCTGCTGGGACTGTCCAGGGTGCCCAATACTTGCAGCAGGGTTGTCTTGCCTGAGCCTGACACGCCGACGATACCGACCATTTCTCCCGGAGCTATCGTCAGGTCTACACCGGTCAGCACATGGATCACACCATCGCCGTCACCATATTTCTTTGTAATATCATTTGCTTCCAGCAGGTGAGGCCGGCTCATGACAACACCTCCGCCGGTTGCACTTTGGATGCCTTCCAGGAAGGATACAGGGTAGCCAACAGAGTGATAACAATGGAGCAGATACCAACGATGGTCACATCCATGGGAAGCACTTTGATAGGCAGGGTGTTCATCGGATAGACATTCGAGGGCAGTTCAATAAACTGATATCTGGACAGCAATTCACACAATCCCAGCCCACCAAGCACTCCTAGAAAGGTTCCTGTCACGGCGATCACCAGTCCCTGGAAAAAGAAAATTCGCATGATCGAGGCCGAGGTTGCTCCCATTGATTTAAGAATGGCTATGTCCGTTGCCTTTTCCATAACCACCATCACAAGGGCGCTGATAATATTTAAAGCAGCAACCAGGATGATTAAGGCAAGACAGATGAACATGCCGATCTTCTCCAGTTTAAAAGCAGCAAAAAGATTGTGGTTCATGGCCATCCAGTCTTTGGCGATGATCCCGGGTCCCAGTTTTTTTCGTATGGCTCCGCCAACTTTATCGGCGTTGTCAAGCTGATCTCTGGTGACAGCCACTTCAATTCCGTGGGCCACATCGCCGACTTCAAGAAAATCCTGAACATCGTCAAGTGCCATATAGGCGAGATTGCCGTCATACTCATGCATACCGGACTTGAAAATACCGGAGACTATACAAGTCTTGATCTTGGGAATAACGCCCATGGGGGTCAGCGGGCCCGAGGGAGAAATAAGGCGTATTTTATGGCCCACAGTGACTCGAAGGTCCAAAGCCAGAGTCTGGCCGAGAATAATATGGGGAATGCGGTTGTCCCCATTGGTAACCAGGTCATCTATTCTGCCGTTGACCATCTGTTCCGGCAGGCTGATTACGTTTCTAGCCGTTGCCGGATCGATTCCTCTGAGCACCACTCCACTGCCTCCGGCCGGGCCTGAAAGAAGGGTCTGGGCATAGAGGTAAGGGGTGGCGCCGACAACATGGTCAACGGTTAGAATCTCTTCTCGTTTTTGGTCATAATCTTTTATGGAACCAAGATTATTCTGAACAATGATATGGGAGTTGATTCCCAGGATCTGATCACGCAGCCCGTCGGTAAAGCCGGAGTAAACCGCCAGCACGACAATAAGCGCCATGCAGCCAACAGTGATGCCAGCAACGGACAGAAAAGAGATCAGCGAAATGAAACGCTGCTCATGCTTGGCCCGCAGGTAGCGAAAGCTGATGAACCATTCATACATAGCAGGGGCCAGGTGTCAGGAGACAGGAAACAGGAGTAAGCCGATATATGACTTTTGGTTGAAATAGTAGCACTCTGTTGTAGTAGTCTATTTTGTTTTCTTTTTCGATTTCGGGCATTCCGGGTTTTCTTCCGCCTTTGGCTGCACTTGCTGTTTCCCGGACTCCGGTTTGAGATGGGGGAACAGAATAACATCGCGGATTGATGGTGAGTCGGTCAGTAACATGACAAGGCGGTCGATACCGATCCCTTCACCGGCAGCAGGCGGCATTCCGTATTCAAGAGCCCGGATGTAATCCTCATCCAGAACCGGATGGATCTCTTCATCTTCACCCCGGTCGGCAATCTGTTTTTCAAATCGCTGCATCTGGTCCACCGGATCGTTCAGCTCACTGAACGCATTGGCGATTTCGCGACCAGCGATAAAAAGTTCGAATCGGTCGGTGACCGTTGGGTCCTCATCGTTTCTTTTGGCCAACGGTGACACTTCAGTGGGATAAGATGTGATAAAGGTCGGGTGGATAAGTTTTTCCTCAACAAGCAGCTCAAACAACTCGGTTTTCGCTTTTCCGGGACCGGCCTGTTTTTCAAGTTTAATCCCTTTCTCTTTGGCAAGTGCAATAACAGCCTTGCCATCTTTCAATACTGCGGGGTTAAGCTTGCCGATCTCAATAAGCGCCTCATCTATGGTATATCGGTTCCAGGGTGGTGCCATGTTGATGGTCTGTCCCTGATAGGTGATTTCAGTACTGTCGTTGATTTCATGGCACAGCCACGAGATCAGCTCCTCGGTGAGATCCATGAGGTCATCATAGGTGGCATAGGCCTGATAAAACTCCAACATGGTGAATTCGGGATTATGCCGGGTCGATAATCCTTCATTGCGGAAATTTCTGTTGAGTTCAAACACTTTTTCAAAACCGCCGACCAATAGCCGTTTGAGGTACAACTCGGGAGCCACCCGTAGATAGAGATCCATGTTCAGGGCATTATGGTGCGTCAGAAAAGGCTTGGCAGTGGCGCCTCCCGGTATGATCTGCATCATTGGAGTTTCTACTTCCAGAAATTCCCGGTTGGATAAATATTCTCGGATGAGACGGATGATCTCTATACGTTTTTGAAATGTTTCCCTGGTCTGTTTGTTAACCAGAAGGTCTACATACCGCCTGCGATAGCGGGTTTCAACATCGGTCAGCCCATGCCATTTCTCCGGAAGCGGCCTGAGCGACTTCGAGATCATGCTCAGTTTTTCCGCTTTTAGTGACAACTCACCTTTCTGGGTCCTGAACAGCTTCCCTTCTATGCCGACAATATCACCGATATCCCATTTGGAGAACTGAAGGAACTGTTCATCAGCGACCTGGTCCTTCTTTACATAAACCTGGATTCTCCCAGAGTTGTCTACAATATGGAAAAAGGCGGCTTTGCCGAATTTACGCATAGACATGATCCGGCCGGCAATAGAGTAGGTGTATTTGGTATCATCATCGCTTTCCGGACCGATGTTTTCACCTTTAGGCAGCAACTCTTCAATACAGTTACCCGGTTTAAACGAGTTGGAATACGGTTTGATTCCCATTTCAGCCAGGCTGGCTGCTTTTTCCATACGCTGCTGTTTTAACTGATTGTCGTTGCTCATTTTTCTATGGTTGTAATAAGTCTGTCGGAATTGTTTCCCTGATCGTTTACCGGGTATAACACCCAAAGTCAATCCTTTTCGGGTAAACTGCTTAGGATGCTCCACCTTTCCAGGGTTGTGTGCTGCCGCATAGGTTTATATCTATAGCGGCAGCTCACAACCGTAAAAATCTGGGCCATCCTGAGCAGTTTACCTGGGGATAGTTACTTCACCTAAACTCATGAACGTTCTATAAATGTTCGAGTCTGATGTGCATGAAGTTGGTCAATTTCCGGGTTTACCGGTAGGTATGGAGGGAGAAGTGTTGAGAATCAAATAGTTGGGCAGGTTTGAAGGTGAGAAAATAGGGTGACAGCTGAATATTCCAATTTCAGGAAGTAATCTGGAAAACTGAATCTGTTGTAAATTTAGAATGGAATTCGATGTTAGTATATAGAAAGCCGAGTCGAGAAGGAGAGGCGACTCGGCTTTGCTATGGTATGTAAGGATTTGATTTTATGAAATATACTCCATAAAACACTGCGGATGTGAAGGCTGCTTATGATTGGGGAACAATTTCACCCATACCTACACATTCGATACAGTACTCATCCATTGTTTCCGGACTGTGGCAGTCCGGACAGAACATTTTTTGACAACCGATACATAAGGTGAGTTTATCTTTAGCTGTTTCTTTGCCACATACTTCGCATTTTGCTGTTTCATTACTCATTACTCATTACCTCTGGTGTTAAGTTAGTTGTTAATAACAATTTTCGTTATAGTCACTCTGCGCAGGCAGTTTAAACTCTGCTATTCTAGGTCGAATTTTTTGATAATGATTATTGTAATCAATAATAAAGGTTTGGCAAATGAAAAATGCGGAATTCTTCTGGTGGTTTTATAGATTGTTAGAGGGTATTTGAAATTGTCAGGCCGCTGGAGATATCTTAGTGATGACTGGTCTTTTCCAGAACAACGACATTTTCAATATGGTGGGTCTGAGGAAACATATCGACTGGTTGGATTGTCTGAATGGAAAATCCAGACAGGGTGAGCAAGTCCAGATCCCGGAAAAGAGTTGCAGGATCGCAGGATATATAGATGATTTTATTTTGGGCAAGAGACGCTACGGTTTTGGCAAGGTTTGGTATTCCCTGTCTTGGTGGATCGAGAATGACCGTATCGAATCGCTGCCCATCCTCGACCAGTTGATGGCAGAATCGGTCGACAGGGGAGAGGGTAAACGAACAGTTTTCCAGTTGGGCACCGGCGAGGTTTCTTTTGGCCGAGCGGATGGCTGAACGTTGGCTGTCGACACCGATAATCCGGCAGCCTGAGAGGGCCAGCGGAAGAGAGAAGTTGCCCATGCCGCAGAACAGGTCAAGTATCCTCTCCTCCTTTTCCGGAGCACAAGAGTTCAATACAAGGTCGATAAGCTGTCTGTTCTGGTCCAGGTTAACTTGGCTGAACCCTCCAGGTTCCCAGGATAAGATCAGCTTACGGTCGATCAGATCTGATGGAGTGATCGTCAATGATAGGGTTCTGGTGGTATTGGTATCCCTGGATGAAAAGGGAGTTGATATGGGGTAATCCGAACCTTGGAAGAAGATTGCGTCAAGACTTTGAATAGAGTCCGCTAGTCGAACAGCTGCCGATTTGTCGGCAGGCCGTAGTTTTCTTGTATAGTGAAACACACCAAAAACCAGATCATCATCAGGATTGAAAATAAGTTCAAGTTCCCGTGAATGGGTAAGAAGTTTCCGGCTGTCTTTGTTTTCCTGTATAGCCGTGAACACCTCATTGAGCCGATCTTCAGCCAGCAGGCAGTTGTTTATGGGACAGATTCGGTGGGTGCGATGGCGGTAGAACCCGAGGCTGTTATCGCTGCCGACCTGAAGACGGATTCGTTGGCGGTAATTTGTTTTTTTTGGTGATGGCAGAGGTTGCCGGATCAGTGGAATGATCTGCTCTGAACTGGTTGAGAAACGGTTGGCCAGATCTACAAGGATGTCCCGTTTGAGTTGAAGCTGGAGTGCATAATCAGCATGTTGAAAGTTGCAGCCACCGCATTGGTTGTAAGAAGGACATTCTGGGGTGATCCGGTGTTCATGCGCTTTAATGATAGTCTTTGGATATGCGGTTACAAATTGTTTTTTTCTGTTGATGATTTCAGGAACAATCTCTTCGCCGGGTAGAGCCCTGTGTACCAGCATCACCTGACCACTGTCCTGCCTGACCAGGCCGAAACCGGAATGGATCATTTTTTCAATTATTACGGTTTTCAAAGGTATAAAAATGAAAGGGGTTGTCGTCCTAATGAATTAGGACTATTTTGGTGATATTTTGGGCTTTATGGTACAGAAGAAATGGGTAAAACCAAAAGAAAAAAAGAAGAAACAGTATGGGAAAGAATAAGAAACCAACCATTCTCATAGTCGATGATGAACAGGTTCATCGGTATATGCTCTCTTCGATGTTCAAAGAATGGGGCTGGCGCTGCGTGGAGGCAGATGATGGCCTGACCGCAGTAAAAGCGGTGGAAGAGCATACCTATGACGCGGTTCTGATGGATGTCCGTATGGCCAGGATGGATGGCCGGGAAGCGTTTACGCGAATTCACGCGATAAAGCCGTCGCTTCCGGTCATCATCATGACAGCCTATTCTTCTGTTGATGATGCTGTTGAGGCAATTCAGCACGGTGCCCATGACTACATGACCAAGCCGCTCGATTTTGACCGACTGCGGCTCACCCTGGAACGGGCGGTTGACCGCCATCAGGTCGATGAGGAGAAACGTCACAAAAAGCAGGATGATTCAGGATTCCAGAGTTCGATCATCGGTTCTTCACCACCAATGGTTGAGCTGCTTGAGATGATCAGTTATGTGGCCCCCACTGAAGCAACAGTCCTGGTTGCCGGCGAATCGGGCACTGGAAAGGAACTGGTGGCTGAATCGCTGCACGTAAACAGTGAAAGAAGAGGTGGCCCGTTTATAAAAGTGAACTGTGCAGCCCTGGCAGATTCCCTCCTGGAGTCGGAACTGTTTGGCCATGAAAAAGGCGCTTTTACCGGAGCGGATCGGAGGCGTGAAGGTAAGTTCGTCCAGGCTGACGGCGGAACCCTGTTTCTCGATGAAATCGGGGAAACCTCCCAGGCCATGCAGGTGAAACTCCTGCGGGCCCTCCAGGAGCAGGAACTGCAGCGGGTTGGCGGTGAAGAGACTTTGCGGGTTGATGTCAGAATCATCGCGGCGACTAACCGTGATCTTGAAGAGGAAGTGAGAAACAACCATTTTCGGGAAGACCTCTATTACCGTCTCAATGTGGTTATGTTGATTGTACCGCCGCTCAGGGAAAGGGGCGATGATATTCCGCGTCTTGTTGATCATTTTGTCAAGATTTTTGCCGAGAAAAATAGAAAACCGGTGGCCTCTGTTGCTCCAGATTGCATGGAGTTGCTCTGCGGCTATCTGTGGCCCGGTAATGTCCGTGAACTGGAGAATGCCATCGAGCGCGGGGTGATCCTCATGAGAGGGGATCAGCTGTCGATCAAGAGCCTGCCATTGCCCATTCAGAAGTACAACGAGAAGAAAAGTCCAACTTCTGCCGGACAACCGTCATCCCTTCACGAAGCGGAAAAGATCATGATCTTAAAAACCCTCAAAGAAACCGGTGGCAATAAGAGCGAGGCGGCCCGGCGGCTGGGTATTACCCGCAAGACTCTGCAGAACAAGCTGCAGAAATACGGTAAGTGATCATCTGTATCCCATCTTAATAATGGCAGGTAGAAAAACCAGCCAATTACAAACCAATAATTGGTTCTAAATATGACAAATTATGACGATACAGTGATATTCTGTCTGCCGTATTGACTTTCTTGAGAAAAAAGTGAAAAAGTTGAAAAAAGTCGAATATGCTTGTGCGCAGTGGCTTTCTCAGGTAAAAGGCGTCTTATTTTTCATTGTAATGTCCATTGTATTGAATTGGGAGTGTATTGAATGAGAACGAATATTGTTCACATCGGTGCTGGTGAGCTGACATATGAGATCCGAAATATCGTCAATGTCGGTATGAAAATAGAAGCATTGGGACGGAAGACCAACTGGGAGAATATTGGTGACCCGGTAGCAAAGGGCGAACTTATTCCAGGGTGGATGAAAAAGATCGTTGCCGATGCGGTCATGGAGGACAGTACCTATGGATACTGTCATACAAAAGGCGTAATGGCCACCCGCGAATTTATCGCTGCTCAGACCAATGGTCTGGGCGGTGTACAGATTGACCCTGAAGATATTATCTTCTTTAACGGGCTGGGAGATGCCATTACCAAAATATTCGGTTTTTTAAAGCGAACGGCCCGGGTGCTGGTTCCGACACCGAGCTATACAACCCATTCATCAGCGGAAGCCGCTCATGCGGGTGATGCACCGTTGACCTATCTGCTGGACCCCAACAACCACTGGTACCCCGATCTCGATGATATTGAAA
This sequence comes from uncultured Desulfocapsaceae bacterium, assembly GCA_964558875.1. Taxonomy (GTDB): domain Bacteria; phylum Desulfobacterota; class Desulfobulbia; order Desulfobulbales; family Desulfocapsaceae; genus CAZLGM01. The sequence continues at coordinate 12,835 of CAZLGM010000004.1, forward strand.
AGCATGTGAAATATAATCCCGCTGTTGCAGGTATTCTGATCATCAATCCGGACAACCCGACAGGGGCGGTATATCCGACATGGATTCTTGAAGCCATTGTTGATATTGCCAAGCGATATGATCTTTTTCTGATTTGCGATGAGGTCTATCACAATATCGTTTACAACGGAAAGACAACCTCGCCACTCTCCGATGTGGTTGGTGACGTTCCGGCAATAGCCATGCGGGGTGTATCGAAGGAGATGCCCTGGCCCGGTTCCCGTTGCGGCTGGATCGAGGTGTATAACGGTGATAAGGATCCGATGTTTGCCAAGTACATTAATTCGATCCTCAACTCAAAAATGGTTGAGGTGTGTTCAACCACTCTGCCGCAGACGGTGTATCCAAAAGTCGTTTCCCACGAACAGTACCCCGTTTATCTGCAGGAACGAATAGACCGATACGAGAAGTTCTCCAATATCGCATACAATTGCCTCAAAGATGTAAAAGGTGTGGTGGTTAATCGACCAAACGGTGCTTTTTATATGAGTGTCTGCTTTGTCGAAGGAATTTTGAGCCATCGTCAGACATTGGAGATCAAAAATAAAGAGGTACGAAAACTGGTTGAATCACTGGTCGCCGCCGAGGGAACCTCACTTGATAAACGTTTTGTCTACTATCTGCTGGGCGCAACCGGGGTGTGCGTGGTACCACTCAGCTCGTTCGCCACTGATCTTCAGGGCTTTCGGGTAACCCTGCTGGAACGGGATGAGAAGGAATTTTTCAAGATATTCAGGACGATCAGTACCTCAATTGAGAATTATCTTAAGAGCTAAAAGTCATCGCCAATAACCGGTTTTTTCCATTTACAAGGCGTCGGATCAAACAGATCCGGCGCCTTTTTTTATTTTTCCGTAGATACGGTTGCCCTGGACAACGTTGTTAATTTTTCCTGGTAACTTGACAACAAAAACCTCTCTACTTATTGTTGCTTTTGGTTTGGTTCCGATACTGTTGTTTGAACGGAATCTCACTGAAATAGACCAATTCGGGGTGGAAAGAAGACCTTCAAAAGGAGGGAAAAGGTGACTGAAGGGAAGAACAAAGAACAAAAGGTGGAATCGGTTGACAACGGTGTTGAAGAAGAATTCGCCGCAGAAGCTGAAGTCGATATCGAAGCCGAGACTGAACAGAATCTGAAAAAGGATTACGAAGCTCTCCTGGAAGAGGTTGAGCTTTATAAAGATAAATTGCTGCGGATGGGCGCCGATTTTGATAACTGCAAAAAACGGATGGAGCGGGAACAGAGTATGCGGATGAAATATGCCGGGGAGCCAGTTCTCAAAGAAATGCTCTATGCCATTGATAATCTCGAACGGGCCATCGACCAGGGAACGGCGGAAGGTGCGAATGCTGAACAGCACCTAAAAGCCATGCTTGAAGGGGTTGAGCTGACTCATAAACGTTTGCTGGCCGATCTGGAGAAATTTGAAGTAACGGCCATTGAATCGATCGGTCAGCTGTTTGACCCCAATGTTCATGAAGCAATGACAATGGAAGCAAGCGACGATGTGCCGGCTAACCATGTGATCACCGAGTTTGAAAAGGGGTATTATTACAAGGATAGGTTGCTGCGGGCGGCGAAGGTGATAGTCTCTTCCGGCCCAGCTAAGTAAAAAAAGTTCTCAAACACTTCATCTGTGAACGATCACGCGAGAACACATAGGGTGTAGCTATAGTGATCTCACGTGCTTGCTCACAGCTAAAGCACTTGAAAACTTTTTAAGCTAAACCTGAGTAGGTGCTGATTGAGATTTTACAAATTGTGCATACCTGAAGCACTGGGAACCTTTTTACAGTCGGAATTCCTGCAATTTCAAATACAGAATATTTTAGTCCCTTACTTACGACTAAAGTACTTGAAAACTTTTTCAGGGTAAGTCCGGGTTAGTATTAATTATATATTTATCGATTGTTCGCATCTGAAGCACGGGAATCTTTTTCGAGTATGAGCTTCAATGAACTTCAAAAAAAGAAAATAAAGTTCATCGTCATTTCACATAGCTGACTTGACAAACCGGGGAAAATGACAACTGTAAAAGCAGTTGAAAAGCTGTGATCAGGGAAACAAAGCAGAATAAACAACTCGGAAAAAAACATCCGATTACTTGATATAAGGAGAAAGAAAGATGGGTAAGATTATTGGAATCGATTTGGGAACCACCAACTCCTGTGTTGCTGTCATGGAAGGTGGTGATCCAAAAGTTATTGCAAATGTAGAAGGAAACAGGACAACACCGTCGATTGTTGCTTTTGCCGATAATAACGAACGGATGGTCGGCCAGGTTGCCAAACGTCAGGCGGTGACCAACCCGGAAAGGACTATTTATGCCGCCAAGCGATTGATCGGTCGGAAGTTTGTTGATCCTGAAGTAAAGAAATCCATTGAAGTCAGTCCCTTTAAGATCGTTGAAGGAACAAACGGCAGTGTTTCCATCGAAGTCGAAGGCAAGTCCTATCGTCCGGCGGAAATTTCTGCGATGATTTTGGGTAAAATGAAGCAGACGGCCGAAGAGTATCTCGGAGAAGAGGTTACCGATGCTGTTGTCACCGTTCCCGCCTACTTTAACGACTCGCAGAGGCAGGCGACCAAGGATGCCGGTAAGATTGCCGGTCTCAATGTTCAGCGGATTATTAATGAGCCGACTGCCGCCTCTCTTGCCTATGGATTGGATAAGAAGGGTGAAGAAAAAATTGCCGTCTTCGATCTTGGTGGCGGAACGTTTGATATTTCCATCCTTGAAATAGGCGACGGTGTTTTTGAAGTCAAGTCCACCAACGGTGATACCTTCCTGGGTGGAGAAGATTTCGATATGCGGATCGTCAACTGGCTGGCAGACGAATTCAAGCGTGAGCAGGGAATCGATCTGCGCAGTGATAAAATGGCTCTGCAACGGCTCAAGGAAGAAGCTGAAAAAGCCAAGATGGAGCTGTCAACAACCAAGGAAACGGATATTAACCTGCCCTTTATTACGGCAGACGCTACCGGTCCCAAGCATCTCAACATCAAGCTCTCCAGGGCCAAGCTGGAAAGTCTGGTGGAAGACCTTATCCAGAGGACAGTAGGTCCCTGTGAGACGGCAATAAAAGATGCCGGTGTCTCCAGAGGCGACATTGATGAAGTCATCCTGGTCGGTGGTATGACCAGAATGCCGATGGTCCAGGCGAAGGTGAAGGAGATCTTTGGAAAAGAGCCCCATAAGGGTGTGAATCCCGACGAGGTGGTTGCGGTTGGTGCGGCAATCCAGGGCGGCGTACTTCAGGGTGATGTCAAAGACGTTCTGCTCCTCGATGTCACTCCGTTGTCTCTTGGTATTGAGACCCTTGGCGGTGTCACTACCAAACTGATCGAGAAGAACACAACGGTCCCGACAAAGAAAAGCCAGATCTTTTCCACCGCGGCCGACAATCAGCCGGCGGTTTCGATCCATGTTCTACAGGGCGAGAGGGAAATGGCCCAGGATAACAAAACCATCGGTCGATTTGAGTTGACGGATATTCCGCCCGCTCCCCGTGGTGTACCCCAGATTGAAGTGACATTTGATCTGGATGCCAATGGTATTCTCCATGTTTCAGCTAAAGACCTGGGTACCGGCAAGGAACAATCCATCCGCATCACAGCCTCTTCAGGCTTGACCGAAGAAGAGATTGATAAGATGAAGCGTGATGCCGAGCTGCATGCCGATGAAGACAAAAAACGCAAAGAGCTGGTTGAAACAAGGAACCAGGCCGACGCACTTGTCCATGCAACCGAGAAAAGCCTCAAAGACCTTGGCGATAAGGTTGATGCTGAAACAAAAGCCAATGTCGAAAAAGAAATCGAAAATGTGAAGAAAGCCCTTGAAGGGGATGATGTTGATACCATCAAATCGGCCGTCGAGGCACTAACCAATGCTTCCCATAAACTGGCTGAACTGATGTACGCCCAGGCCTCCAAGGAAAATCCGGAGGGCGGCGCTGGTCCTGGTGCGGCAGGCGGTGCAGCAGGTGGCGCAGCCGGGTCCTCCTCATCTTCCGGCAAGGATGACGACGATGTTGTCGATGCTGATTTTGAAGAGGTGAAATAAAGGTCATCTGAAACAGGCTTGTATTACTGCTAAAGAGGGAGTAAGGAAATTTTTTTCCTTACTCCCTCTTTTTTTTTGTTTTATTTGCAGTATGATGGCTGCCAACTTTATACCTGTAAGCGATTCCAGGATACACATATTCGCACGATCACTTCCGGATGCATAGTAGTTGCTATAGCAACCGTAAGCGCTTATGCGAATATGTGCACCCTGAAACAACTTACAGGCATAAAGACAAAAACGTTTTTTATTCATTGATTGCCAGGTCCTCGGCTTCGCAACGACAGAAGAGGCTGTTCGTCGTCGCCAGAGGAAAAAGTGATCGTGGCGATCTCAAGAGCACACTATTTAAGAATAATTGATTGTGTAAACGTAAGTATACTTAACCCTGATAAACCCTGAACCTTTGAAAAATCCACAAGAGACGTGATATGAGAATTTTATCTGGTATCCAGCCATCGGGACGGCTTCATATCGGCAACTATTTCGGCATGATGCAGACAATGATCTCCCGAATGGAGAACTCGGAGCTCTATGTTTTCATCGTTGATTTACATGCTTTAACATCGGTCCAAGATCGGGGAAAACTCTCTGGCGGCACCTTGGAAGCGGCGGCAGATTTCCTGGCATTGGGGCTTGACCCGGATAAATGTATCTTCTGGGTCCAGTCGGATGTGCCGGAGGTGTGCGAGTTGACCTGGGTGTTGTCAACCATTGCCCCCATGGGGCTCATTGAACGCTGTCATTCCTATAAAGACAAGATCGCCAAAGGAATCATGCCCAGCCATGGGCTGTTTTCCTATCCTGTATTGATGGCAGCCGATATTCTTCTCTACCAGGCCCAGCAGGTGCCGGTGGGAAAAGACCAGAAACAACACCTGGAAGTGGCCCGCGATTTGGCCCAGAAATTCAACAGCACATTCGGTGACACATTTGTGGTCCCGGAACCGGCCATCAATGAGGCGACCCAGCTCGTCCCGGGAATCGATGGTCAGAAGATGTCAAAATCCTACGGCAACACCATTCCCATTTTTGAAGAGGGCAAACCGCTGAAAAAGGTGGTCATGTCCATTGAAACCGACGCCACACCAGTCGAGGATCCAAAGAACCCCGATACCTGCAATCTCTTTAATATCTTCAAGCTTTTCGCGCCGGAAGATCGGTTAAAAGAAGTCTATGATCTGTATGTGAATGGTGGCGCTGCCTATGGCTACATCAAGCTTGAGTTGCTTGACCTGATCAACGATTTCTTCAGTGAGGCTCGCCGGAAAAAGGCGGAGTTTATGGCTGATCCCGAAATGTTACGGCAGATTTTGAATAAAGGGGCTGAGAAGGCGAGGGAGAAGGCGTCCGGAACGCTGGATTTGGTAAGGGATCGTGTTGGTCTTAAATACTAAAAAGAAATATCGAATATCGAACAAGGAATTTTGAATGCTGAAGGACTCCGATTCAGTCACTTCGACATTCGATATTTCTGGTGACCTCTGCGGTTCGTTGTTTTTAGAAATCTACCAGCTCCACGTCAAAGACCATGGTAGCATTCGGCGGGATCGGGCCTCGACCGGAAGTACCGTAGCCCAGTTCTGACGGGATGATCAGGACCCGCTTTTCACCCTTCTTCATATCAAGAAATGCCTCATCCCAACCCTTGATCACCTGTCCTGCTCCAACCACAAAGGAAATTGGCTGGCCGCGATCATAAGAGCTGTCAAACTTGGTGCCGTCCAGCAGCTTGCCTGTGTAGTGGGCTGAGACGGTTGTTCCTTTTACCGGGGTTTTGTCTCCGGAACCGTCCTTCATAACAACGTACATCAGCCCGCTGGGGGTGACGATGGCGTCAGGCCATTCCTTTCTTATTTTTGCCGTAGCCTCTTCCATCTGCTTGAGTTCTTTTTCCTTTGTCCTTTCCTCAATAGTGGCCAGCAGTGTATCAAACGCTTTCTGGTCGGCCTTGAAGGCTTTGGCGCTGTCACCAACCCGGATAATTTCAACGGATGTAAGTGAATCGCCTCCCTCAATGCTATCGACTACGTCCTGACCGGAAACGACATGGCCAAAAACCGTGTGTTTACCATCGAGCCAGGGAGTGGGGACATGGGTGATGAAAAACTGAGAACCGTTGGTGCCCGGCCCGGCATTAGCCATCGACAGGATCCCTGGACCCGAGTGAGTCAGTGTGCTGTCAATTTCATCAGGGAAGGTATAACCAGGCCCACCAGTGCCTGTTCCAAGCGGGCAGCCGCCTTGGATCATGAAATCAGGGATCACCCGATGAAAGGTGAGTCCATCGTAAAATTTCTGTCCCGCAACTCCGGTTCCCAGCTCTTTTGTTCCTTCAGCCAGGCCGACAAAGTTGGCAACAGTCAGCGGTGTCTTCTCAAATTCAAGGAGGCAGACGATCTCTCCTTTATCGGTGTTGAATTTTGCGTAAAGTCCATTTTCGAGTTGTGAATTGGCCATGAGGTTTTCTCCGTTCAATATCAAAGTCAATAAAAAAAGAAAAAGAATATGTCGCTTCTTCATTTGATTTCCCTTCAACATGTCAATAATTGGTTACAAGTGGTTGGCTTCTGTGCAGTCGCCTTAAGAGATGCTCCGGTCGACTGATTATACTGGATTAAAAGTAAAACGTTACACATTACTATGGTTTTTCGCTAATTACTATATCTTTCCCAACATCAATCAGAACAAACGGATGGTCCGAAGGGAGAGTTATCATCCAAGGTTAAAACAACAGAACCAAACAATCTTCCATTATAACTGTACATTAAAAGAGATAATAATAATCTCCGTCACGGATTCAGGATAAGCACTTCAAGGTTGACAACGATCATGTTACCTGTTTCTGTATGCCGAATGTTTAATGAAATGGGATAACCCACATTTCCCATGAACATTGTGTCAATTTGTCGAAATGCTATGGTAATGCGACAAATTCAGTATTATATGAAAATCAAAAATCACAAATTTACACAATGTTCACCAAAGGTCAGTCCAGACGACCCCATCTTCTACAGTATTTTGGCTCTAAACATATGCGACTATAGTTTACAGCCAAAAACTTTGAACCTGACGCCGTCTGAACTGATGAGAAATGCGGGTTCAGCGGGTTGTTTCAGACCGCTATCGGTACCTTTTGACCAATGCTAACGTGATATTTCTATTTTCTTGCTGATACTCTATCAACTTATTATTGGCACTGCCTTTGTTGTACTCTTTCCCTTTCTGCTGCTGTTTGTCCTTGTTACCGGCATCCACAGAGAGCTTTTTCATGAGAGACTTGGACTGTATAAAGAGTTTGGTGTAAAGGGAAAAAGAACACGCAGAATCTGGTTGCATGGTGCATCTGTTGGAGAAGTAAAGGCCATTAGTGTTTTGGTTGGCCAACTGAAGACCCTTGTTCCCGATTCGCAATTTGTTGTTACTACCATGACTGTTACCGGAAAAGAGGTGGCACAGCAGCAGCTGGGAGAGGAAGTGATTTGTCTGCTGACACCGCTCGATGTTCCACTTATTGTGAACAGGGTCGTAAGAGTTATTGATCCGGACTGCTATATCTGTATCGAAACCGAGTTGTGGCCGGTGTTGCTGAGCACCCTTGCATCAAAAGGGATTCCGACATTTCTGGTGAATGGCCGAATGTCTGAGAACTCGAGAAAAAACTACCTGAAGTTCAGGATGCTGTTCTCACGGGTGATTAACTCTTTTGATCGTTTGAGTTTTATTTCCGATGAGGACAGACAGCGGTTTATTTCGCTTGGAGGTGACCCTGACAAAATGAGGGTTGATGGCAATATCAAATACGATCTACCGATTCCTGAAAAGGCAAAACAAATCCGACGGAATTATCAGAACCTGCTGTCTACTGGAGAGGATGAAGAGACACTGATCGGCGGTTCAACTCATCACGGGGAGGAGGATATCCTGGTGGATGTCTGGAAGGAGCTGAACCGGAACAAACCACTTCTGCTGATCATTGCGCCAAGACACCTGGAAAGAGTAGCCGAAATTGAAGCGATGCTCATAGAGAGGTCGCTTGCTTTTCACACATTCAGCGCTTTAAAGAATGGGGAGCAGCGTTGCCATCCGATCGTCCTTCTGGATACTTTGGGAGAGTTGTCTCTGCTGTATTCCATCGCCACCTTTATTTTTTGCGGTGGTAGTCTGGTGGATTACGGGGGTCATAATGTGATGGAAGCCGCTATATGGGACAAAGTGGTCCTCTATGGTCCGGATATGGCCGATTTTCTGGATGGAAAGAAGCTGCTTGAATCGGTGGGCGGTGGCGTTATGGTTAACGACGCCCACCAGCTCATGGAGCAACTGAAACAATTCAGATCAGACCCCGCATCCTATGAATATCTCTGTCGCGGTGCAGGAACAATTGCCAGGGCACAACAGGGCACTGGACAGCGGCAGGCTCTGCTGGTTGTGGAAACGCTCTTGCAGTGAAATCCAGCAAAGTTACTGCACTATTAAATGCTCAAGGGGGTGTTTTTATAGAACAGAGTTTTAATGGATAATTGTCACTTGATATTATACCCATTCTCTATCAGGGATGGGGTTTTTGTCCTCGAGGTTGGTACAGGGTAACCTGGAGTTCCACTTCCTGTTCCTGACCACCTTCGATCCTGCCAACCTTGACCTTGATCTGTTGGCTTTCTACCGCATCAACCATGGCGATGCGGACATCCTCCATAGTGTTGATCGGAAAGTTGTTGATGGCAAGCAGGATATCGTCTTTCTTTATTCCCGCCTTTTTGGCATTGCCATGGGGGCTGATCTTGGTGATCTGCAGATAATTTGTATCGTTCTTTTTTATCGGATTAAGGACAATACCTATTTTGGCTGTATCTTCAAGTTCACCCGAGCCTGCGAGAAAATAATAATCGGCCTGTTGGGCCAGATCGCTGGTTGTGCCGGTGGAGATATTGATAACGGATGCCTGTTCAACAGCCATTCTTCTTGCCACCCGCGGCGGAATTCCTGAGTCTTTACGAGTATGTTGGGAACCGGCAAGGACGACCATGCTGGTTTTCGGATGTTCTTGCAAGTAATTATGTATGGTCTCGGCCATAGTTTCATCCCAGAGGGCCTGGGACTGGATGAATCCGGCAAAGGATCCGGAGCCGTGTCGCGCGGTCATATGCATCTGGTGAACGGTTCGCAATCGATCCGCATATCCTTCCATATCCAGTTTACGGTCAGTGGGAATGTTTTTTTTCTGCTCTTCAGTGAGGCTGTCGGTAGAACTGTTTTTAAAAATGGAGCTGACAACAGCCCGATCAATATTCAGCCCGATGACCGGTATTTTATTCTTTCTGGCAAAATTGAATATGGCTCGAAACAGCCGAAAATCGTAACGCCAGACTTTGAAGTAGCGGGATTTTTTAAGAAATTCCCGTTCATCCATGTCCGTCTTTCCGCCTATATATTCATCAAGCGCTTGCTGGCTCGAGTGAGGGAACATCTCCATACCAATGGCCAGGTTCGGGTTTCTCTTATACAGAGCCTCGATGATTCGAAACTGGAGGATATGATCGGCAATAGAGGTATGGGATTCACCTACATAGACAACACGTTTAGTGTTGAGCTCATCAATAATCTGATCAAAACTGCCACCGGAATTTGTCGCTCCTCCGGTAGGCAGCCGGTCTATCTCGTACTTCAGACCGGACGGGCTCTTGGCAATTGTTTTGGTCTGAATGCGGCCGCGTTGAAAATGGAGGTAGGAGTATTTGCCGTAATGTGACAGCCTCCTGGTGACCGCTTTGACTTCATCGGTTGAGTGGGCGCTGACAAGTACGGCGACATGGTCCACATTGAGTGGGTTCTTGCGCACCTCCAGGGTAAAACCGGACTGTGGATGGTCGATTCCGGCAAAAAGTGAGCGGCTGACTGAACTGTTACTGCCCAGGAAAAGAATGGACTGCTGGGCGAGCTCCGAATTTTTTACCTGTTGGGCCGTAGTAATGTTCCAGCGATCGTCCTTCAATCTGTTGATAAGCGGTTGAAAACGGAGCCGGGCATCTTCCGATTCCAGGATGACCAGCTTTTTTGCGGAGCCGAAGAAGCGTGAAAGAACCGGTGGTATTTCCTTTTGTTCAAGCCTGCGCATCAGGTCGTATTCGGCATCAACCACAATTTCCAACGGATTGTCATGGAGATCAATTGATACGTTGTTGCGTTTTTCTGTGATGTTTTTTGTTACCCGCACATCACCGTTTGCGGTCTTGATGGTGATCGGAACCAGGAGGTTGTACGGTTTTTCCGACTTCTGAACAATCTGGAACGATAACCTGTATTGGTTATTCTCTGCTGACAGGGATAGGTTCTCAAGATCAAGGTGGCTTAAATCTTTATTGGTCAGTCGCTCTTGAAAAAAGCGGCTTAAATCAACTGAGGATACGGATGAGAAAACAGTCTCAATATCTTTCCAGGAGGCCTGTTTCCCACGAAAGTCCTGATAAAATTTTTTGAGACCGTCACCAAAAAACGTGTCACCAAGTTTCAATCGAAGCTCGTGGAACAGCATGGCGCTCCGACCATAACCGACGGCGCGGACTGCCTTTGCCATGGGTTGATTGTGACTGGCTGAACGAAACCCACCAAGGGTGATGGTCCTCTCGCCATGAACATAATTATGATAGTTGATCAGCGTGTTCTTCCTGTTACTCGCTCCTTCCCCTTTATCTCGCAGATAAGCCTGGTCGGCCAGGTAGGTAACCAATCCTTCACACCAGTTGCCGCCGTTATAATCGGTCTCAATGGAATTACCGAACCAGGAGTGGAGAACTTCATGGCCCAGGGAGGTATCTTTGATAAATGGAAGTCGGATGACCATTTGACCCAACAGGGTGAATGTGTCCATGCCGTAACCGACAGGAAGCGGGTTTTCCACAACCGCGTAATGGCGATAGGGGAATGGTCCGATCTCCTTTTCATACCTCTTGATATATTCTGCTGTTTTTTTCAGGTAACCGTCCGCCAATTCTTCATCCTCCTTGAAAAAGAGGGTGTAAATTGACAGGTCGTCTCTGATTTTCAACCGGGCGACGGTATAGGGAGCTGCAGCCAGATGAATAGCCGTTATCGGTTTTGAAAAAGAAAACGTAAACTTGTTGTTTTTACCTTGCGGTTGGAAATGATCCGTTTCGGAAATGGCAACAAAGCCGTCCGGAACCGTACATTCCAGCTTAAAACGTGATTCTCTATCCGGTATCGGGTGCCAGCCATTGGTGAGAATTATCCCTTCGGTGTTGATACGGTTATCAAAAGATCTGCCGACCACTTTGGTGTAGGAGATAAAGAGTTCCTGGGCTGCATTGGATGGAGGCAGGTGAAACTGGGGTGTATCCGGCAGCTCTACCTGAAGTGTCTCCGCATTGTCCCGGTTTAATACGATTGATTGTACCTGCAGTCCCGAAAAATCGAGGTACAGATCTTCTCCCGGTTCAAGTGTAATGTGGGCAGTACCATTGAGCTGGTGTTTCTCCGGTTGAAAAGAGACGTGCAGTTCATAAGTCGGAATTTTATGGGGATGTGCCATGATCGATGGTGTAAAAATTGCATTGATTAACAGCGGAAAGAGAAAAAAAATGATAAGAAGAAATCTTGGATAAATGGCCATGTATGGGTTCCTGTTATTTGATTTCCTGATTACCAGTAAAGCTCAGCCAAATACGAGGTGTTGTCGATTTGCCAGTCTAGCCTCCGGTCAAGGATCACTCCTTTTTGGATAATAGAACTCTGTGTTATATTGGTATTCTTTGGTTTACAGCAAAAAATTGGTTGAGATACATGATCCTTGAAATACGTCTGTCAAACCGACAACACCTCTTTTTCAGTCCAGGTTGAGAATCATTTGTAATCAGATTTGATTTTTACCTATAGAGTCAATCATTTCTACATTGGTAAAACCGTTATCTATGAAAGTCAAGCTCATCGGGATAAATGGCCGGTACTCCCATTCGACTCTGGCTCTTTTTTATGTCCGCAATCAGCTTGGTATCCATTGTCCGTGGCTGAAAGATATTGAGATCATCCAATTTACTATTAATGACAGCTATTATCAGACCCTGCTTCGTATCTGTTCAGGCAAGCCCGATGGGCTCTTTTTTTCAGCCTATGTCTGGAACAGCGATCTGATCCGCCGATTGCTATGGGATCTGGGATTGGCTCTACCGTCATGTTCATTGGTAATCGGTGGACCCCAGGCTGGAGTTATCGACAGGGAAATGGAAAATGATAAATGTTGCGTGGTTCATGGGGAAGTAGAGCAGCTTGATGCCACTTTTTACAGTGACCTTGAAGCCAACAGGCTGCGTGCGTCATATGGTTCGAACAAAGTACACACTGCCGGTTTTCCTTTCCCGTATCAATCCTCTGATTTTGAGACCAGTCTGCGTAATCGTTCCATCTATTATGAATCATCCCGGGGATGTCCGTTTTCCTGCACCTACTGCCTTTCATCCATGGACAACACAGTCCATCGAAAATCGGTTGAAGTGGTTAAAAGCGAAATTCGGCAGATATTGGTCCACAGGCCTAAGGTCGTCCGCTTTGTTGACCGGACATTCAACGATGTCCCTGAACGGGCTCTGGCTATCTGGGACTTTCTTTTACAGGAAGATGTTTCCACTCTCTTTCATTTTGAAATATCGCCCCGTGGTTTTACCCCTGAAATTTTTGAGTTGCTGGAAACGGTGCCATCCGGGCATTTTCAGTTTGAAATCGGTATACAGTCAACCAATGCCAGGACATTGGCGGCCATCAGACGTCCGTTGGACATCGACGAACAGCTCGATGTCATATCAAGGCTGGCGGCTCCCGGCAACATTCACCTGCACACAGATTTGATCCTGGGGCTACCCTTTGAAACTGAAAGCAGCTATCTGCAGTCATTTGCCCGGCTTTTCCCCGCAGGTGCTCATTATATCCAAATGGGGCTGCTGAAAATATTGCCCGACACGCCTCTAGAAAACAGCTGCCAAGAGTTCGAAATACACCATTGTGCTTCTCCTCCTTACGAAATTATGTCGACACGATGGATGGATACCTCAACAGTGCAGCACTTATACTGGTTTGGAGAATGTGTGGAGAAGTTTTATAATAACAGGTACTTTCCTTCTATCTGGAACTATCTTCGAACTATTGATGAGGATATTGTCCAATTCTTCAGTGGTATTCTGTTAATCAGCCAAAAGCGCTTACTGTTCGATCGGGCTGCTACACAGAAGCTGCTCTCCGAGATCATCCTGCAGCTAACAGAAAATCGGGATGACGGGGAACTGATTCAAGAGCTTTTGCGACATGACTGGCTGCGCTGTGGGCATCGCTCTTTGCCCGATCATTTACAGGTGGAAAAGGGAGAACAGCAACCAGTGGATTTGAGAAAGCACCTCTATGGAGTACTACCCGAGCAAATAGAGGGGCTGTATACAAAAAAGAATAGAAATTATTTTTTTAGAAAATCTCTATTTTTCTCTTTTTCCGCAAACAGCCTTGATGCCCTTGGGTACACCAGAGTGAATAACTCCGGTATCCTCTGTTTTCTTCCGGAGCGGGAAGCCTCGCTGTTTCAACTAAATCGAGTTGTACGACTGGATGGTATGGAGCAGAACAGTTAAGGGGACGCGGTAGTACTTCATATCCCGGACGTTCCGATTAGCTGCATAGGCCGGCAGTTGGTAAACCCTTTAAAAGAACTGCTTGATATTGTCCATAAAATTGGCTTCCAGCTGTTCATCATCTATTTCTTTACAGATCATCATGGCCAGGTCTGGGAGCCTCTCTTTGGTTTGAGGCCCCTGTCCACTCCATTTTTTCAAAGAGTCGGTTAAAACAGGTTTGGCAATGGGGCCGATAACGTCTGCCAGTGCCTCATTTATTTTGGCGAGAACCGGTTTAAGCGATCCAAGACGATGATTATCCATGCCGGTAGAGAGGGGAGCAGACTGTTTTCCGGGCTGGAGTTGTTGCTGTAATTCCTTGAGGACCATTTTAATGGACATATCCAGCAGTGGCCTGTTGGTTCCAGGTTCGCAGATTGTCACAAGAACACTGTTGTTGTTCAACGGCTGGGCAACGATGACAGTCTCGTTGTAACGGATGTCGATGGATTCAATATCCAGCTTGGCAACTTTTCCCATCTGCTTCGGTTTTGACAGCAGAGTCCCGATGATCTGAACGGTATTTTTAGTAAAGATTGGGGGCATATTCGAGCTGGTTACACCTTGATTGCCCGAATAAACGAAACAACCGAGAACTTTCGGTAGAGCGGTGATTTCTTGAAGGAGCGCATCCATAATGACTCTTGCTATTTCGACGTTAATAAAACTTTATTCAACGGTTCGCGCAGACGGTCGGCCAGAATATCGGGTTGGGTAGTGTCTTTTATTATCAGTCCAATGACCAGGTGATTGCCTGTTAAAATCATGATATTGTCTGGCCCTTTCAATGTCAGGTGGATAAATTGTCTGCCTCCACGTGTTCCAAGAGAGGACTTGATCTCTTCTCCAGCTGCGGCCATATAAGTCACGAAAGCCCCCAGTTGATCAGGTCGCTGTGTTTTATTTAAAATGATCTTTCCAGCCTTTGACAGCAGAATGTATCCTGAGATTTCCGGCTTTGATTGAAGAAGGTGGAGCAACTGATCTGTCGGATTGGCCGCCTTTGCCCCCATTTGTCCGGTTGGCCCTGCTGGTGACGGTTGTGATTGTTTCGGCTCAGGAGGAGACGATGCCCGTGGTTTGGCGTGGGCTTTTTCGTCTTTTTGTCTGGCAGCTTCCAGAATGATGTATCCAAGTGGTTCATTGATTGCCCGTTCGGTGATCATACAGGAGTTGGCAATCTCTATTTTCACATCATCCCAGCCGATTATTTCATAAGCCGCTTCGATACCGGAGTTGTTGCGGCTGACGGCATCAAGCAAATCGCCCTGCCTGAAATAGATGGTACCACTTTCTTTGCCGTGGTGGATTGTCAGGGTGCATGTCTTCTTATCCAGTTCCAGCAGTTGAAGAAATGAGGTAAGTGAAACACCGGTGACGAACCCTTTGGATGTGGACTCCAGACCGGCCAGTATTTTTTCGACAAGACTGGAAAAATCGATTGGTTTTTCAATGTATTGAAAGGCTCCCATACCCCGCAGGTTTTTTTCCATATCGGGAGTACCGAAAGCGGTCATCACAATGACGGGGATTTCAGGATAATTGGAGCTGAGGTGAGCCATCAACTCAAAACCGTCCATGCGGGGCATCTTCAGGTCGGTCAGAACCAGGTTGACTTTCTGCTTGTTCAGGACCGTCAACGCCTCCAGCCCGTCATTGGCGACAACGGTCTGGAATGTGGTTTTATAGGGAGCGAACCCTTCGGTGAGGCTGAGTTGGAAACTCTTGTCATCTTCAACAATCAACACCGTGTTCATAGTTACTCCGGATGGGGGATTCAAAGTTGCTCAAAACCGTAATGAGAGCAGAGTGTTATGACCATAAATTTCTTTTTACCACGGAGAAGCGTCTCTGTCTAGCCTTGATTCGACCCGGTTATTGTTGATTCAGCGTATTAACCGGAACCCGTGATGGAGATTATTGTTTTTGTTCATAATATATTGATATAACAAAATATTACTGAATATAGTTGCTTTAGAAAAAAGGAATACCTGCCTTTCGGGGCATCCGCTGGCACTGCAGCTTCGTTTGATTGAGCAATTTTGTAATAGTACGCTATATCGGACTGCTAAATCAAACGAAGCTACAGTACTAGCGAACGCTCATGGATTCAGGTTTTCAATCAAGATGTTGCGGTCTAACGACTGTTAGGATTACCGTGTTGATTTCTTCTGTGCTGGAATGATAATAAAGATCTGGGTACCAACGGATTTTCTTGAATAGATGTCAATTGAACAGTTCATTTTGGCGAGCATTTTCTTGACGATCACCAGCCCAAGTCCTGTCCCGTCCGGCTTGGTCGTAAAAAACGGCCTGAATAGATTGTCCTGCTCAGCTTCATCAATGCCAATGCCGTTGTCACCAATGGTCAGATTGATCTGATTGTTCTCTTCTTCATACATGGTGATGGT
>CAZLGM010000004.1:29122-41557 GCA_964558875.1 uncultured Desulfocapsaceae bacterium
GTGAGGATATATTCGACCCGTTTGATATCAGCAAGATTTCGACCCAGGAACCGTTTTATGTCTGCCCGATCATAGTTATTGAGATTGGATTCGAGAACGGAAAGGGATACTTTCAGCGAATTAACCGGATTTCCCAGCTCGTGCCGAAGGCTGGAAAAGATAAAGCCGATATTATCCATCAGGTTTGCCGCTTCGGCAATCGACTCCAATCGTTTTGCCTCGGTTATATTTCGTTTGAGAATAACCAGGTTGGTAAGCTTGCCTTCGTGATTGAGGACCGGGGAGAGGATCATTTCCTCCTCGTACAGAGTATGGTCTTTGCGCTTATTGATAAACTGACCATGCCATTTTTCTCTCTTTTTCAGGGCCTGATCCACCTCTTCCCATATTCTATATCGATTATCCGATGCATGGAACTGTTGAACTTTCTTGTCAAGCAGTTCATGCTGTAAATACCCGGTGACCTGTTCACATGCCGGGTTTGTATAGAGAACGATACCGTTGGGGTCGGTGATTATTATACAGTCTTCCGACTGTTCTACGACAGTTGTCAGACGTTTCATGTCTGAACGGTTTTTTTCGTTACTGACCTGAAGAGCAAGGATATTGGACAGAAATTTTAAAACATTGACCTGTTGATTGCTGAAATAACCGCTTGAATCAATTTTCAGGATGCCGAAAACTCCCCAGAAATTAACGTTTCGATAAACAGGGCATAGCATCAGAGTCTGAATGCCTTCCTTTCCAAGAATATTCTGCTCGACCCATGGGAGTTGAGAATTGATGGCATGTATGGATTCACCACTATACAGTGAGGACATCCATGATCCAATGGAGAAGATCCAGTTGTAGGGATTCCTCTGTGGTTTGTCCGCATCGGTTTTGGTATTGTCGATGAATTCTCCGGTTTTCCGTATGATGAAAATACGATCGGCCTCTAAATTGTTGCATAGAACGGAAAAGACAGATGAAAAGCTTGTTTGCCAGGGCTGATTACTGTTGACTTGAGAGGTCAGTGACAGGACGTTGTTCCAGATACGATTACTCTGGGAAATGATCTTTTCCTGCTTCTTATATTCAGTGATGTCATTAAAAAGAACGGTAACATCCAAGACATTGTTATCCGTATCTTTGGCCGGCACAAAAAGCACCCGGTGAAGCCGGCCAAGGTGGATGATGGAGAAGGAAATTTCCTGCCCGGTGGTTACTGCTGTTTGTAAAGCGACATCAAGATTATCCACCATTTTTTGAGGAAAAAGGTGGGAGAAGACTGTTGAACCGATATCGATACTCTGATGACCGGTGATTTCCTTGAAAAGGGTGTTGGTTCTCAATATATGGCCGCCAACGGTCAACAGGGCAACGGCTTCATTTGACGATTGGAGAAGTAGATCACTATCAGAGTCATAAAGAGGTAGGCCGTTTTTAGTCTGGATCTGTTTTTCTTTTTTACGGGTGATGATCCTCTCCAGTATCTTAATATGTTTTTCCCTGTTTTTAAGAGCAATGGCCGTTTTTCTCCGGTCGGCGAGCCGACTGTGAACAGAGCGACGCTCTTTGCCTGTGAAATGGATAAAAGCCATGAGAAAGATGGTAACGGCGAGTAATGCTGTCGGCAGATCAGATGCCCGTATGGCTGGAAAGAAATAGAGAAAGATCGTATTGGGAGCAAGAATGATAACGATCAGTAATTGTGAGAAAAATAAAAGGCTTGAGAAAAAAAACGCAAAGATTGAGGCAGCCACAATGAGGAAAAGAGAATGAATGATGCTGATTTCTATGTTTTCAACCGGGATGAAGAAACAACTGCAACCCCAGACGGTGCTTAATAGAAATGTAGAGTAAAGCGTCCATCTGTAATTATTTGTTGCCCGATGTTTTCGCCGGCTGTCATAGGGTCTCAGCACCCCAAAAAAACGGGCAAGAGCAATAGTGGCCAGCAGTGCGACCATGAAAAAAAGTGCTGAGATAGAATATCTCAGTCCCAGCAGGAAGAGTTCCGCCAGTGCCAGCCCAATGGAGATAAGATTAACCAGATCACCATACTTTTCATAAAAGGGGACCAGCGCAAGTATAAACCTGGATTTTGAGAGCGATTTCATGGAGATTATGGGGCAGTACGGCCGGATGCTGGATGATAGACGACTTTTAGCGCATCGTCATCCTATCAGAACCAAATGGAAACATCAAGAAAACCGGCTGTCTTCAATATAAACGGCATAGTCAATTGTTTAATTTACGGGTATGATTGTCAGCTTTTGATGAAGACTCAATTTGAATGTTCTCCTGCAGAAGATAGTGATAGTCTGGAATGAGAAATTAAAGTTCAAAGCCGTTTACTAAAAATCGCGTTTGGAAAAACAATATGAACGGAAAACAACGTGTCTTTCTCAAGAAGTGTCAAGAGTATAGCAGTGAGGAAATAGGTCGTTTTCTTGATCAGTTATCTGGTTTTTTTCCATTTTCTTCCTTTTTCGGTAAGAAAGTCCTTCTCAAGCCGAATCTAATCGGTGTGCGTAAGACCACCTGTAGCTGCACCCATCCGATAATAATTACCTCTGTTGCTTCCTGGCTGATGGATATGGGGGCCAGAGTCGCGATCGGAGATTCTCCGGCGTTTGGCAGTACGGCTTCAGTGTTGAAGAGACTTGGGATAGAAAAAAGGTGGCTGGCCCGTAAAAATATAGAGATAAAAGAGTTTCGAACAAAGAGACGATGTTTCCTTCAAAACGGAGTTGAAGTCGTACTGGCGGCAGAAACGTTCGACTGTGATCTGCTGGTGAACCTGCCGAAAATAAAAGCACACGACCAGCTGTATGTGACAATGGCGGTCAAAAATTTCTTTGGTACGGTAAAGGGGTTTCACAAGGCGAAAATGCATATGGTCCATGGTGATTCAGCCGACAGATTCGCATCCATCCTGCTCGGTCTGCCAGCGGTAATGCCACCTCATGTCACTATTGGTGATGGAATTGAGGTTATGCATCGTCATGGTCCCCTTGGAGGAGAAGCGTTGAGTCTGGGAGTTCTTGTCGGTGCTCAAAATCCACTGGCCCTTGATACAGCCATGCTTAATGTGCTGGAGTTGGATGGTGGCTTAAGCCCGCTTCATCGTCAGGCGACTAAACAGAACATTGAAGGAGCAAGACTTGGTGATTGCTCTTTTCCGCTGGAGCATCCCGCTTCGTTCCATGGTTCCGGATTCATTGCCCCTAAACGGCTGAACCCAGTTCGCTTTCATCCATTCAGGTTCCTTACTTCCTCAATAAAACGACTGGCACTACAGAAGAAATCTTGAAAAGGTCCAGTTATCTGTAGATAATTATCACACCTGTTCCCATTACCACTGATTCATATAAAACATGATTGAGGAGATTGAAAAGAGTGATGAGGTTGGATTACAATGACAGGATGGCAGGATTCATATCTGAATCCTTGACCAAGGCAAGTTATCTTGCAATCGTTCAATCTGAATGGGGAGCTATGATGGTAAGCAGATATTTTTTGGAAAGCTCATCGATAAACAACATGGCAAACCTGCTGGTTACAGCAAAAATATAAGGAGCAAACATGTTTAATCTGGAAGGAAAGGTTGCCCTGATAACCGGTGGTTCAAGGGGAATCGGCAAAGCCATTGGTGTTCGCTTAGCCGAGAATGGAGTGAATCTGGCAATTAATTATGTGCGGCATAAACGGGATGCTGAAAAGACGGCTTCCGAGGTGGAAAAACACGGTTGCCGCTGTCTTCTGATTAAAGCCAATGTAGCAAAAGAGCAGGATGTTAAAGAGATGCTCGAACTCATTTCCACCGAGTTCGGCAGCTTGGACATCCTGGTCAGTAACGCAGCCTCCGGAGTACTGAAGCCGGCACTCGAATTAACCCATCGTCATTGGAACTGGGCGATGGATATTAACGCCAGAGCTTTGTTGACCCTGGTCCAGCATGCACTGCCACTAATGGGGAGAGGATCGAAAATAATGGCTGTCTCAAGTCTGGGGTCGGTTCGGGCCATCGAGAATTATACAACCGTCGGCGCTTCCAAAGCAGCCCTTGAGTCTCTTGTTCGTCATCTTGCCGTCGAGCTTGGTGCACAGGGGATTAATGTGAACACCATAAGCGCTGGCGCTGTTGACACGGACGCACTAAAAAAATTTCCCAATCGAACAGAAATTCTCGATACTGCTCTAGAACGAACACCCATAGGACGCTTGACCACACCCGAAGATGTAGCCGATGTGGCGCTCCTGCTCTGCAGCGAAATGGCGAGCATGATCCAGGGTCAGGTGATAACCGTTGACGGCGGATATGCAATCAGAGGGTAATATCCCCATTTCAATTCGGTCCAAAAAAAACGGCCACTCCGCTATCTTGGGAGTGGCCGGGAAGAAATGGTAAGATGTGCGAGACTACCTGCAGCCAAACCTTCTTGCCTTTGCCACGTTTGCCGCTATGCGTGCTTCAAGGGCGGCCCGTTTTTTATAAAGAGCTACGCACCTGTGACTTGATCTGGCGGGCTCTCTACTGCAGCCGTATGAGTGCAAATACCCCATTATAGACCGTAGTTGTCTCTTATCCTGTTGAATTGCCTTGCTCAGTTCGAGACAAATGCCCGGGGAGTAAAGGTGAGCCCCGCCTGTTGCTGGTGCAGCATTGGCCAGGGATCCGAAGAGTACAGTTGCCAGACAAACGATCATGAGGATGGAAATTTTCTTTTTCATTTTTTTCTCCTGTTGTGATGATGTTGGAAATATCGAGGGGAATCAATCTTTCCATTTTGTAGAATCACTTTCTTTTGATTTTGTGTTCTTTCAGGAGTCCGAATTGTTCAAAAAAAAATAAAAAAGTTGAAAAACAACTAATCGGGCAGGCTGGTACGCTTGTTTTGGTCTACATTTTAAAAGCTCACGGATTCAGGTGAAGCCTTAAAAAAGGCTGGTGAGGAGTTACCTAGTGCCCATCCAGAAACGGCCTTTTTCTCCTAACTCTTCGTTGCAGAGAAAAATTTATCCTCGGAATATCACTTATATGCCTGTGGTAAATTTTTCTCTACGCCTCGATTTAGAAGAAAAATTCTCGTTTCTGGATGGACACTACCTAAGAGAATGGATGCCTTTTTTACAAAGAGCAACACCAAGCAAGATCGACACAATCAAAACTCCGACAGCGGTGGATGCAGCGAGTATGATATCCTGTAAGGGGAGAAAATGATTGACAAGCTGTGAACGAACAATCCTGTAGGCGGGAAAGGCAAGACAACCGACAACAACAAGCTGGTAAGCAATAGACCAGAACAGATAAAGAATGGCACCCGGCCCCATTGATGCCATCCGATTTTCCGCTTTAAAATCGGCAAAAAGAGCGCCAAAACCAAGAGCCATGCCTATGGTCGTCCAGCAGATAACCAATCCGGCAAAAAGTGAAATCCACCACATGGCCCCTTCGATCTGCAGCAGGTGATTTGATACCACGATCAAAATAAGACTTAAAACAGTAAACGGGAACAGGTAAAAGAGATATTTGTAAAGAAAAAAGAGTTCAAGGGAAAGGGGTGAGGATCGTAATAGATAAAAAGCCCCTCCTTCCGCCCCGATGGACGGATAGACAAAACGGGCCGCCAGAGATGAGACCAGAAATCCCGACAGGCTTATATTGCCAAAGGCGATCAGATTGCTGATAAAATCGAGACGGAAGGGTGCTCGATCAAGGGGTAGAACATTGAAATTATATAGGTATACAATAATCAGGGCGCCGATCATGAAGAGTTGAGACCATTCACTGGAATTGCGGAGGAACTGCTTCATTTCCTTTCTGATAATCCAACCAAAGGGACTGGTCGAATGAGATGGCGATCTGAATGTGCGATGACCTCCAAACGATTCCTGAGATTTTGAGAATCCGGTGAGGAAAAAACGGTTCATGGCCATTTCACCAACGAAGTAGCAAATCAGTGGGGTTGTCAGCAGGAGTCCAAGCAGAAGAAAATCGATCTGTCTGTCAAGCAGATAGGAAGAGAGCATATCAGCCGCCCAGCCGGCCGGCAGCCATGGCCCCGCCGGAGTGGAGATGGCAGAGAGGTATTCGACGAATTGTGAGTATTTTTCCGGGTTGACCAGTTCTTCCGGCCGAATCAGTCGAAAGACGAAATAGAGCAGAATGCCGAAACACAAAGAGAGGTAAAAGACGATATCTTTAGTCCGTTTGGCCGGGAAAAGATGGACCAGAAGGATGGTTACCAGGGTGGCGGATCCGCAGCCGATAGCTGCCGTGCAGACAAGAGCCGGCACCAGGAGCAGATAATAGGGCAAGGCAGCCTGAAAGACTTTGCCGAATGCCCAGAATACGGGTAGGGAGAAAACAACCATCATCCACGAGGTATACACTGAGGTGGTTGAAAATCGCATCAGGTAGATTTCGGAAAATTTAAGGGGAGAGCTGAGGAGAATTTCATTATCCTCTGAGAGATAGAAGGTGGAGACGGTGGTCACCATTGAGGAAAAGATCAGCATGGCAAAAATAGTCATCCAACCCATCTGGAAGATTTTCAGGCTCAGGATAATGCCGAGTTCGTTCTGGCTGTGGAAATAGCTCACAGCCTTAACGGTTGCCCAGTAAATGATCAGGCAGAGGCCAAGGCCGAGCAGGAGAATGGAGATACCCCGTCCACTTATTCGACCACCTGAGAACAGCCGGTTGATAAGGGTATATCGGGCTGGGCGGAAGAGACGCGGGGACCACTTGTTTTTAATCATTTTTAAGGGCACTGATAATCTCTTGGAGTTCATAGGCGCCGGTCAGCTGGAGAAAGATCTCTTCGAGCCGTTCGTTGTCTGCTCCACTTGTTTTATTTCGTAGATTCTCCAAGGTGCCGACAGCCTGGAGTCGACCGTTTACCAGAATGCCGATTCGGTCGCACAGCTCTTCGGCAATTTCCAGCGAGTGGGTGGACAGGAAGACAGTACAGCCCTGTCTGGCCTTGCTCTTAAATATCTCTTTGACAATTCGGGCGGATTTGGGATCCAGACCGACCATCGGTTCATCAACTATGATAAGCGGCTGCTCCAGCATGAGGATTGAGGTCATAATCAGCTTTTGCCGCATACCGTGGGAATAGCCTTCGATGAGGTGATCCTTCCAGTCGGACAGGTCGAACAGTTGTAGATAGTGTCGGGCATTCTCGTGGAAATCAACTCCAGGACCCAGCTCATACAGGCTGCTGATAAAGGACAAATATTCACTTCCGGTAAGTTTTTCATAGATAAACGGTCTGTCCGGGATGTATCCGGTGATATTCTTACAACCATTCTGATTGGTCTCCAGGTCGAGACCGTCTATATGGATGCGGCCACAGTCTGGAAGAAGCAGGCCTGCAAGCATCTTGATCGTGGTGGTCTTTCCGGCACCGTTAGGGCCGAGGAAGCCGAACAATTCACCCCTGACCAATTCAAGATCGATATCATCGACCGCGGTGAATGAGCTAAAAGTTTTCGTCAGTCCTGTAACTTCAAGAATAGGAGTGTTTTTCATGATTTCTGTATAAACAGTTAGACAATGATGGGGCGCTATTGCTCCTGGGGCTGAGGGTGATCGTCACCGAGTATTTCAATACCGAGCTGTCCCAGAAGACCACCGATCCGGAGCTGTTCTTTCAGACCACCCGTGATAAAACGGATATGGGTGAGATCGGTGGGCAGTTGCCCCATTGTTGTATCCAGGCTGAGCCATTTGCCGTCCAGACACACCTCGTTCCATGCATGATAATAAAAGCTGTTTTTTTGATAGGTAACCCCTGCCGCCAGCCGGGTTGGAATTCCACTGCTTCTGGCTAGTGCAGCGAACAGGGCGGCATGTTCATTGCAGTCACCGACACGATTGCCAAGGGTGGTCAACGCGTCGGGCAGCCCGACAACAGGCCGTTTCTGAATGTTGGTGTGGACCCATTCGGCCAGCAACATAATTTTACGAAGCGGATCAGTCTCCTTGCCGATAATCTGTTTGCGTAAAGCTGAAATTTCTGGGTGATCAGCCTGAACAGTTGGTGTTGAGTCCAGTGCAGATGAACTCTTGGGGCATGTTGTCTGTGACTGAGTGCTGTTTTTCACTACCTTGTCGTTACTGATTGTCAGGATATTGCCTGCCAGTGTCTGGCGGCCACCATCCAGATCAAAGGCGTCAAGTTCAGTCAGTTGCAACCGGTATCGTACTGATTGAGGGTTCTTCAATGAAGCCACATTTCCCGTTGGTTTCACCGACACGATAGACAGCAGTTCATCTGAGGACTCATCCAGCCTGGTCGCCTTGAATTCCGGTTCGCGAATAAAAATAAAACCGGCCGGGGACTGTTCCTTGATAACGTTACCATCATCATCAAGCCAGAAATTGATTCTGGTTCCCTGAACCCGCTCAAGGAAGCGGTGCAGATTAAACACCCGGTTATTGATCAGGATTTTCTCCCTGCCTTTATATTCAACGACTGATGATTTGCCCGTGAGAGTAATCGGGTCAAAACGAGGGATCTGTGTCCTGTCGCCGATTTGCAGATCGGTTCTCAGCAGATAGCCGCGTCGGTTTGTGGGCAGCATGGGAGCATCACGTAGAAGAACAGTGTCTTTTATGACGTTGTTATTGGTCGTCAAGGTAAAATCAACCCGCCTGTTATTAACCGAGCCTTCACCGTTCATCCGGTAAAAAGGGGAGTGAAAGGAAATAGTAAAAGTCTGCAGATGGTTGTTTTCATCAAGGTTGGCCACAAGAGAAAAAGTAACGGGCTGACGTGTATCGAGGATGTTGAGGACCATAAACCCTTTCTGATCGATACGATAGGAAGAATCGTCATTAAAACTGTAGCTGGATCGGACATATCCGATTTTCCTGTTATGAAAATAGATTCCCTGAAACTCCTGGCGAGTTGCCCTCTCAAGAGCCTGGGTTTCTCTGATATCCACCCTGTCGATCAGAACATCCCGTTTGATCAGCAGGAAGATCAGAAAAAACCAGAGGACGAATAGACAACTTTTGAAAATAAGTGAACGGTTCACTGGACCTTGGTGTATAGAGTGTGAGTTATTACCAGTTGACCGATAGTGTATGATAGTTGATCGTTGAAAAGAAGTGAAAAATGATGAAGAAAGTGGTTGATTGGAGTTTTTTTTGTTGAAGTTGACGGCTGTAAGTTGCTAAGTTAACAAATTTTCATTACCCGTGTTGACAGCAATCAGTTCACCGCTTACAGATAGTCAATACCCTTCTTATAGGTTATCTGACGATTGAGAACAGAGTAGTCAACATTACAAAGACAAACGGAATCGGCATTCTGCCGGCTCTTATAGCCGGCGGAATGATTCGGAGAATGATCTGAATGATGAGAAACGGTTTTTACTTTATTAGAGATGAATCTAACTTTTTGGAGTGACTGGAATGGACGTAACATTTGAAACAGATGTTTTTGAAACAGAAATAATCAAGCTTGCGGATACGGAAGAGATGATTGTCCGCGGCGGTCGGGATAAATTCAACCTGCTTCCAAAAGCTTTTGAAGGAATTAAGCAGATCGGCGTAATCGGCTGGGGATCTCAGGGACCCGCCCAGGCCCAGAATATCAGGGATTCGTTGGAAGGGACTGATATTAAAGTAAAAATCGGTTTGCGTGAAGGGTCAGCCTCAATGGCAGCCGCAAGAGAGGCCGGTTTCACCGAGGCAAATGGTACCCTGGGTGAGATGTATGAGGTTATTGGAGAATCGGAAATGGTCATTCTGCTGATTTCCGATGCCGCCCAGGTGGAGAATTATGAAAAGATCTTCAGCCACCTTCAGGACGGTGCCACTCTTGGTTTGTCGCATGGGTTCCTGCTGGGGCATCTGGAAAGTGTGGGTGAGTACTTTCCAAAGAATATCAACGTGATCGGTGTCTGCCCTAAGGGAATGGGTCCTTCGGTTCGCAGGCTCTATGTCCAGGGAAAAGAAATCAACGGAGCAGGCATCAACTCCAGTTTTGCTGTCGAGCAGGATATTGACGGCAAGGCGACGAATCAGGCAATTGGCTGGGCCATTGCTGTCGGCGCCCCTTATCTCTTCAAAACAACTCTGGGGATGGAATTTCGCAGCGACATTTTCGGTGAGCGTGGCATTCTGCTTGGAGCCGTTCATGGACTTGTCGAGGCAATCTACCGCCGCTATGTCATGGAACAGGGAATGGATGAAGAAAAAGCATTTATGGCCACCGTTGAGAATGTAACCGGGCCAATCAGCAACACGATTTCTCACGAAGGAATTCTAGCACTGTACGAGAAGCTGGACCAAGACGGCAAAGCGGTCTTTGAAAGAATATACTCAGCCTCATACGGTCCGGCTTTTGACATCCTGATGGAGATCTATGATGAGGTTTCTTCAGGCAACGAGATTCGCTCCGTTGTTTTGGCCGGACGCCGGTTCGACAGATATCCCATGGGTAAAATCGATGGCACCAAGATGTGGCAGGTCGGCGAAAAAGTCCGCGCCGCCAGGACGGAAGATCCGGAAATCGATCCTTTTACAGCCGGTGTGTATTGTGCGGTGATGATGGCCCAGATCGATCTGCTCATGGAGCGTAATCACTGTTTGAGTGAAGTGTGCAACGAATCGGTAATTGAAGCGGTGGACTCACTCAACCCGTATATGCATTTTAAAGGCGTAGCCTATATGGTTGACAACTGTTCAACCACAGCCCGTCTGGGTTCAAGGAAATGGGCTCCCCGTTTCGATTATAATATCTCCCAACAGGGATTCTGTGCCTATGACGACGGAGAGGCAGTTGATGCAGAACTGATAAAGGCGTTTAAGGATCATGAGGTTCATGGCGCATTAAATACCTGTCTCACACTGCGTCCGGCCGTTGATATCTCGTTGACCGAGTAATGGCAGGGATTTTTACCTGTAAAAAAGAACTTGTCCTGGCTTCCGGATCGCCCAGAAGGCAGCGATTCTTCCGGGAGCTGGGACTTTATTTTACTACCCACCTGGCAGACATTGACGAATCACCGCTACCCCAGGAACCTCCAGGTGATTTTGTCAACCGAATGGCCCGTGAGAAAGCGGGAGCTGTCACGCCTCATTTTCCTTCAGCCTGGATTGTCGCCGCTGATACGGTTGTCAGCCTGGGCCGGGAAATCCTTGGAAAACCTGACGATGGCCGACAGGCCCATCAGATGTTGCGAAAGCTCTCAGCTACGACCCACAGTGTTTTGACAGGTGTCTGCCTGAGTTGTGAAGAGGAACAGGTCACTGAGCAGTTTTCCGTCAAAACCGATGTAACCTTTACGGAACTCTCCGATGAGGTAATAACCCGATATATCAAAACAAACGAGCCATTTGATAAAGCCGGTGGATACGGTATCCAGGGACTGGGAGCTTTCCTGGTTACCGAGATTGCCGGTTCCTACTCCAATGTTGTCGGATTGCCGTTGACCCAGACACTCACCCTTCTTCAGCGCCACAAAATCATCGTTCCAGCTTAGGGGATAGTCAAACACCATGTGTATAATGGGTGGTGTCGCTTTCCGGTAAAACCTGTTGTTTTTACAACAAGCAATGAGACAGGTGCGCAACAGCAATAACATAGGTCAAACTATTATTAGCGGTTAGTCGAAACTTGCATAGCCAATCTACACAGAAAGTGTCTATTGAAAATGGTTGTTGATTTTTTCGGTTTCAACCAAGTGAATTTGCTCTATAGGAAAGATTAAGGTAGTGTTTTTCTTGACTTTTGTTGGTTTCGTGTGGTACTCCGTCTAAAGAAGATCAGAGGAAGATACCTTGCCGGCAGGATTTAATTACTTTTTAATGTTGTGAGCGATGCCCTACTTGTTTCAAAAATACTACCCGATGAGATCCATTGTTTTTATTATCGGGGAGGCATTGCTGATTGTTATTTCATTACTTGCCGTGAACTGTTATTTCGACGGTTTTTTTGTTTCCTATCCCCATTTCTGGAAAAATGTTCAACAGGTTTTGCTGGTCACCATTGTCTTTCAAACCTGCCTTTACCTGTTTGATCTATACGATTTAAGCAACGATATTTCCATCGCCGAAACCGCTAACAAAATCACCCTGGCCTTTGGTGTCGGTTGTATCATTCTTGGTATTGTCTATTTCACCCTGCCCTCTGTTATTATATCGACAAAGGTGTTCTGGACCGGCTATCTGGTTATCTTTATAACGATACTGACTTGGCGGGGGGCCTATTATCTGATATTGCGGAGAAAACTGTTTGCTCAATCCGTCATCATTGTTGGTACAGGACAGCTGGCATCCGATGTGACCCGAGTTATCGAAGCAAAACATGATTCCTGTTATGTCATCCACGCTTTCGTCGGTGATGTTGATCCGGAGTACAATCCTGATGGTATTAAGGTATACAAAAAGCTTGAAGATGTTTTCTTATCGGAAAAATCTAAGAATAT
>CAZLGM010000005.1:0-41536 GCA_964558875.1 uncultured Desulfocapsaceae bacterium
CCTCCGACCCCAGCGTCCCGAACGCTGTGCTCTACCAGACTGAGCCACGTCCCGACATCGGTTTAATATGTCTATACCTCTGCCCGGCAGCTAAGCAGTCTGAAAACCCATGAGCTTGCAGGATTTAGTTAACAGATTCGGAAAGCTTTGAACCAGCTTTGAATTTGACCACTTTCTTTGCCGGAATCTTGATAGTTGCTCCGGTCTGAGGATTTCTACCCTGACGAGCTTTACGTTTTGAAACTGAAAAAGTACCAAAACCAACAAGCGTTACTTTGTCACCTTTTTTCAAAGCACCAGCAATGGCTGCCAAGGTTCCGTTCAGTGCCTTCTCGGCAGTAGCTTTACTGGTTCCGGCGGCGCTGGCAATGCTTTCAACTAATTCCTTTTTGTTCATGAATTCCTCCCTGCTTTAATTCGAGTTTTAAGTCCAATTGATACATCTCATTGAACCGTTCTAACATCCTTCGACAGTCGTTTAATATAACTGCAATATATTGTCAAAGGAAAAATCTTTTTTTTTCTGCTATTTCATTATCACTTAGAACAGTACTAACAAACTTAAGTGTGAGTTAACCTATGGATTTTTGTGTGATTCTTAAATTAATTTTCAAACATAGATCAGCTGCGACCAACATCTTCCCAAAGATATGAGGCAACTGTGTAAGTAACGATAAGTCTCAATCTATTAGTGGAGAATGCAGTTGACCCCATTTGAACCGTACACCCCAATATGTTAAATAACGACTAGGGGTACGACTATGTCAAATACTAGTAATTCAAGTAAATACCAAAAAGTTGAGGTTATCACCTCAGTCCAGCGCCGAAGACGATGGACAGTAGCCGAGAAGCTTCAGATCGTTGAAGAGTCTGAACTCCCCGGCATGACTGTTTCCTATGTTGCCCGTCAACATGGCATCTCTCCAAGCCAACTTTTCACATGGCGCAGACTGGCCCGAGAAGGAAAGTTCTGTGCAGTCAAAGCCGGTGAAGAGGTTGTTCCAGCTTCTGAGTACAAGCAGCTCAATGCTCGTGTAAGAGAGCTGGAGAGACTCCTGGGCAAAAAGACCATGGAAAATGAAATTCTCAAAGATGCCGTCAAACTTGCCCATGAAAAAAAACTGATCTCGCGTATGCCCTCTCTACCCGAGGAGGACACGCCATGAAACGAGTTTGTGATACGCTTGAGGTGGCCAGGTCCAATATCAATGATCGAAGAAAAAGAAAGAATAGAAAGCGAGGCTGGTACAAGAAGGCTGATGATGCCAAGTTGCTTCCAATAATTCGTGAGCTTGTCGATCAGCGCCCGACATATGGCTATAGGCGCATAAATGTACATTTGAATAAACGTCTTGAGCGTGAAGGCAAGCCCAAAGTCAACCACAAACGAACCTATCGGATCATGAAGCAAAACGGGCTGTTGCTTGCCCGATATACTGGGAAAAAGGTGATCCGGTCTCATACAGGAAAAATAATCACGTTGAAAAGCAACTTGCGTTGGTGTTCTGATGTTTTTGAGATCCCCTGTTGGAATAAGGACGTTGTTCGGGTTACTTTCAGT
Organism: uncultured Desulfocapsaceae bacterium; assembly: GCA_964558875.1. GTDB lineage: Bacteria > Desulfobacterota > Desulfobulbia > Desulfobulbales > Desulfocapsaceae > CAZLGM01. The sequence continues at coordinate 1,562 of CAZLGM010000005.1, forward strand.
CTTGACTGTTGCGACAGAGAAGTTATGAGCTTTGTTGCCACCACTGGTTGGATCAATGCAGAGATGATCCGTGATTTGATGACTCAAACCATGGAGTACCGTTTTGGAAATGTTGACCAGCTTCCTCACAAGATTGAGTGGTTGTCGGATAACGGTAAGTATTATCTTGCCAATGAAACAATCAGGTTTGCTCGTACAATCAACTTGGTTCCTTGCTCTACACCTGCATATAGTCCAGAAAGCAATGGAATGGCAGAAGCCTTTGTAAAGACCTTTAAGCGAGATTACGTCTATATTAATGACAGACCAGATGCGATAACAGTTCTTTCTCAGCTTGATCATTGGTTCAACGACTATAACGAAAATCATCCACATAAGGGCTTAAAGATGCTTTCTCCAAGAGAGTTTATTCGATCTGCCAAGGGGCAGGATTTTTTTATCCCTCCTCAAAAAGGGATAGAAAAATCCGGTTACGTCACTAAATCAGCAAGTTAAACGGTGTCCGGTTTTATAGGGGCAACTCCAGAGAATCCTAACTGAAACGATTTTTAGAAGCAAGAGTTAATTGAGTGCAAATGAGTATTATTTTCTTTACTGAATCTTTACTATTCAACCGTTTCTGCCTTGCAAGTCAAGATGAATGGTTTGCAATCCAAGGGTGCCGAGTTGAGTGAAGATCTTCTTTCGTATTTTGTGATCGGCAAGCAGTTTGAAGTCTGAGTTCTGTAATTCCAGCACAACTTTGTCTGCAAACAACCTTACCCTGCAACCTCTAAACCCATGTCCATTAAGAATGGTCTCAGCCTGTTCGACCTTCGACAATGTCGATTTATGAATACGGGAGTGAGTCGGTATTCTAGTAGCAAGACATGAATTAGACGGCAGGTCATGATTTTTTAGCCCCCGTTGTCGGGCCAGCTTGCGTATTTCATGTTTCCCGAGACCGGCATTGGAAAGTGGAGTAATCACACCATGCTCCTGTATTGCCTGAAATCCGGGACGATGGTCGTTCAAGTCGTCTGCGTTGGTACCATCAAACAGCACATCACAGTCGAGTTTGGTTAGCAACTTGACAAAAACTGCATAGCTGCTTCGTTTACAGTAATAACAACGTTTTTCGTCATTTAAGATAAACTCGGAAATATCAAGTGGGAAAAGCTCTATAAAATGCAGCGTTGAGGTCTGGCCGGATATCCATGTAAAGTTATCTTTGGCATTCTCTATAACAGCAGCGCTCTGCAGGCAGGAAAGCCCGAACAGCCCATGAACATTTTGAGGGCCAAGCACCTCTACACAGACAGACAGCAACAATGACGAATCGACACCACCTGAAAAGGCAACTGCCACTTTTTTAAACCTGCCCACCTGTTCACACAGATTTTGCAGCTTGTCGTTAATATCCATCATTGCCCCTTTTAAAACGACTGTTCAAAAAGGGTTAGCACCTTAATCTTTGGATGTTTCCGGCTGTGGAAAATGCTTGACTGGTTCACCAAGAACAAACTGTTTGTCGTATATCCATTTCTTCAATGTTTCGGCTATTTCTCTTGCCTTAACAACGCTGGATAACGGAGCGGTTTTCACCGGTTTGCCATTTACCTCGATGGTACCGCTTTTTAATTGAGCGTAACTCACCTCTCCGTAATTACGATTAATGCCGTTGGTATAATCATGACCGTAATCAACTATCTGAGTATAGAGTTCTTCATCAGAAACACCGGTAAATGCAGCCATTTCAGCATTGAGGATAGGAATAGGCACACCGAGTCCAACAGCCATGGTATTGCCATATCCGAGAATGGAGATTCCACGCAGCCAGTCAGGCGACATCTGTTTCAGGTCTCCCTGTACCATCATAGTACCGGCTGGTTGTCTGGGCGTTCCCCCTTCAGTTCTTGAAACATTCGGGTTGTGCTGGGTACCGTGCCAGGTCACATAGCCGATTCCACCTCCTAAAAAAATTCTGGTGCCCAGGCCGATTGTTTTGTAGAGCGGATCATTTAAAAGAGGACTCAATTCCCCGGCGCTGCAATAGTTGGCGTTTCTGCAGTTGGGCTTAAGCATGCCCATATAGGTATATACAGCCTCTTCAGATAAATTAACGGCACAGTTATAGTTCTGGTAACAGTTTCTCGGATTGCAGAGCAAGGCATGGGGCAGATCGTCAAGAGTTATGTCCTTTTTCATTTTACGGGCCTGATAACAATCGGTCCCATAGGCTTTCGCCTCAAGAAAAATGGTTTTTCCACGTAACAGGTCCTCGATAACGTGACCACCCCCATACTGGAACTGCCCGGGATATATCTTATTCAACGGGTCGTCTTCAGATGGTTCGGTCACCCCAATAAAGGCGTCCACCGCCGCCAGACCGGCATAGGCAGGAACTTTATTCAGCCACACTTTCGAGGCTTTGATGGTCGGAATCATCTGACCAAAGTTGAAAAACATACCGGATGAACACATCGGCGCGAATGTTCCCGTGGTCACGACATCCACATCAACAGCAGCCTGGTGGGCTCCTTTTTCCTTTACAATCGACACCATCTCTTCTGCGGTGACAATGACAGCTTCACCCGCCTTGATCCTGCCGTTAATCTCGGTATAGCTTTTCTGGATAGATTTTTCGCTCATTTTTATATGTATTGTCTGATAAATATAGTTACAATACATTCCATTCCAGGAATCTATTGCTTTTAAACCAGCATGGCTGAACCAGAATGATTCGCCACGACCAAACAAAGAAAACCGATCTTCTGTGAAGGAAACTCAAAGCTGAAATCGATTTTCAGACAAACACAAGGGCTCAAACATAACAACATTTTTACACCTTGACATACTTTTTTCTATCTCATAGAGTCAAAACAATTTTTTTAAGCAAAGTCAGCCCTGGAAAGGAGGCTGAACATAACGCATGAACACCATCTAAATGAGTTATCGCAAATCTTTTGCTGCCTGATATGACAAAAAATAAAAAACATAATAAGAAGACCAGAGCCATACGAGACAATATTGACGCCATTGATGATCAGATTCTCACGCTCTTAAAGAAACGGCTTGGGTATGCCAAGAAAATCGGCAAACTCAAAAACGAATCCAAACGCGCCAAATGGGACCCTGAAAGGGAAAGACAGATATTTGACCGGTTGTTAACAGATAACAACAACGTTTTTCCGGAAAGCCCGCTACGTTCTATTTTTCACGAGATCATCACAACCTGCAGACTGTCACAGAAAAAGGCTATTGTGTCTTATCTTGGCCCCGAAGCCACATTTACCCATCAGGCTGGAGTTGAGTATTTCGGTCATTCGGCTGAATACACTCCCAGAGAATCCATTGACGATGTGTTTTCCGAAGTGGAGAAAGGCAGAACGACCTATGGTATTGTTCCTGTGGAGAATTCCATTGAAGGCGCTGTTTTTTCCACTCTGGATTCATTCATGAAATATAATGTGAAAATCTGCGGGGAAATCAAACTGGAAATCACTCATAACCTGGTCTGTCGTTCCGGAAATCTTTCAGATATCCAGACAGTCGCCTCCCATGCCCAACCCCTTGCCCAATGCCGGGAATGGTTAAAAAAGAACATACCATCCATTCCGACGCTCCCTGTTTTTTCAACCGGGGCTGCTGCCCAGATGGCAGCCAACAATCCCAATATTGGAGCCATCACTTCATCTCTTGCTATCAAGACATATGAACTGCAGGTCGTTGCCAAAGGTATTGAGGATTATCGAGGCAACACAACCAGATTTCTGGTCATCGGTAAACAATCCCCTGATCCCAGCGGTGTTGACAGAACTTCTCTGCTGATTGGGCTGGTGGATCGTCCAGGTGCCCTCAATTCTGTATTAACAGTGCTCTCCGATGAGGATATCAATCTTGCCAAGATCGAATCAAGACCGATTAAAGGAAAACAGTGGAAATATCTGTTCTTTATCGACATGATCGGGCACATTGATGAAGAGAAAATCAACCGGGGATGTGACCGCCTCAAAGAAATGTGTTCGTATTATGAATGGCTCGGCTCTTATCCACGATACAAAACACCATAGAAAAACCTGAGCGGAACGGTCGGGATTCCCATCTGTAGACAACAAACCCTGCTATCATAAATCGGGTGTGGAAAACAAACTACGGATCAGCGTATCTGTCCAGATTATTGGGGTTGAGTTTGATCCCGATCAACCGCCGATCTTGGACATCTGACCACTACATGTCGGCCGCTGGTCCTGCTCCAGATCGCCGTCTAATGAGTGGCCTTTTGGTTTATTGGAGATGGTTTCACGAATAAGGTTGCGGATATCGTCGTCGCTGCACCCTTCGCGAATACGTTTTTTCAAATCGGTTTCTCTGTCATGGAGCAGACAGGCGCGCAACTTTCCTTCAGAGGTTAATCTCAACCGGTTGCACTGGTCGCAAAAATGGTGACTGATGGGTGAGATGACACCAATCCTGCCTTGACGTCCATCATCCCCTTCCAGTTGAAACATGCGGGCAGGGCCTTCAAAGTTACTGTTTTTTAACGGTGTCAGTTTGCCAACAGCAGTGAGTCTCTTTATAATCGCGGAAGCTGAAATATAATGATCCTTTTTCCAGCGGCTTTTTTCACCTAGAGGCATGAACTCGATGAAACGGACCTGGAGCGGATGGTCAAGTGCCAATCGGCCAAACGATTCGAATTCATCGTCATTGATCCCTTTCATGGCTACAACATTCATCTTGATACTGAAACCGGTCGCCAGTCCGTCAACAATTCCCTTCCATACCCGATTGAAATGATCACGTCCGGTTATTTTCAGGAACCTGTCAGCCTTCAATGTGTCAAGAGAGATGTTAATATTCCTGACTCCGGCATCAAAAAGATGCTGAGAGTTTTCAGACAGTAATACACCATTGGTTGTGAGACGAATATCTTCAAGACCGTTTATTACCGAGAGCTGATGGATAAAATCCATGATCCCTTTCCTGACCAGAGGCTCACCGCCGGTCAATCGAACTTTATTCATCCCTAAAGAAACAGCAGCGTGAACAATTCGCAGCAGTTCCTCATAGCTGAGCAACTCACTCCGGGTCAGTATTGAACCGCCTCTTAAATGGTCATCACTGTCCTTGTCATCCGGCATACAGTACAGACACCTCAGGTTGCATCGGTCAGTCAACGAAAGACGCAAGTAAGAAATGGTTCTGGAAAACTGGTCAACCAGCGTATTATTTTGTTCTTTTCCCATGGAATCAATTATCAAATCCGTAATCTCAAAAGTAGCCACCAACACCTATGGCAACCAAAGTGTTTGACCACTATACCTGTATCAGATTAATTTTCACCGCTTAATTACACTTCAACCCCTCGTTGACTTATGAAAACATTGTATTTATAGTTACTTCCCTACTATTTTTTGGTTAATTTATGAAATTAAGTCCCATAGTAAAAATTAAAAATAAATCGGCAATAGAGATGAAATGTCTACTGAACAAGCAGTGAAGGAATTAGCAAAACAACTCAGAAACGTAGGGCCCAAGCTGGCGGCAAAGCTGATAGCGGCTCAAATTGACTCACCTGAAAAACTAAGACAGTTAGGAGCCAAGAAAGCATTTGATAAGATGTACGCTACCGGTGATTCATATGGAGATTTCAACGCTGCATATCTATATGCTTTGGAAGGTGCCATTCGTGGTTGTGATTGGCTTGATATTCCAGATACAGTTAAGCAGGAATACAAGGAATACGCTCAAAATCTTCAATCAAAGAAATAATCGAAAACTAACCCGGATCTTAACTCGGACTTATAACGAGCTATGCTGACCTTAGGAATAGAAACATCCTGCGACGATACCGGTGTCGCCGTTCTTCGAAACAGCGACCAACTCCTCTCAAATGTGTTGTCGAGCCAGGATCAGATCCATTCACCTTTTGGGGGGATTGTTCCGGAACTGGCTTCCCGCAAACACCTTGAAATGATCGACCCGATTGTTGATAAGGCTCTCAAGGATGCTGGTGTCTCCCTGAACGACATCGACCTGATCAGCGTCACCCAGGGGCCCGGCCTGATTGGATCATTGCTTGTCGGTTTTTCATATGCCAAGGCTCTTTCATTCGCAGCAGGAATCCCACTTATCGGTGTGGATCATATGTGCGGACACCTGCTCTCTATTTACCTGGAAAAAGACAAACCGTCTTTTCCATATATTGCACTCATTATCTCCGGGGGAAACTCTTCTCTTTTTCTTGCCAAAGGATATGACGACTTTGCCCTTCTGGGTCGTACCCGCGATGACGCTGCCGGTGAGGCATTTGATAAAGTAGCAAAACTCCTTGGCTTTGATTATCCTGGAGGTCCAATCATTTCAAAACTTGCAGAACAAGGTCAAAGCAGTATTCAATTTCCAAGAGCATGGCTTGGTGAAGATTCGCTCGATTTCAGTTTCAGCGGTTTGAAAACCGCTGTGCTCAATTACTGCAACCGTGCGAATCAAAAAGGACACGATTTAAATAAAAAAGATATATGCACTTCATTCCAGGAGGCTGTAGCAGAAGTATTGGTTGAAAAGACAGTAACAGCATCTGAAAAATATCAGATTAATACCATTGTTCTTGGCGGTGGAGTTTCGGCTAATCCGCGTATACGTGATTTGATGACACACCGCTGCCGGGAAACCGGCAAACAGCTTTTTCTGCCAAGACCATCATTTTGCACAGATAACGGTGCCATGATAGCCATAGCCGGTTTTTTCCAATATCATCAAAAAGATATGTCTTATGATATGGACGTGTATTCCCGATCTCCCCTGGGTTAAACAATGAACGATATAAAACGGACTTTTCGATATTACTGGCTTCGTTTTTTGAGACTCCAGGGAAATCCTCAACCCCTTGCCATGGGGGCCGCCATTGGTGTATTTGTTGGCCTCACGCCAACATTGCCTTTACACACCATCGCTGCATTGATCATCACCTTCATAACCCGTACATCTTTTATCGCTGCCGTTATCGCAGGTGTTCTGGTCTGCAACCCGCTGACCTACATTCCCATCTATTGGTCGTCCCTGGTTATCGGCAACGCAGTTACTCCATATGAGCTTAACTGGGAAGTGATCAAGTCAGTTCTCAATAGTCTGTTGTCTGACCAATCGTTTCCAGATTCCCTGAAAATGCTGGTGTCCGTAGGCTACGAGGTAACAATTGTCATGTTGATTGGGGGGTTTATCCTCGCTCTGCCGTTTGCTATTGTCAGTTATTTCTACTCATTGAAACTGTTTATCAAAATCCGGAAAAAACGTATAAAAAACATCTTCTCGATTAACACCTCCTGCTCTTAGGAGGTATGACGCTACATGTCCAAACAGAAGAACATAAAGGATTCACTCAGCGATCATCAGCTTGCCCCATCCAAACGGTTTGGCCAGAATTTTCTTGTTAACCAAAACACATCCTCCAAGATCGTCCGGCTGGCAGGTATTCATCCCGATGACACGATCATTGAGGTTGGTGTTGGCCTTGGTGCTCTAACCCTTCCCATAGCCCAATCGGCAAAACAGGTTATAGGTATAGAAATAGATAGTGGTATCATACGGTACCACGAGCAGGAAATGCAGCTGCCTGAGAATGTGACGCTTATCCATCAGGATATCCTGAAAACCGATTTTGGCTCTTTATGCAACCAAACCGGTGCACGATTAAAAATCATGGCGAATCTTCCCTACTCTATTTCCAATCCGTTTCTTTTTAAAATGATCGACAACCGCCATCATATTGAGTGGGCTACGATCATGCTGCAGAAAGAAGTTGCCGACCGGATTATGGCAACACCCGGTTCAAAACAGTATGGGATTCCATCAATCCTTCTGCAATCGTGTGCTAAAATCAAAAAAAAGCTGACCCTCAAACCCGATCAGTTTCATCCCAAGCCACAAGTTGATTCAGTTGTGGTTACCATCACTTTCCAACCCAAACCAGCCCACCTGAACAATCTGCCTGAATATGATTTTCGTCTTTTGCAAACCGTTGTCAGAGCTGCTTTTGCCCAGAGGAGAAAAACCCTTGTAAACACCCTTGCCGCCAGCCGCCTGTTTACAGAGTATCTCGATGTAAAACGTGAAATCCGCGAACTCACCAGACAGACGATTCAAAAAGCCGGTATTGAGCCGACCAGTCGGGGAGAAACGTTGACCCTTGAACAGTTTATCAACCTTACCTGTAGTTTCGATAAGACACTAACCTCTCTGCAATCTTATAAAAAATAAGTAAGTTATGGAAAACTTTGTCTTTCACAATCCCACAAAAGTAATTTTCGGCAAAAATACAATCAAGCATATCGGCAATGAGACCAAACAGTATGGGAACAACGTCTTGCTGGTCTATGGGAAAGGCTCTATTCGTGAAAACGGCGTCTATCAGCAGGTTATCAGCTCGTTAACCGAATCAGGCCTGAATATTGTCGAGCATCCTGATGTCAGCTCGAACCCAGTGTTAAGTCATGTGCGAAGAGGTATTCAGCTGGTTAAAAAGAATAACTGTCAGGTCGTTTGCGCTGTTGGAGGGGGGTCTGTTATTGATGAAGCCAAAGCGATTTGTGCCGGATCAGTTGTCGATTTTGATGTCTGGAAATTTTTTATTGGGAAAAAATCGATCAAAAAAGTTCTGCCGCTCACCTGTGTTTTGACTCTGGCCGCTTCAGGATCGGAGATGAATTCGGGAATGGTGATTACCAATGAAGAAAAAAAGCTCAAGTTTGGTTTCGGCAACAAACGGCTCCATCCAAAAACCTCCATTCTCGACCCTGAAGCCACCTATTCCGTTCCCGCTGATTATACAGCCTTTGGCGCCGTCGACGCTATCTCCCATGTGCTGGAATTCTATTTCACTACCCAGTTACCAGCCACTCCCATACAGGACAGATTTATTGAAGGGTTGGTTATCAATATCATGGAATGCTGTACACAGCTCATGAAAGATCCCGCTAATTACCGTTTACGGGCTGAATTAATGTGGTGTTCCACGCTGGCCCTAAACGGCTTGTCTGCTGCAGGTCTTGGCAAGGTTGGTTTTCCCATGCATATGATCGAGCACTCGCTCTCAGCCCTCTACGAAGTTGCCCATGGTGCCGGTCTGGCAGTTGTAATGCCTGGGTGGCTGAAATTTTATAAAAAATCGAATCCTGAGCGGGTGAAACAGTTTGGCCAACGGGTATTTGGGTATCATGGCAAAAAAGGACCAATAACCGAGGATGAGACCATTGAACTGTTTATCGACTGGCTCAAACAGGTTGGTTGTCCCACCATTCTTAATGAATTGGCAGTTCCTGAACAAGATATTCCCCGGATTGCCCGGAACGCCACATCTCTGGCTAAGATCTGGCGACTGGATCAATATGATCAGGCCACCATTGAAACGATCCTCCATCTCTGCTGCTGAAGGAGTTTTTACCAATTACCCTATAAATAAAGGGATTGGAAAAGAATTGTTTGACAACCAACCATTGACCAAGTAGGTTGTTCCTGGTGTTAACCACTTAGATTTAAAACCATTTTGCTCCATTATCCATATCTCATGAACAACCCGAGTCAAAAAACGGTCAAAGCTTCTTTTTTGCTTCTTTTTATTCTGTTTCTAACAGCGCCAATGATCGCTAACGCTGCAACAGGTTATATCTCGGATAAACTCATTATCCACCTTAAAGACAGTATCTATGAGCCCAGTAATCCGGTGGCAAAGGTGCAGACGGGAGATAAAGTCGAGATTATAGGTACCCAGGACCGGTATCACCTGGTCAAGACTGAAGACAACAAAGAGGGCTGGTTATTGAAACAGTATATCCTGTTCACTGAGCCTAAGGAAATTCTCATTAAAACACTTGAGGCTGATAAGAAACAATTACAAGCTCAACTGGCTGAACAGAAAGAAGCACATACTGCTGAACTGAATGAAATTAAAAAAACACTGGAAGCCAGCAGCGACCAATCTCTTCTCGTAGAAAAGGTTAATCAGCTCAAAACCATCGAATCACAACGCTTTGAGCTGGAAAACAAGAACAACGAATTACAGCTATTGGTTAAGTCTTTTGAAGGTGAACGAGCCCGCTTTCAGCAGAGTGAGGACAAGATCATTACACTGACCGACAGCCGCAAAAAATTACAGGAAAAAAACAATGCGTTGAAGAACCAGCTCAAACGCCTGCAGACAGGTAATAGCAATTCAAATCTAAATATTGATCCACGCATACCTTGGCTGGTTGCCGGAGCCATTATCCTGTTAATCGGTATTTTGATCGGAAAGTCCTTTAGAAAGAGACAGAAATCCAAGTTAACGTTTTAAAAGATGGTTTAGGCTTCAAATATCTATTTCTAGCAGCTTCATTTCACTTTCACCGTTTCCACAACGGTGTCTAATCAATTTTCTCTCTTCTTTTTTGAATTTATAGCTGACCCTATGATACGGGTTTAATAGGTAAATTCATTAACAACCCCCATCCTGACCGAAAATTTACTTGACTTCTCTTTTTTAGTCCTTAAAATATCGCAAATTTTTAGCCCAGGCTGTCTGATCCCTAAGGAAGAGCTGCAAGGTTTGTCTGTTTTCCATGTAATTGTGGGTGAAAACCAGTCTGATTTTTTATTTAGTATTCAGCAGTTGCCGAAAGTGCAGTAAGGAGTAGTACACATGTCTTTTTTAGAAGGTTTGTTATGGCTCACCTTAAATGTTTATCATGAGGCCCGCTCAGAGCCTCAGATCGGTCAGGTTGCCATTGCTCATGTAACGTTGAACCGTGCAAACCAAAAAGAAACCACGGTCAAGGAAATAATCAAACAACCCTATCAGTTCAGCTGGACATTTCAGAAAAAGTCCTATTTTCCAAACGATCTAAAGGCTTTTGTCCAATGCATGGAATCTGTTTATATCGCCTTGCAGACCCAGGATTTCACCAAGGGAGCGACTCATTATCATCTGGATAAAATAAATCCAAATTGGTCTTCCACCCTCACTTATCTCAATCAATACGGTTCTCACAAATTTTATCGTTAGCCAGACCTTTCATGGCTTTTCCGGGAATGGACCTGGATATGTACCTGGATTTGAAAATAAAAAAGGCGGTTCAGCAAAATACTGAACCACCTTTATAACAGTGTGCAAAATCCGTTCTTTTTTATCTCAAACTTTTGCAGCCTCTGCAAGAGCAGAACACATTTTGGCGAGTTGCTCATCCGTCATCTTGATTGAAACCGGATAGATGAGAGCCCGCTCCATGAGTGCTGCAGATTTGGGCAGAATGTCCGGACTATAAATCACCCGCCTTCGTCCATCAGGCTCTTTAAACGGATATCCTGAATGGGCAAGTGTTGAGCCATCCATCAGGTGTTCCCATTTTGGATAAAAATGCCAAGTATTTTCGGCAAAATTAATGGCTCCCACGCCTTTCTCTTTTAACAGATTATTGACGCGTTGACATTGTTCCCCGCTCTCAAGTATAAAAGCAAAAAAGGTGGCCGAATCACCTTGCTCATCAATAAGGGTGCGGAAACTGACACCGGGTATCTTTGATGCTGCTTCTTTCAGCTTTGCCTTATTCTGTTTTTGGGAGACAATCATAGAATCCAGTTTAGCCAGTTGGGCAATACCGATCGCTCCCTGGATCTCCATCATCCGGTAATTAAAGCCGATAAAGCTCCTGCCTTCACCACCTCTTCCTCCGGGGTTGACAGCATGATCATGGCCATGGTCATGATATTCGGACATATCCCGCCACAACTTCTCATCGTCGGTGATGATCATTCCCCCTTCACCTGTGGTCATGGTTTTGACAGAGTCAAAAGAAAATGTTCCACAGTTGCCAAACGTTCCTAAGTGTTTTCCATTGATCCGCCCTCCGGCAGCCTGGGCGGTGTCCTCGAGAACAGCTATTGAGTGCTTATTAGCTATGGCTACGATCTGTTCAATTCTTGCCTGAGCCCCTAGCATATGGACAGGAATAATACATTTGGTTTTATCGGTAATTTTCTTTTTCAGGTCATCCGGGTCCATATTCAAAGTTTCGTCAATCTCGGTAAAAACCGGTATAGCGCCGATATCAAGGATGGCTTCCCAAGTAGCGACAAATGTAAAACCCTGGGTAATGACCTCATCACCTGGTCCAACACCAAGGGCGGCGAGCGCTACTTTTAATGCAGCCGTGCCTGAGGTGACCGCCTGTCCATATGAGGAACCACAGTAGGCTGCGAATTTCTCCTCAAATTCTTTAACTTTGTAGACACCGTTTCTCTGTTCACCGAACTCATACCGAAAGAGAACCCCAGTATCAAGGACATCCATAATCTCTTGTTTTTCTTCCGCACCAAATACTTCAAAACCGGGCATGGCTTACTCCTGTTTTCCTGTTTATTGTTGCTGCTATTTTGTCAGCATTTCTTTTATCTGATTCTTTTCATTGAGCAGAGCAATTTTAGGTCTATACTCCTCAAGTTTATCATCCTGGTAAAAACCAAACGAAACAATAATGATCAGGTCGCCAATCATACCTTTTCGGGCAGCGGCCCCATTGAGGCCGATGACTCCGGAGCCTGCCTCACCACGAATGGCATAGGTATCAAACCGCTCTCCATTGGAGATATTATATACCTTGACCCGTTCATATGGGATGATGCCAACCTCGTTCAGCAGGTTTTCATCAATCGTTAGACTTCCATCATAGTGGAGATCAGCTTCGGTGACCGTAGCGCGATGGAGTTTCGCTCGTAACATCTGTCGTATCATGACTATACATCCGGTTAAAGAATGAGTTTTCCGTTATCGATCAGTCTTACAGCACCGTCAATATAAACTGCCAGCAGCAGTACACTGTTTTCATCTGCCAAATCACAAGGAATCAGGGTATGTCCATCAACAATGGAGATATAATCAACAGTACATCCGTCTACCGATTCGATTCGTGTTATTATTTCCTGTTCTAGTTGTCGTATACCAGTTACCCTGTCTCCGGCGACCTTCTCTCTAGCATACTGGATCGCCTGATTGAGGCAAAGAGCCTTTTGCCGCTGTTCACGGTCCAGATAGGAGTTTCTGGAACTCATGGCAAGACCGTCTTTTTCACGAACCGTTGGATAACCAACGATTTGAATGCCCATATCAAGATCAGTCACCATCCTCCTGATGACTGCCAGTTGCTGAAAGTCCTTTTCCCCAAATATCGCCATGTCCGGACTCACCTGATTGAAGAGCTTATTGACAACGGTACAGACACCATCAAAATGGCCAGGTCTTTTTTCACCGCACAGCCCTTCTGTGAGTCGACCAACATGGATGGAGGTCTGGAAGGTTAGCGGGTACATATCCTTTACATCTGGATGATACAGGACATCAATGCCCTGTGCACGAGCCATTTCCATATCTCTGTCCAGATCCCTTGGATAGGTCGCCAAATCCTCCTTAGGGCCAAATTGGATTGGATTGACAAACAATGATACCACCGTTTTATCGCATTGGTTGACTGCTTCACGCATAAGGGCAAGATGTCCGTCATGGAAAAAGCCCATGGTAGGAACCAGCCCGATCCTCTCACCTGCCTGCTGCCACTTGGCAGAGAGTGAACCCATTTTAGCGATAGAACTGATCAGTTTCACATCGTTGCCCTGATTCTGGCAATTGTTTCTTCTATAACTATTTTGTCCGGATTATTCTGCTGAGCGCCTTCGAATGTGGAAATGTATTGCTCGTAAACTTTAAGAGCCTCTTCTTTTTTTCCTTCAATCTCGTAAATGCGCCCGATTCCAAGTACACCAATTGAGTCAAAGCCATCAACTGATTTCAGTTTTTCATATTCAGAAATTGCCTCGGTATAATTCTTTTCGGCCTCAAAACCAATTGCCGCACCATAAGTCAGTAAATTATACAGGGGATTCGATTTATCGACACCTTCCCGGATACTCCGATACTTGGTGGCAGCGTCAGCAAACTTGGAGTTTTTCATATCAGCATGGGCGAGTTCGATCCTGGCCCAGGTTGAAGCCGGAGTCCCCTTATATTCACTGATAACTTTCTCAAGTTCCTGTTTACGCTCATCCCCGGTAACCTTGAGTCCGTTATAGAGTGCGGACACCGATTTCTCGAGACGATTATCACTGTATGAGTCCCACAGGGCCCAGACAACCGTAGCAACTACAGCAACAATGGCAATGATCTTTATTTTTCGCTGATGTATCCTGACAAACTCAATAAATGCGGGTGGCAGACTCAACTGATCGAGCACTCCAGGCAGATCGGCCTTATCACTTTCATCGACAAACTTTTTTTCAAAAGGGCTTTCTCCAGCCATTGACTTCTCCTTATAATTCCCTTTATCTTTTGGGTGATAAATTCTAGTGTCGTGTCAACACTAGTTTCAAGTTCCAAGAACAACGCAATGTAATATATCCTGCTTCTCCTGTCTATCTGTAAACGTATGACAACGAGCTTTGAAAAGATGAAATTGATTTTTCATGGTCATTTGATAATTGTTAATTGGAATTAAAGATTTTAGCCCTCTAACACCAATATGTCATTTTTTTCGCAACCCGAAATATACAGCGTATCTCAGATCACCAACCAGATTAAATCGTTGTTGGAGGACGAATACAGATTTGTCCATATCTCAGGTGAGGTATCAAACCTCAGAAAACCCCATTCCGGTCATTTGTATTTCACCCTGAAAGATGACTCAGCTCAACTGAGAGCTGTTCTATTCAAGGGGCAACAAAAATTTTTGTCAGAACCTATAGATGATGGTGTTCAGCTTATCTGTCATGGAAGGATTTCCGTCTATGAGCCGCGTGGAGAGTATCAGATCATTGTCGATACCGTCGACTTCCATGGTCAGGGTGTTTTGTATGCAAAATTCGAACAGCTTAAGAAAAAACTCCAGGATGAGGGGTTATTTGATCAACAGATAAAAAAGCCCATCCCTCCCTTCCCCAAGACTGTAGCAGTTATAACATCTCCCACAGGGGCGGCCATCAGGGATTTCCTAACGATCCATCAACAGCGGCAATCAAACTGTCATATCTCCATATTCCCGGTCCGGGTGCAGGGGGAAGGAAGCTCCAAGGAGATCAGCAAAGCCATCTATCAGATCAATGAAAGTCTGTCGGTTGATGTCATTGTGCTGATTCGAGGCGGTGGTTCAATAGAAGATCTGTGGAGTTTTAATGAAGAGAACGTTGCCCGTGCCATTGGCGATTCGATTATACCGGTTGTGACTGGAATCGGCCATGAAACCGATTATACCATCGCCGATTTCTGCGGTGATCTTCGAGTTCCAACACCAACCGCTGCTGCCGAGCAGCTGTTTGTCGATCAAGCAGAGATTCTGGCTTACTCTCACTCATTGATCCGTCGAATGGTCCTCGCTTTGTCTGCAAAGGTCGACACAGGTGTTAGCTCAGTTCGTGCGTATACCAAGCGTATTTCAAACTTTGAACCAATTTTTACCCGTTACTCACTGGACCTTGATTATCGTTTTACACGACTTGTCGATCTGATGAACAGAAGATTATTTGTGGAACAAAGTAGATTGAACCAGCTCTTGCTGACCCTCAAACACCTTGCACCCGACTCGCAAATCCAAGCCGACATGAAAAAGATCGACCTTTTGGCAACCCGTTTGGATGCAAGCACCAAATTGGTTTTACAAAAAAAAGAAAACCGCTTTGAACAGTTGTTGACCCTGCTCGACGCAGTCAGTCCACTGGCGACTCTGGCTAGAGGATATTCGATCACCGGTAAAAAAGATCCGACTACTGAGGAATTTACAGTAATCTCCAGTTCAGAACAGGTTCAGTTGAGGGATACTCTGCAAATCATTCTTCAGCATGGTCAAATTGACTGCGACGTAGTCGATATCTCAAAACCTGATTTTAAGGAAGAAGAGTAGAAGTCTTCATTTCTTCAATCCACTTCTTCTGTCTTTTCCATACCCAATCCATCTGACATCTCCCTGGCCAACTGTTACCAGGAGTAAAACTACAGGCTAAAAACTTCGAGTTTGCTGGAATTTTGTGTATGTCTAGATCACAGAAAACACAAAAGGCAGCTTCAGTCGGGTAAGCCGACCAAAGCTGCCTTTTGTATACATACTGTTCTTGACCTACAGCAGTTCAAGTCCTGAGAAAAAATAACCAATCTCAAATGCAGCCGTTTCAGGTGCATCTGAACCGTGAGTGGCATTTTCCCCTACAAAAGTACCGAACTCTTTTCTCAGAGTTCCCGCATCAGCTTTTTCAGGGTCGGTGGCACCCATCAAGTCACGCCATTTTTTAATAGCGCCTTCCGCCTCCAGAACCATAACAATGCATGGTCCGCTTGACATAAAGTCGGTCAGTTCATCAAAAAACGGTTTTCCCTCGTGAACATAATAAAACCCTTTAGCCTCCACCTTGGAAAGGTAGAGTTTTTTTAAACCCACAATAGTAAAACCTTCCTCATAAATTCGGGCAATGATCTTTCCTGCATTTCCGGCGCCAAAGGCATCCGGTTTAATAATGGCAAATGTTCTTTCCATGCGATAAAACTCCTTTTTTGGTTTGGAACTCAATTTTTACATTTTCTATACTGTCACTCAATAAAAAGAAACAGGCGTAGATGTACACCTTCTCTTTTAAAATAAGTAGATTACCAATGATTTTAAGCCTGAGCAGCAAAAGAGTTGTTGCCAGTTTGTCAGAGGTATTTCACGGCTCATGGATTTGGAGCAATTCTTTTCTTTAAACCAGGGAATACTTCATTAGAACTGTAGGTTACTAGCGAAAGAGGAGTGATCTTGACCAGAGGCTAGACTGACAAATCAACAACACCTCGTGTTAGGCTGAGCATGATGAGCGATCAAAAACTTAAAAAGAACTAACTCTTTTTTTTCTTACTCATCAATGTTGCAGACAGAATCTCATCCACCTCTCGATCCACCCGGTGAACAGTTTCAGTAACATGCTTGAATCCTTTATCAAGGGCCTTTTCCAATTTCTTGCCCCAACCACGCAACATATCGGTATCGATTTTGCGGATTGCGTTGTCCTTAGCCCACTCAATACCGATCTTATTTCCTAATTTTTTCAGGCTGGTTTTGATCCTCTCTTTTTCCTGTTCAGGAAAATTGGAAATAATATTTTGGCTGATGTCTTTCCAACCGTCAAAAAAGGGAATTCCATTCTGGAACTTCAAGAACCAGGTTTTCTCCTTTTCAGACATTTGAGCAATCTGCTTCTGTACATCTTCCTTGCCAACTGCATCTTTGTTATGAGGAGCCGAATCATTCTCCTTTGTTTCTGCAGCAACAGCTTTTCCTTTTGGGGTCTCTATCCCAGCCGAGGAACCGAAACAGTAGACTACGGGAACCAGAAGGAGGAAAATAGTGAGTATGACGGTACCGCTCAGTGTTAGGTGTGACAGCCTCATTTACATATCCTTTACAGTTATTTTACTTGCATGTATCAAAACGTCACAAAGATAAATGATTTGGCTATTTGTTCAAGTCTTTTCATTCTTATTAAGCTATTATTACTATTGGATCATTCAGCAGTGTCTGTCCAGAAACGAAAATTTTTCCTCTAAATCTAGGCGCAGATAAAAATTTTCCTCAGGCATATGAGTAATATTCCGAGGATAAATTTTTCTCTACAACAAAGAGTTAGGAGGAAAATCCGTTTCCGGATGGGCACTGACCAACCTCATCGCCAAAAAGCAAGCCTTTTTCTTTAAGTCCCCAAAGAACCTGAAAAGGTTCAAATGAACTTCTGTTTTTATCGAATAAGGACGAGAATTGCTTGCCTTATCAGCAGTATGATTACCAAAAAAACCAACGAACCTGTAACCACCATCCTGTTTGTCAGATGAATGTCTTTAGGTCGAACTCTTCTGGTGACATCACCAATAGTTGGTTTATAAACCTTATGACCATGATATCTTGAACTGCCGCCCAGCCTGATCCCCAGAGCACCGGCAACTGCCGACTCCGGGTGACCTCCATTGGGGCTGGCATGTTTCAGCCGATCCCTGATAAAAACTTGAAATGCCTGTTTCCAATCCAGTCCGACAACAAACGAAGAGGCAATAAGACAAACGCCACTTAACCTGGAAACCGGCCAGTTGACAAGATCATCAAGTTTTGCGGTAAATCGACCGAACAGGATATATCGTTCGTTTCGATAACCAAACATGGAATCCAGAGTATTAACACTCTTATAAACCATTGCTCCCACAGCCGCTGAACAGATCTCTCCAAGTCCGGTCAATCCGGTAAATAATGTGGCCGCAACCGCCCAGAAAAGTGGTGCAGTAATACCATCGACCATGTTCTCAGCTACGCTTTCAATACAGGCCTTGGTGACTTCACCCTCGGAGAGAGTTGAGGTTTCTCGACCAACCATCAGTGAGACAGCCTCTCTTGCCTGATCAAGATCGCCTTCCAAAAGCCTGGTATACACCAGCCTTGAATGAACCAGCAGATCTTTTACGGCAATTGACAGATATAGGGAAAAGACAGCCACCCCTGCTGCTAGAATAGCGGAAATCGCTGAAGCAATAAAAAGAACAACCCAGGTGAGATAACCTGTAATACCAACTATGACAATTGTACTTATTGCACCGGCCAGCAGCTTGTTTCCAAAGATACTACGACTATATTTTTCTGTGACGGTGGCAAAGGAACCGATCAGCTTTACCGGATGGGGAAACCAGCGGGGATCACCGAAACAGTAGTCTAAAATAATTGCTGCGAAAAGCTGGATTTCGAAAAGCATGAGTAATGATATCTTTTGTACATGATAACTACAATTTCAGCAGTCGATAGATATGCTCCATGTCGATATTGCTTCTGACTCTATCAGCCAATCTGTCAAATGCGGGTTCAAGGTCGTATGGGGCTAAAATAATCTTGACAGGTTCGTATTTCTTGCGTACCCGCAAACGATTGATGAACCATCTTCTAAACGCATCAGCATCAAAGATGCCATGCAGGTAGGCGCCCCATACTAACCCATCTTCAGAAGCATTACCGCAGAATGAATCGTCGTCAAAAGACAATAGCGGTTCATGTTTTGAGGGTGATTGACCATGATGGATTTCATACCCGTGGATATCGATTCCCGATTCAAGATGAACACCCTTTTTTCTCACCAGTGTTTTATCGTCAAAGAAAGTGGTTTGGATGTTAAGAAGCCCAAGGCCTGAGATGGTCTGTTTACTGGATTCTATACCACCAGGATCCGAAACAGTTTTGCCAAGCATCTGATAACCGCCGCAGATACCAACTATTTCACATCCTCGATACGATTGAGACAGAACAGCCTGGTATAAACCGTTTTCTTTGAGTTGTAGAAGATCGTCGATGACGTTTTTAGAACCCGGCAGAACGATACAATCGGGGTTACCGAGTTCTGTAACCGAGGAGATCACCCGCAGGTGAACATCAGGTTCATCAAGAAAGGGTTCAAGATCGGTAAAATTAGATATATGTCCTAAATTGATAAGAACCAGGTCAATATGGTCATCCGTCGGTTTTTCACTGTCAAACAATCCGGCTTTAAAAGAAACCGAGTCTTCTTCCGGAAGGCCAAGGTCTTGTAGATAAGGAATAGTGCCCAGCACATCTAGGCCGGTATATTCTTTAACATAGCGATGGGCATCGTCGAGCAAAGAACTATCGCCACGAAAACGGTTAACAACAAAACCAGCGACCAGCTGTCGCTCTCGTTCATCAAGCACATCCATGGTGCCGATAAAAGCGGCATACACCCCGCCCCTGTCAATATCACCGACAAGCAGCACCGGAGACTCGGCATATTCCGCCATGGCCATGTTGACAAAGTCGTTCTTCTTCAAGTTGACTTCACCAGGCGAACCGGCACCTTCCAACACAATAACATCGAATTCCGAAGCAAGTTGGTCATATGATCGGCGCGCGGCTGCCATAGCTGTTTTTTTGTATCTATAATAATTGGTTACACTCATATTGCCGACTGCTTTACCGTGGATGATGACTTGACTGCCGGTGTCGGAATTGGGCTTAAGAAGGACCGGGTTCATGCGTACGTCCGGGTCCAGCCTGGCAGCCTGGGCCTGTACCACCTGAGCTCGCCCCATCTCTAATCCGTCAAGAGTGACGAACGAATTAAGTGACATATTCTGTGCTTTAAACGGAGCTACCCGAATGCCATCCTGGAGCAGTATCCTGCATAACGCTGCAGTGAGTACTGATTTCCCAGCATTGGAGGCTGTACCCTGAAACATAATGGAACTGGTCTTGCCGGTGGCCGAATGAATGTTTGTGGATTTTACTGGTTTTAGAACAGATGCGAGATTTTGAACTAGATACTCATTTTCCTTCTTTGTACGAACAGCTACTCGAAAGGTATTTGAATCAAGCCCCTGGTAATTGCCGCACACCCGGATAAGAATATTTCTCTGCTGTAGCTCTGATTGCAAAACGTTTGCAGATTCACCGGATACCAGGTTAACCAACAGATAGTTGGCCGAGGAAGAAACGACAGACAGGTTGGAAATGGTTTGCAGCCCTGCTATCAATTCTGATCGCAGTGCTTTTATATTTTCCCTGCTTTTTTCCTGGTATTGGATATCAGCTAAACAGCGTGCACCCACAACCTGGGCCAGATGATTCACAGACCACGGTGGCAGCAAGGCTCGAAGTGAATCGGTCAACTGAGCCGGGAAAACGCCATACCCAACTCTGAGTCCGGGAATGGCGTAAAATTTTGTCATTGAATTGAGTGTGATGATATTGCTTCGTAATCCTCCAACACTTAAATCTTTTCCAACAAAATCGAGAAAAGCTTCATCAATAACAAACCAGCATGAGGGAAACCGATCGGCAAAGCTTAGTATCTGCTGTGGATCTACAATCCTGCCGGTGGGGTTGTTGGGAGTACCGATAATAACAAGATCCTTTTCCTGGATAATAGAAGCCAGACGTTCATAATCCAGGTCATACTGCTGCTCTTGTTTTAATGGAAAATTGATCAGCCGATGCTTAGTTTTCTTAAAAACCCGGGCATAGTCGATATATGAGGGGACCGGGAGAACGACACGACTGGATGGGAAAAGAAACGGCAGCTGATACAGGAGTTCCGTTGTTCCGTTTGCCGGTATTATCAGGTCTGCATTAACGCTGTGATAATCAGCCGCAGCTTTTTTCAGAATATAGCTCTGAGGATCCGGATAATGAACCAGATTCTCCAGTTCCCGACTGATCAATGAACGAAGCCAGTCAGGTGGTCCTAACGGGTTGATGTTAGCGCTAAAATCATAGAGTTGATTTTCATGTCCGCCAAGGCGACGATGGTAATGAATGTTGCCGCCATGACCAAACGAGTTGGTCCGGTCATCCTTACCGTTAGACTTCAATTGCGTCATGACCAATGCCCTATCATTTTCGCTGTCACAGTAATGTGTTTGCAAAAACCATCGCCATACAAACCGCTGTTTCTGTCAACTCGCATGTACCGCCTAAAGTATCACCGGTATAACCACCGATTTTTCTTTGACAGTACCATGAAAACAGAACGACTGTTAAAAGAGTTGCCAGAAATGAAAAGGCTACCAGAAGAAGTGGAAAAATGAAAAGGCAAAAGAGATACAAACCACAACCGATTATGGCTGCCATTTTCACATTGCTTCCTTTTTCATCAAGAAAAGGGGTACCAAGACCTTCAGTCCTTACATAGTCAAGAACTGCCATTGACATCAGCATGCTCACCCTGCCGCTGAATACCACTAAGACAAGCGTGCCAATCAGATGCGATTGTTCCAAAGAACTCAGAACGCTCCACTTTAAACAGAAGATTGAAATAACCGCTAGAACACCCATTACCCCAATACGGGAGTCTCGCATAATAGTCAATGTTTTCTGTCTGTCTCGACTACTGAACAAACCGTCAAAACTATCCGCCAATCCATCCATATGGAGTCCGCCCGAAACCGCTATCAGCAAAACAACAGCAATGACCGCTACAACAGATTGACTAAAGAAGCAACCAACTATAAAGCTTAAACCGGCAATAAAAAAACCGGCCAACAATCCTACTACAGGGAAAAAGTAGAGAGAAAACGGCAGGTGATGGATATCTTTTTCAGATCTCCAACTGACTGGTAAAATCGTCAGAAATCTTGCAGCAGCCAGAAAGGAATAGAGAGCTTTTTGAGAGTGTGTAAGGGGCTCGGAAGATGGATGATCCTGATCCATTGTCTCTGGCTGATTTATATGCAATTCTGTCTTTAACTTTCGTTATACGACTCTATTTATCCTACTTATGGTACTTCATCACCAATTTTGGAATAAAACCATCATATTTGACCGCAAAAACCAATTCCTATTTATCGGCTCCGGCAACGGCCGCTTCATCAAAGGTAGCAACCTGAGTTAAAACAGCAACAGCGGCCTCAACAAGATTCATGCAGAGGGCGGCTCCTGTTCCTTCGCCAAGCCGCATATTCAGATCAAGCAGTGGCTTGGTACAGCCCAGCTTTTCCTGCATATATTTGTGACCCGGCTCAACCGATCGATGAGAACAGATAATATAATCACGGATAAACGGTTCCAGTGAACAGGCAACCAGTGCTCCTGCGGTTGAAATAAATCCGTCAACCAATACAGGCTTTTTGTTTGCCGCAGCGCCTAAAATGACTCCTGCAATACCGCCAATCTCAAAACCTCCGACCTTTGAAAGAAGATCCAATCCATTTTTAGGATCAGGCTTGTTAATTTCTAAAACCTTTGTCACCACTTCGACTTTATGTTGAAGCTGGTCGTCATCCAGGCCTGTCCCCCTTCCGGTCAGCTTGTCGACAGGAATACCGGTTACTGCCGCTGCAATGGCTGTTGATGGCGTAGTGTTGCCGATTCCCATATCTCCTGTGGCAAACAGGTCGATACGATCACTGAGTTCATTGGCAATTTGGATGCCGGCCTCAATCGACTTCCTGGCCTGGGCAATGGACATCGCGGGTCCGATACTGATGTTATTAGTACCAAAACCAATCTTTTTATCGATAACCTTCCCTGAAGCAGCAAGCTGCTGAATATCCCCATCAACACCCATATCGACAATATAAACTTCAGCTCCAGCCTGATCAGCTAAAGCATTGATGCCGGCCCCACCATTGACAAAATTAAAAACCATCTGCTGGGTCACTTCAGCAGGATATTTTGAAACTCCTTCGTTAACTACCCCATGATCGCCGGCCATAGTGATGACCGCCTTTCCTGACACCTTCGGCTGAATTGAACCTGTCATTCCTGCTATCTCTATAGCCAGATCCATCAAATCACCAAGTGCCCAGTGGGGCATTGTCAACTGATCAAGCCTCTCTTTAGCCTGTTCCCTGGCTTCACTATCCTGTGGATATATTCGCTGGATTGTTTCCTCAATCAAACCCATTATTTCTCCAAACAATTGCCTATTTAATCTTAAGTGGTACACCGCATTGAACAACGACGACCTCATCTGCAGACTGACCGATTAACTGATTGCATCGACCGACCAGGTCTCGATATAACCTGGCCGATGAATTTTCTGGAACAATGGACATACCGACTTCATTAGTCACTAGAATTACTTTAGAATCAATTGATTGAATAGTAGTAATCAATTGGTTGCTAAGAGCAGCGATGGTCTGCTCAGTGCAGTTTTTTTCCTTCTTTTCATTGAAATAAAGAATATTGTTAACCCAAAGAGTTAAACAGTCCACTAGAAAAACATCATACTGTTGTTCCCCAATGACTGTTTCAATATCCAGCTGTTCTTCAAATGTGTGCCATCCTTTTCCCTCGCGGTCCTGCTGATGAAGTAAGATCCGCTGTTCCATTTCATGATCAAGTGGTGGGCAGGTGGCGATAAAGCACTTGCTCCCATCATAGGCTTCTGCACGTTGCTGGGCGTACGCGCTTTTTCCTGATCTGGCACCACCTGTGATCAAAAGAAGATAGCCCACTTTAAGACCTCTTATTGAATATTAAACCCGGTCAATACGCCACCGCCATCGAACAGTTCAACCGAGGAGAATGTCCCTTTCTGAACATCGAAGAGCAGATACTTATCAAGAGGAATCGATAGCAAGAGGCAGAGCAACAATCGGATGACACCTCCGTGACTGACAATTAAAATGTTCTTGTGGTCGTTTTGAGCTATTTTCGAATGGACCTTTTTAATCCGATTAACAAAATCTATTATGGCATCACCTTCAGGAAAAGCAAAAGAGCCTGGATTTGAAGCCCATTGATCGACAAGATTGGACTCATTGGCCGCAATTTCACTAAAACTTTTTTTCTCCCAGCGACCAAAATTTACCTCCTGTAGATCAGTATCAAATTCAACTGGACTTTCCAACTGCAGTAACTCGTAACTTTGACGGCATCTTGTCAACGGGCTGCAGTAAATGGTATCTATAGGCAACTCTCTACATTTATTGCCAAGGCAGCGTATCTGTTCACGTCCCTCATCACTCAGATGAACATCCGTGGAGCCAATGTATTTCCCTGAATATCCTGTCCTTCCATGTCGAAGAAGAAAAATCCGTTTCAACCTTAACCTCACTCCAGTTTACGACCCGGTTTACAAGCCCGACAGTTATTTGAATTGAATTCGTTTCTCAGCAACAGCCACTGTAACTGACTTCCAGCTCTGCTTTCTGACGATTAATTTCCCGGACCCCATTGCAGTGGTTGCCCCAAGGATGGCTGCCGGCTCAGCTACACCTTTAGCACCAGTCGCTGATAGTACTGCAACAGAGGTTGAAACACCACTGACACTATTGAGTTCATCTTTGGAATAAAAGCAGAGAGGGCAATTCATTTTTTTAGCAAATTCCTGCAGGAATTCTGAATCCTGGTTGAGATCAATGGAGGATAATGCACACAGACTGTTTCGATCAAAACCCATTTTTTCAAAAACCTCGGCAATCGCATCATCAAAGACTTTTGTTTGAACAGTATCATCAAAACTGATGCCGGCAACCAGATTTTTCGGGCATAACCGAAGGGCAGCATTTGCCGGATAGTATTTATGGGAGATAATGACATCGCTGCCTCTGGAACTGTGTACCTCTTTACAATATTTCGGCAGCTAATTGATGACCATATCCGAATAGAGAGTAATAAAACCTGAATCTTGTCGTTTCGATAAGATTGTCTCTAGCTTTTTTGGATCGGTGATCGTCAGGTTATTTTCCCTGGACCACCAATCAATTTCGAAGATATCCAGGGGGTTATGGCCTGTAGTAATCACGGGCTGACCGCCTGTAATCTCGGCGACTTGTTCGACTATCTTCAATACTTCAGGGGTGCGGCCTTCCAGCAGACGGATAACGAAATCGCCTCTTTCATCAATAGCGATCACCATTGGTTCTTTGCTTTTTTCAGAACAAAGGGATGCAATTGAACGTATAATTACATCCGTTGACAAGATGCAGATGATACAGTCAAACGCATTCCAACACCTTTTAATTGTCAAGTCGACTGAGTCTTCCAATTGTTCAACCAGGCAGTCTGGAAAATTTCCAGCTATTTTCTCAGCAAGGTCTTTACCTTGTATACTCTGTGCAACAACAACCGTTTTCATTTGACAATCTGGTGTGTTAATACGGCAAACAGTAACATTGACCTTGCGCTGCACTATTATAAGAGAGTGAAAAACGAAATAAGTTCAACGCGTTTTGCCTGAAAAAGCTCTGCTGTTTTTATACCAGCAAAGGAATTGAAAAGTCGGCAAAAACTACCATATCGACCTATGCAGTGCAATGTCGAATTTTTCGTGACTACTATGTTATTTGACTATTTTAAAAGAACAATTTATGACGATCCTTCAAACATTAAAGCAAGTAATCTCCAATAAAACTGATAGCTTATTAATATGGACTGCATTCTTACCTCGCATTATGGCAACCACTTGATCGCCAACATACTTAACCACATTAACAGCATAATGTGGACCTGATATTGTTGGAAGTGACACCCAAGAACCTTGCGGCTCCAACACGTCGGAATCCATGTTTCTTGATACTTGCATTCCCATCCTGAGTGACTTAAGCTTATCTGACTGTCCGTTGCAGCCTCCTTTTGAAAGAGACTTTCAGTGGCCACGAATGGAGAGAATTTTCATTTTGTTGTTTCTATCATACTGTTACTGTATCCATGTATAAATTCCACATGCGCACCTTCATTTTTATTGTTTTTATTCTCACTTGCAGTGTTGCTTTTGCCAATCTTTCGTACTTTGACAAAAAGATGATCACTGAAAACCGTATAAAAGAAATACAAGAAATTATAACTGAAAATATCAACAACGATAATTCCTGTACAACTTACAGATACCGTTTTGATTCATCCGGTAATATCATAAGTGAAGATTTGCTGAGAACCGGGACAATTTATGGCTATCACTACGATACCAAAGGAAAGATAAAAGATTGGTCATGGAAAGATAAAGAAAGTGGAGAAGTGAGCTTTTTCAGTGAGATATATGAAACTGAACCTGAAAAATTCATCACAGACTTGCTGGAAAAAGAGAACAGACTAAAAAAATTGTTCGATAACAAAGTGCTGCTGTCAGAAACCACTACAAGAAAAATTACCGATATATGTGCAAATATCGATGGGGTCTATTCTGTAAAATTGCTGGAGAAAGAAAACAGTTTACCGGCAATATTTGAAGCAACTCTTGAAAAGAATGGTGAACACACACAATCACCTCAAAAATTATACATCATCTATAAATATGATTACTTCAAATAGAACGACAACAAGACTACACACTTAGGCCGCAACACGACCAAAACCGTGTGACAGCGTAATTATGCCAATCGCGTTAAGACTTGCAGCTTTCATTTCTATGTGACAAAAACTATGTAAAAGCGTACTATTAAGAATAAAGCATTTAGACCTATACCCTGTCATCAACACTACGGGTAACTCTTAACTGACGGCGCGAAAGGACTCCTTTTGTTTACCAGACGAACTTTCATACACTGTCTTTTGGGAACCATCCTACTATCTGGAGGGAGCTATTTTGTTCTTGAAAGGATCAAAAGCAGAAAACAGATCACCGAAGTAATCCTCTACCCTTCCCCGCTTCTTCAAAAGGTTTCAGAACCTGTTGAATCAATCGATGAAGAGACACATGACATCATTAGAAAAATCAGCAACACCCTTCAATACAGAACAACTATAGATCTTTTCTTAAAATCAACCATCCACAACGGTTTATCTGCTCCACAGATAGGCTATTTAAAACGGATTATTGTCTGCGGTATACATGGCAGGTTGGAAGTTTTAATCAACCCGGAAATAATCACTCAAAAAGGCACCTATCTCAGCAAGGAGAGCTGCCTGTCTTTGCCCGGATACGGTTCAAGAACCGTTAAACGATCCGGCGTTATCACAGTACAGTATAAGAGGAGAGACGGTTCAGAGAGAACACTTTCTGTTAAAGGTCGATATGCCGCTTTCATTGAACATGAAATTGATCACCTAAACGGAAAACTCTATATTAACCATCCCAAGGTTGGATAGAACAAAAATCTAACTTTGTTTCTTAATTTTTCCACCTACACTACCAAAAGACCATTCTTTTATTTCAATTCGAAGCGAAATAAAAGTCCCTTGGTAAATGATATTTTTCCAAGAGACGTGTGTCTTTTCACTGTCCTGTTAGTCTCGTTATCATTTCTGTGAAACGGATATTAGATACCTGATCTGCAGCTGAGATTCAGGTGATGATCAGATAGCTGGAATCCGGCTTTTGCCAAAAAAACAGAAAAAGTCCAAATGACAGCAAAGGCTGGGTCAAATCAAATATTGTCCCGATTTGTTTTTTCGGGGTCCGAGCAAGGCAAGATTGGGAAAAACATTTCTGGCAATGACCCATGAAACAACCATGCAGATGATAAGCAGAGCGACGCGATACACATCGGTTAACGACCCTGACTGGATCAGGACAATTGTCTCAAGAAGATCAATTGCGCACCAGAGTGTCATCAACCGATAGAGCCCCCCATGGAAATGAAAGGCAAAATAGCCGAAAACAAGTGGTACCATAATTTTCACAAAAATAAATAGTGTCGGTTTGTTGAAATCTATCGGTAATTCAGAAATCAGCGTCAGTATGGAGTAGCCGACAAGGCTGACAATGAGAAAACCGTTGAGCAGCAAATATTTTTTTCGCAGTTCGGCGGTGGGAATAGAGTTGATGCAGTATGCATATTTGCCACTCTGCTCAGGATCGGCTTGTGCAAGTTCTTCGTATAGTTCCAGCCTTGGTTTTCCTGTTGCCAGTGCTGCAGCTATCTTATTGTTGATATTGAGCAAACCCATTTACACCCCCCTGAGGTTTCATCCTCTCCATGAATTACAAATTTTTCAATCCGGCACTCTAATAGAAAAAAAACTTGATTACCATCGAAACTCTGCAAGCGGTCGAGAGGAGTCGTCTACTTGACGGCGTATTACAAGAATCGCGTATTTCTTGACGATTCTTGTAACAAGAAGGTCGTTTTGGGCAGATTTAGCTCTTATTAATCATAATGAGCGATTTTTGACCGTAGGCTAGCTGGTCAAGGAGTCGACGCCTCTCATAGGCTGAGCTATAGTGGCACTCAGGAAAAGAAGTATTCAGCAATCACTGTTGTTCGGCCATCAGACTCTTGAGGTGTTCCTGCGCAAAACTGATAGAGGGGTCCAGGGTGAGAGCCAGAGTGTAATATCGAATGGCTTCATCATTGTCGCCAAGTTGTTTGTAGTTTACTCCGATATTGGCATAATCCATTGCCGAAGCCGGGTTGAGATGCACTGCACGCTTAAACGAATCAATAGCCTTCTGATACTCCTTCTTTTTGAAATAACAGACGCCGAGGGTATTATAAAAATCGGGGCGTTCACCATCAATTTCACACCCGGCTCTCACAGTTTCGATGGCATCATCAAACCGTTCGAGTTCTTTCAAACAAAGACTTTTATATGAGTAAATATATGGGATATCTTCTTCTTCCGGATTTTTGGCAAGTGCCCTGTCAAAACAGCTGATTGCTTTTTCCGGTTCACCTTTATTATAAAGATTCCGTCCACGATAAAACTCCAGATAGTAGGCTTCTGGTAGAAGCGTCTCCAGGCCGGCCAGTTTTTCTTCGAGAAACTCGGGATCATCAACCAGCTCGACCAGAAGCTTGGCGGCAAACAGTCCCACATCGCAGATCATTGAACGTTCTCTGAAATGCGCACCCGGAACGATGGTGTAAAGCGCCGGAATATCGAGTTGAGGATGAGTCACGTCAATCATAAAAACTTCAAAGTTGATATTCTTCAACGCTTCAACACAATTTTCCACCTCAACCTTTATATTGTCGGAGGAAAGATCATTCATCCCTTCAATTGTAGTCTCCAAACCCGGATCGGTCAGATATTTCACCTCATCCATCGATAGAGGTTTGGGCAGGCCTGAGGCAACGTAATTTGACCCGGTATTAAAATCCCCTGCAAGTTGAGCCACTTCAGTGATGGCACGGATAACAGCTTTCTCGGCACCCGGCGTCGTTCCCGCGGTATAGACTATCTCACTGAGATCAGGAAAAGTAGAACGATCGATGGCAAGCGCTCCGACTGTGCAGATTCCGGTATCCAGACTGAAATCGTTAAGGTATAGGTCAATATTATGTTTCTTGAATTTATCGATCAGGTCCCTGGCTACCGGATCATTGACTGAGTCGGGGTGAATGGCCGGGGTTTTTAATTCCTGGTGATTGACAACCGAGCACACATGTCTCTCAACAATTTCACATATCCCTTGGATTGCGGCTTCTTCATAGGTGTTCCCGGCAGATGGACCGTTAAACTCATTAATGGCAAAAAACCATGAAAAGGGTATAAGAACATCCTCACCCCTGGTTATATTGGTGGCCCATGTCCACTGCATAGGAATATTTTCAAGAAGCTTTTCAAGAAAAGCTTCATTATTCTCAGTATCATGAACCGATTGGAGTAGGTAACTCATCTCCATCACCGGATACCCGGCGTCCCGCATGGAGAGATAGTCTCCGGTAATAAAATTATCCGGATTACTTTTGAAAGAGAAAAAAGAAAACCGCTCACCAAGTTCCATACAGGCTGAAGCCTTAGCCTGGACCGGTGACGCTCCTTTGCCCATCTGTTTTTTCGTTCCAGTCAATTGTGAGGTGTTTTCTGCGCAAACGGAAAAATAGACTGGGATATCCAGCCGTCCGTTATCAATTCTTCTCACCTCTTTCAATATTTCAAAATCGAGATTTTTAAGTTTCTCATAAAATCTCTCTATTGTGTCTTCCGGTTTGATCGCCTTGTCCTGATCGACGGTGAACTTCTTAAAACAATCGGTAAACGTAATCGTTTTTTTATTCATCTTTCTCTCATTTTTGAATTTCATGTGATTACAACGAAACACCAGTTACCACATTGTGGCAGATTTGTAAATCCTCTTATATCCCAGAAAGATGGTCCAGACAACTCCAGCCTCTTTTTTTTCCTTAGTTATTTAAAAGTAGGATGGGGATTATCAACAACCGGGAACTGCTTGATAGAACATCAGAAAAAACTACCGGACAATCTAAGAAGAAGAGGAACTGATGTAAGTAGGATTTCTAATTAGTTATCTTTTTTTATGCACATATGGGACATATTTTTTATCTTCTTCCATGATATGTTCTAGAAACCAATCCCTTAAGAAGATAAAAACCGTTTTCATTGCTAGTTTTGAGTCATTGTGAATCATTTTCTCAAATTCTCGCAATTGTGTCTCAAAAGAAGCATGATAGCGTTTATGGTTTTCCAATTCAGGAAAACCTTTTTTTTTCATTAATGCTTCTTCATACTTGAAATGAGTATTCGCGTAGCTGACTAACCTGTCGACCATCATTGGATTAATTTCTGTTTCCTTTCCAAATTTTGATCGGGAGTAAAGCTCATTGAGATACTCAAGCAATTTTTTATGCTGCTCATCAATCTCCACGATTCCAACACTGAAACTTTTTTTCCAGGCAAAAAAGGACATAATTTTTCAAATTTGATTTATCTCGTTTGGGTGATGAGTGCCTAGAAATTTTACCGGAAACGTTTTGGAAAAACAGTAATAACAACTGTTAATAATCCAGCTTCTGATGACATTTTTTCCATGCTTCCCTTCAACAATCCCATTGAAACTTAAATACTCTGATGCTGTAGCCGTTTGCACCAGTCGCTCTTTCCGAAATCAAAAACAATCTGACGACTCTGTTCATCAATAATAGATAGAGTTAAATAGAGTCTGCTGTCAGGCACCAGGTCAGATGCAATCTTAGGCCATTCGATGACGGTGAGCCCATGTGAGTAGAAATATTCGTCGAACCCGAGGTCCTCAACTTCTTCACCACTGGTGAGTCGATAAAAATCCATGTGGTAGAGCGGAATGCGTCCCTGGTATTCATGAAGAATTGCAAATGTCGGACTGGTAATGTAGCTCTGTTCAGGAACTTCAAGCCCAATGCCGATTGCCTGAGCGAGCGTTGTTTTGCCGGCACCCAGGTCGCCGTCAAGACAGATCACATCACCGGGCAGTGCTGCTCTGCCCAATGCTATACCAAACTTCCTGGTCTTGCCCGGAGAGTTGAGATGAATACGGTTATTTTTCAAAAGATTTATCTTTGTGTTGTTTTGATGGCCTATCAGTTGCGGAATTTCAACCGTCAACTGGCAGTTCTTATATTGACAATATCATGGTTAAAAATCCATATCGTGTTCGGAATAAAGTGTAAATGTTCTTTCTTCACCGCACAAGAATAAAAAAAAAGACCCCCATACAGATAAACTATATGGAGATCTCTATTCAGCGTCACCTTGGAACAGGTGAGCAAATCACTTATAATTTCGCGACTTTTTCAGCCTGTAATCCTTTTTCTGATTCAGTAATGGAAAACTCTACCTGTTCACCTTCTTTGAGAGTTCTGAAACCATCTCCTTCAATGGCGGAGAAGTGGACAAAGACATCCTTGTCAATTTCCGGTTGTTCCAAAAATCCGTACCCTTTGCTGGCATTAAACCACTTGACTGTTCCTTTAACGCGATCCGTCATGAGACCAACCTCCCTGACACCTTTCTTTAAGTTACCAATATAACGATCAGACTTGAAAAGAACCCTAGCAGATAAAAAAACCTTTCGTCAAGTAAAAAAAGCCGTTTAGTTCGATATCATAGGGAGTTAATGGATTTCAGCATGGATGTTCACTGGTGTTCTCATTGTGATGGCGTTTGTTTATCCCACCAGGTCATCAGTAGTTGATAATGGTTGTAATAGAGAGGTAATGTTTCCGGCTGTCCGAATTTAGTATGATAGACAAGCCGATGACCGGCCATATACCAGTTGGGAACCACATAGTAGCCATACCATAGCACCCGATCCAAAGCTTTAGCTGCCGCTACCAGCTCCTTTTCTGTTTGGGCATAAATAATTTTATCAACAAGATTATCGATTGCAGGATCTTTGATGCCTGCCAGATTTCTTGTACCCTTCCTGCCAGCAGATGTTGAATGCCAGAAATTCCTCTGCTCATTCCCGGGAGATTGTGATTGACCGTAAACAGTTACTGTCATATCAAAATCATAACTCTGTAACCGGTCCGTATAAAGTGCGGCATCAATTGTCCGGTAATCGACACGCATCCCTAATTTCTGTAAATTAGCAACATAAGGCGCCATTACCCTTTCAAAAGATGGCGACACCAGCATAATCTCGAAACGAAACTCTTTTCCCTCCTTGTTTAGCAACCTACCGCCCTTGACAGACCAACCGGCCTCTTTGAGCAGCTTCTTTGCTTTTCTTAAATTGGTTCTCAACCCCCCTTTCTGGTTTGTTGTTGGTGGGGTCAGTGGGGTTGTGAAAACTTCAGGAGGTAGTTTATCTCGAAGCGATTCCAGGTAACTCAGTTCTAACCCTTCAGGTAAACCGGTGGCCGCCAGATGGGAATTGGAAAAATAGGAATGTGACCGGCTATACTGATTGAAAAATAACGATTTATTGGTCCATTCGAAATCCAGCGCCAGGCCAAGAGCCTGTCGGACACGAGGATCTTTGAACAGTTCTTTTCTGGTATTTAAGACAAAACCCTGCATGCCGGCATTATTTTTATGGGGAAATATCCTTTTCTCAATTTTTCCCTGATCAAACTGTTTCCCTTTTAGATCCCGGGTCCATTGCTTGGCAATATTGATCAACATGAAATCAAACTCACCTGCTTTCAATGCTTCGACGGAAACAATCTGATCCTTGTAATAATTTACAACGATTCTGTCGTAGTTGAACATATATTTACGGGCAGGATGATTAATCGCCCAGTAGTCCGGGTTGCGTTTGTAGGCGATTGACTTGCCGGGATCGACCTGGTCTACAATGTATGGTCCTGAACCAACAGGAAAGGCACTGCCCCCCTCTTTACCGAATCCATGTTTTTTATAAAATGCTTGAGACAGAATCGGAAGCTGACCACAGATCATATGTAATTCCCGATTGGGTTTTTTAAAGTTAAACCTGATCTTGTTATTTTCAAGTATATCAGCACTCTCTATATCCTGGTAATAATAGGGGTAGGATGGATGGACCTTATCGCTTTTGAATATCTCGAGTGAATACTTCACATCTTGGGGCTTCACCGGAGAACCGTCGGAGAAACGGGCATGTGTATCCAAGGTAAAGGTCACGGACATCTTATCGGAAGCGAGCTTAATGTCCTTGGCCAGCAGCCCGTATTCGGCGAATGGTTCATCAAGACTGCCTACGGCCAGCGGTTCAAAGATGAACATGTCCAGGCCCAGAGGTGCCAATCCTTTTAAAGTGAATGGATTGAGTTTGTCAAAACTGCCCAGATCGTGCAGAACGAGTTGACCACCTTTTTTGGCTTCTACCGATACATAGGAGAAATGTTTGAAATCTTTATCATATTTCAAATTCCCATCAATGGAAATACCGTGAGCCGCAAATCCTGTTTCAACAATAGCAACAATTATAACGACGAATAGAAGTAAACCGGCTGCTTTGGTTGTTTGTTTCATATCTGTCCTCTTTTCCTGATGGAACGTTTTTAATATCGATCTGGTGGGTATTTATCATATTTGGTGGTTGTTCTCAAAACAGAAAATATTCCATAGCGCCAACCATGTATTTGATGTATATAATCAAATTCTTCTGAAACGATACACTTTTTCGTCACATGAATAATTCAAATGATGAGTTGAATCATGGGAAAAACAATTGCTGAAAAAATCTTCGAATCCCATCTGCGTGATACACCGACACCAGAAAATATGGTGCTTGATATCGATGTGGTTATGTGTCATGAAATTACGACGCCGATAGCCATCAAAGACTTGGTTGACAAGGGGTTGGATCGTGTTTTCGATCCATCTAAGATCAAAGCGGTTATTGACCACGTTACACCGGCAAAAGATTCGAAAACCGCTGCCCAGGGGAAAATTATGCGTGACTGGGCGAGAAGACATGAGATCAAAGATTTCTTCGATGTTGGGGCTAACGGTGTGTGTCACGCCCTGTTCCCGGAAAAAGGTTTTATCAGACCCGGCTATACTGTTATCATGGGTGACTCTCATACCTGTACCCATGGCGCCTTTGGGGCCTTTGCCGCCGGTGTCGGCACCACCGATCTAGAGGTCGGAATTCTCAAAGGGGTCTGCACATTCAGGGTTCCCAAAACGCTGAGGATCAGTATCACCGGAAAGCTGGCAACAGGAGTAACGGCTAAAGATATCATTCTGTATGTCATTAAGCAGCTTACAGTAAACGGTGCTACCGATAAAGTCATCGAATTTGGTGGTGAAGTTGTCGAATCCATGTCCATGGCTGCCAGAATGACCTTGTGCAACATGGCTGTTGAAGCCGGCGCTACCAGCGGTATCTGTTTTCCGGACAGAGTCACCGCCGAGTATCTCTGGCCTTTTATTTCAAATGACTATGCAACCATCGATGAGGCGGTTGAAGAATTCCAGCAGTGGCACTCGGATCCGGATGCCGAATACGAAGATATCATGGTCATTGATGTCACTGATCTTGGTCCTCAGGTCACCGATCAGTTTAAGCCCGATGTTGTCAAGGATATTACCGAAATGACAGACAGGAACGTGGATCAGATCTATATCGGCTCCTGTACCAATGGCCGGATTGAAGATCTGCGTGATGCTGCCGAGATCCTTCAGGGACGGAAGCTTACCGAAGGTGTTCGGGGAATTGTTACTCCGGCAACTCCTTCTATTTATAATCAGGCCCTGGATGAAGGCATCATAAAAATATTCATGGATGCCGGTTTTTGTGTGCTGAATCCCACATGCGGCGCCTGCCTGGGTATGAGTTCAGGGGTGCTTGCAGAAGGAGAAGTGTGCGCCTCGACAACGAACCGTAATTTTAACGGCAGAATGGGCAAAGGTGGAATGGTCCATCTGATGAGTCCCTATTCCGCTGCTGCAGCTGCGGTAACTGGCAAAATCAGTGATCCCAGACCATTTCTTGACAGGTAGGGAGGAAGAGTATGAAAGTTTTCGGCGGACCAGCCATTCGACTGGACAGAAGCGATATTAATACAGATGAGATTATTCCGGCGAAATATCTAACGGAAATTACCAAAAGTGCGTTAAAGCCCCATCTGCTTGAAGATCTTCTTCTTGAGGGCACCGCTTTTGACAATCAGTCGCAGGAAATGCAGCAGGCAAATGTAGTGATCACCCGATCCAATTTCGGTTGCGGATCTTCAAGAGAGCACGCTGTCTGGGCCTTTGAGGTCAATGATATTAATCTGATAATCGGTGAGTCCTTTGCCAGGATATTCAGACAGAATATGTTCAACTGTGGAATTCTTGCCGTCGAACTGCCCGAAGAGAATATAAGTCAACTGATGGCAATGGAGGGGAATATTGATGTTGAGGTTGATCTTGATAATTCAACCCTCACAACCACATCGGATGACCCCTCACAGGATTCTCTCACTTACAACTTCTCATTGAATTCCTATGACAGGAAACTGGTGGCTTCCGGCGGCTGGCTCGCCTATGCTGACGCCAATTATTGATTGATAAGTCCTACAATCTTTAACTTCAGTTGTCATAGAACAGCAGCTAAACAGTTTACTGTATAGCTGCTGTCTTTGTTTGTAGTGAAGCTGTTTCTTTTAACATGGGTGTTTCGAGCATCCGGTCAGATTCTTTTCCACAAATCAAAACCATGTGTGATAGGTGTTGTTGGTTTCTCGCTAGCGGGAACATCTTCGCTTGCATTCAAAGTGTTGTTGTTTGAATAGATTTTTTATCACCTGCTAAAATCTTTAAATTGTTATATGGCCTTGTTTCAGGCCTAAACTATAAGTGTGGCTCTTTGATATCAGCCAGTTACGTATGTGCAGATAAGGAATTTATTGTAATATTCAGCTGTTAGTTTAGCCAGTCTCAGTTGTTCAGATGTTGTTGTCAATATTGACAGAATAATAAAACCTGAATCAAGCAATCGTCTGAGCACTGAGGACGTTGAAACAGGTACAACCGTAAGAAGGTTAGCGGATTTCAGTAAGGCATATCCATGCATGTTGCGCGTCAGCTTCGTGCAGCCGACACAGCAGATGTGCATGCATCGAGTAGAGATAGGTAAACGATTGCAAGATTCTGATATAAATATTAGAGATTGAGTGAGAAATCGTCTTTTTCATACAGCCCTAATGTTGTCAATGTCATCTGACTCCTAGAAAAATTATCGGCAGCATTTTATGGAAACGTATTGATCAAACAAGGAAGGGAAAATGGATACCAATCTAAACCTATTGCTCGAAAGTCTTCCGATGTTAAAAGATTTGCCACCTGATGCCTTGGAAGAACTAGGTGGTAATATTGAGAGGCGTAAATCATACTATGGTGAATATCTTTTTAGGGAGGGTGAAGGCCCTCTACCTTGGGTATATTTTCTTGTTTCTGCGAACTGTGAAATTCTTGTTGGCCCTCCTGATGATGAAAAAGTTGTGTATATATCCGGTCCTGGCCAGTTGATAGGTTGGCTCACAGTTTTTACCACAGATCCTTTCCCTGTTTCCGCGCATATTATTGAATCAGGGGATATCCTCCAGATTCCGACCCAAATCGTTAAAAAACTAATGGAGGAGCATTCTTCCGTTGGGGCAGTGTTTGCCTCAACCATGGCTCGTAGAATGCAGGACCTTTTCAGGGAAATTCGCTCCGAAGTAAAAAAATCATCAATGTCCCGGGCAGAAACTTTTCCTTTCCGGAAGAGAGTAAGTGAGGTCATGGTGAGGCCACCCCTAACCCTTGATCCAGATGATCTTGTCAGAAGTGCTGCTGAGAAAATTTCCAAAGCCGGAAGGAGCTCGGCCATTGTCTGTAAAGACGATCTTCCCCAAGGAATAGTCACTGAAAAAGACTTGGTTAAAAGAGTCCTCATTACTGGGAAAGATCCTCAGACAACTCCAGTAAAAGATATTATGACATCCCCTGTCTACACCTTGCAGCCTGATTCCTATTTATATACCGCCCTTGGTATCATGCGGTTGAAGCATATCCGCCACCTGGCAATAGTGGATGATAATAATAGGCTTGTTGGTACTATTTCCATGAGAACCCTGATGGATATGTCATCAAGCAAAACCCTGGAACTTGTTGAGCATATTGCTGGGGCGGAATCCCTTGCTTCCCTCAAAAAAGCGCGTCAGCAGAGTATAGCAGTCTTTTCCCATCTTCTTGAAAGCGGTATGCCGGCTGGAGAAGTCAGCAAACTGCTTTCCACCTTGAATCGGGATATTCATCGCCGGGTTTTGGAAATATGCATTGAAGATCTGGTTAAAGAAGGTAAAGGGAAACCTCCGATTTCTTTCTGTTTCATTCTTATGGGTAGTCATGGCCGTGGTGAAAATCATCTAAATACAGATCAGGACCATGGAATGATACTGGCAGATCATGACTTGGACCAACGTGATGCCATTAACGAATATTTTGTCGAGCTTACTACCCGGCTTTCAAATGACCTGGATGAAGTAGGCTTTACTCTATGTAAAGGCAATGTGATGAGTTCCAACCCTGTCTGGCGTAAACCGATTAGTGAATGGAAGGCCCAGATACGCGTGTGGTTGGCAAACCCTGATTCAAATGCAGTTCGCTACAGTACGCTATTTTATGATTTTCTGCCTATCTGGGGAGATCGCTCCATGGCCCGGGATTTGAGGCAATATATTACCGATGCAATTCAAAAAAATTACACGATGTTAAATTCTCTTTTTGATGAGGCTTCACGTCATAAAGTGCCCCTCACCACGTTTTTAAAAAGTTTCATTACTGAAAAATCTGGTCCTCATAAGGGACAAATGGATATCAAGCGATCTGGTTTGTTATTTGTTGTCGAATGTGCACGAATTTTGGCATTGCGATACGGTGTCACGGAAACAGGAACCATTGAGCGTATTCAGGCACTGGTTGAGAAAAAGGAGATTCCAGAAGATCAGGCAGATTTTATCATCACCTCATACAAAACCCTTTTTCACTTTCTCCTGACAGCACAGATGGAAAAACTACGTAATGACGAAACCCCTAATAATTATATCAGTCCTTCGGAACTCCCTATCCAGGAACGGTATATGTTGCGTCATGCCTTGGAAGCTGCCGGTATTCTCCAGGGGATTGTTAGAGTCACTTTTGGAGATATTTACACATAGAAGCATATAGCTTGCTGTAAGTTAAGAAACTCACCTTTGAACTGTTACAAAAGGACCTCGATAAATTGATGGTAATGAAAGGGAATAAACGTGTAGATGTTAACCTTGATGATTCAATCTTTACAGCCATATTGGATGATCGGTCACAGAAATCTGTTACCAGAAACTTTTCATTGAATTCCTATGATCGGAAGCTGGTGGCTGCCGGCGGCTGGCCCGCCTATGCCGACGCAAAGTACTGATTAATCAAATTACCAACTTTTATAAACCCGCCTTTTTCAACGAATCGACCAGCTCTTTCTGCTCATCACTCAATTCGGTAGGCACCTGAATACCGATGCGTACATAAATATCTCCCCTTTTTCCAGCCGGACCGTTGGGTAATCCATGGCCGGGAATACGCAGTTTAGAATCGGCCTGAATGCCTGGCGGCACTTTAACACAGAATTTCTTTCCTTCCAGGGTTTCAACTTGAACGGATGTTCCCAGTATGGCATCGGAATATGGGATAAACTGTTCGGTGACCAGGTCATCCCCTTCCCTGGTGAACATGTCATGGGGCTCAATATCGACTTTCAGATACAGATCACCGGGAATTCCACCATTGGGAGCTGCTCCCCCTTTTCCTTTCAGCCGCAGTCTTTTTCCTTTTTCAATGCCTTTGGGAATCTTGACAGTCACGTTTTGAGTTGACCCGTTTTTGCGAATGGAAATCGTTTTCTTGGCTCCATTCATCACCTCGTCGAGACTTACACCGAGCTGGTAGGACATATCAGGGCCCTTGACCGCTTGCTGCTGAGAACAGGTTCCGGTGCCGCATCCTCTCATACCGCTCATTCCACCCATGCCCCCCACTCCACCTTGCTGGTTGAACATGGAGCTGAAAAAAGAACCGCCTCCGCCCATGTTGGCCGACCGGAACCGTGTTGACTGGCCACCGGAAACCGAACCGAAACCGAACTGTTTGAGAATATCGTTGATATCGAAGTTGGAAAAAATATCTTCCTGAGAATAACGCTGGTGAAAACCCGCTGATCCGAAGGTGTCGTACTGCTTTTTCTTCTCAGGATCAGAAAGCACAGCATAGGCCTCACTGATTTCCTTGAATGTCTTTTCGGCCTCTTTATCCCCGTTATTCTTGTCGGGATGATATTTCAATGCCAGCTTTCTGTAGGCTTTTTTTATCTCGGCTGGTGTAGCATTTTTTGAAACACCAAGTTTTTCATAATATTCCATAGCCCTGT
>CAZLGM010000006.1:0-11714 GCA_964558875.1 uncultured Desulfocapsaceae bacterium
CAGGCGACCACCAGGTATTTGGGGACAGTCCCCAGGCCCAGAATGTTTTTGATCTTGACTCCATGCAGCTTATTCAGACCGTCAGACATATGTGCGATAAAGGCAAATTCCTTGGTGGCGGTGATATTCAGCAGCCACCCCGGATGTTTACAGGAGCTGCTGCCAATCCCTTTGCTGAGCCATTACCGATCCGGGTACCACGCCTGGCAAAAAAAATTGCTGCAGGGGCTGAATTTATCCAGACCCAGGGTGTTTATAACATGGAACGGTTTGAAGAATGGATGGGCGGAGCACGGGATAGGGGGTTGCACCAAAAAACATCCATTCTGGCTGGGCTTATCCCTTTAAAATCCCTGGGGATGGCCCGTTACATGCAGAAAAATGTACCTGGAATAGATATTCCTGACGAGATAATGGGCCGTCTTGCCGGTGTTCCCAAGGACCGGCAACCACAGGAAGGAATAGATATCTGTGTGGAAACCATCCAACTCTTAAAAGAGGTGGAAGGTGTAAGCGGGTTTCATATCATGGCTATTGAATGGGAAGAAAAGGTACCGGAGATTATTGAAAGAAGCGGACTTTTTCCCCGGCCTGATCAATAGATCGTTTGAACCGTGCCGGGGCACCTTCAAATAAAAAAGGATCAGCAAGTTATTTCAGCTTGGTGGTCCTTTTTTTGTTGGTTATGAAAAAGCCGCATTTTTTCTTCTATGCGTAAGTACCCCATAGAGTGGGCTGAAATGGTGGAAGAATTCACACAGATTAAAATGGATTGTCCCCAACGACACGATGCGGATACCTTTTTCTATGGCGCATTCAGATATCTGCACAGGAAGATACCTATTTTAAAATGTGGTTGTTCCTGATTTTCCTCAGATAAATAAAGTGAAAAAAAAACTACGCCATGATAGGTTTTTGATGCTTGAACCAGGTCAATGGCTGTCAATAATTATTTTTTGTATTTGCAGAAATAATACAGGTTCACGACCATTTTTTTCCCAGGGGTCTGGGAACAGCATTCCTTTTCAAAACCGACGATTTCCTGGAAACTAGAAATGAAGGCTAATGGATTTTTATCGTATGAAATAACTCTTCCTCTGTTGGTCTTTGTATTTCTTGCTGCCGTAAAAATTTATTGGATTTCAGATGTTGGTGGTCCCATAATTTTCTATGATGAAACACTGTATAGAGATTATGCAGAAGCTCTTTTCACCAAGGGCTATTATGCTGACTATTTCTATCCTTTCCTTTATCCATTCACCCTGGCGCCGTCATTCTTTTCAGCAGAGAACTATTATAGAGGAATGTTGATCATTAACTCTTTTATTTCCTCTTCTATTATCTTTCCAACCTGGTTTGTTTCCCGGCTCTTTCTGAATAAACGGCTTAGTTTCTTCTCTATCCTGATTACAGCACTGCTTCCTTTTAACCTATATTTTCACACTCTTTTGATGAGTGAGAACCTTTATATGCCTCTATTGATGACAGCAGTTTATGTGGTGCTGCAAAACAACACATCAAGGCCTGTTTTCTGGACTGTACTTACCGGATTAATTATAGGCTTGCTGCACCTCACGCGTCACATGTCGTTAGCTGTTACTCCTGTGTTGCTGCTTGTATGGTGGCTCAAGCCTGTAAGTAGTTCTGATGACAGGATTTTCACATTTCAGAAAATGTGGCTGTTTCTCGTTGTTATGATGACAGCCATCCTTACCTATTCACCATGGTGGTTGATGAATCGCTCCCAGGAGGTAGAACTTCTCAATGTAGTGAGTGCTAACTTTCTAAGACCTCAAGACCTGGTATTCTCTGCTGAACAGATTCTTATATATCCCTTACTCACTGTCTTGTACACCGTTTTGCTCGCAGGTCCTTCTATTGGTTTCGTTCTTTCTTCCTGGCTTTGTTTACAACAAAAATTTACCCAGATCTTCAATAGATACGTTTTTCTACTGTTTGGATTATGGATTTGTCTGGTCATTGCGGTCAGCAGACACCATCTGCACACAGCATTTACGTATAACAGTGTTAATCCGGAGCGTTTCCAGGGACGATATCTGATCTATCTGAGTGTCCTTTTTCTATTGTTGGGCATTATTTCTGCGAGCCGGATTTCAACAAACAGAATAAAGATATCCAAATTTGCTATTTTACAAGGTGTTGCGCTTCTATTATTTGGATTTACTTATTGGATTACAATAAGCAGACCGGTTTGGAATATTTCACCATATTTCTATCTGAGTCATATAGCACCAACCGGTTTTATGCATACTACAATGGGTATTGTTTCA
Organism: uncultured Desulfocapsaceae bacterium; assembly: GCA_964558875.1. Classification (GTDB taxonomy): domain Bacteria; phylum Desulfobacterota; class Desulfobulbia; order Desulfobulbales; family Desulfocapsaceae; genus CAZLGM01. The sequence continues at coordinate 2,292 of CAZLGM010000006.1, forward strand.
TTTTTACTCACAGGAGTTCTAATATTCTTTAGTATCTTCTTGTTTTTTTGGAAGAAAAAAATGTTAGTGACCGTGTCTACTGCTTTATTAGTTCTTTTTTACGTTTGGGGAGGATACTGCTATGTTTCCTCACCAAATAAGATTAATCGTACAAAAGCAAACCACATAGGTCATCTCTCAAAGCAGATTTCAAACTCGTCACTCAAACCCGTAAGGATCTATATAGAAAGCGGAATAGGATTGAAGACAATTCCGGATGTTCATAGTGAATTCTGGAAGATCAACGATAACGATTTTTTATTTGTACAGGCAAAAAGTGATCTGAATGAGTTGGATATGAAAGATGGAATCTTCCTCAGCAGGCGTCAAATCACCAGTGACGCTTATGTCTTGCTGGATAAATACTCTTCAGACAATACTACTTTTTATATTTACCAGTTACCGTCCAACTAACCCGTTCCGGGATGTTTGAATTTCTGTCTGAGAAGCAACGTTAACAATGATTTTGAGCAGTTTAGGCGGTTTTGATAGTTTATCCGCTGGGCTAAACTCGCTTTGGATTTCTTTTTCAGAACAAGACACGGTGCATAGAATGAATTTTCACTCCAACATTGCGATTTGGTGATTATTTTGTATTATCAGAATTAGTGTCGTATCAACGCTGAACTGTCGCAAACTGCCTGTCCTTTTCCTCGTCTGCGAGTTGCTGACTTGAGTCACATAGCCCCACTATGCAACTCAAGTCATCAACTCACATACAAGAAAAATTACAATGCATTATGCAATATTTCATCATTGACACGACACAAAGCGTCACATGAATTTACCCATTCACGCAGCGGGGTAAAGAATGAAGTTATACAGCAGACGTTTAAGTGCAGTTTGTTCTTTTCTCTTTTTCTTCCTGTTTTTTCCACAACCCTCGTTCGCGCTCCAGGTACACCCTTATCCCGAAGGGCTGTATGTCCACCAGCTCGGTCATCTGTTTTTTGTCTCCTGTATGACTGTTTTCATCTATCGTCTCTATAGAAGACAATTGAACGTACAATACGGCTGGAATTATTTCTTCTACGGTTCCATTTTTCTTATCATCTGGAACATATGGGCAGTAGTTGGACATTGGGTTGCTCTACATATCGCCAAAGATCAGATTGTCCTCAAACCCGGAGAGATTGTTCCATATTTGTTTGTGAACTCTTTTCTGGATGGTTTGTATTATCTGCTGGCTTTCGATCATCTTTTCTGTGTGCCGGCATTATTCTTGTTTTACCTCGGTTTAAGGAATATGCGTTCAAACCTTCGCCAGGCTCAACAGAAAAACGTTAAGGAGAGAAGGTAATGCTCTGGTCACTTCAACCGGTCTGGCTGGTCGATGTCAGCGGCAATATCATCATGATTCTTCTCTCGACCCTGTCATTGTTGATTGTGCGATCAATCGTGCGGGAACATCCAAATCAGGCATTGTCGACGTATCTGCTGTGGTTCTGTATTGCCATATTCGCCTTTTCCATCTCACGTTCACTTGGGCACATTGTCAAGCATGTTCTTTATTTCACCCATCAGCAACAACTCTGGAGCTCCATAGCACCGTTCAGCGGCAGCATAAACACAGTGACTTTCATTGTTATCGGTTCCGTGACCCTGTTTTTTAACAGGATGGATAGTATTATTAATGAAATGACTGAGAATAAAGAAAAAATTGAGGAAATGAGTTACAAACTCCTTGGCCTCAGCCGGGAAATGGAAACAATCGTCAGTGAACGGACCATAGCTGAGATGGCATTAAAGATTGCCCACGAAGTTCGCAATCCGGTAATTGTCATTGGAGGGCTTATCCGACGAATAAAAAAAGAGCTTTCGTTGGAAGAAAAGGAAAACGAAAAGTTAGATTCCGTCCTGGAAGAGACTCGGAAAATGGAGTCGATGGTTGCTCATTTCGAAGGGTTGTCGAACCGGGTTCAGAAACGGTATACCAAAAAAGATGTCGGCAGTATTGTCGAAGAGGCTATACAGATCATTGAAATAGATGCTGAAGAAAAACAGGTACAGGTTCAACTGAAAAAGCAGCCGGGAAATTATTCAATCCATGTGGATGAAGCGTTGCTAAAGGTCGCTGTTGTCTACCTACTGAGAAATGCAATAGAAGCCTGTATACAGGGGAAAAGTGTCCAGGTATCCCTGCAGCCGAAAGGAGGATGGATTGAGCTTGATATCGTTGATTCTGGAAAAACCATACCGCAATCGCATCTTGATCATATCTTTGAACCCTTTGTCAACGGGGAGGTGAAGACAGGGCTGACCCTTCCATATGTTAAACAGATTGTTGAGCAGCACCATGGTCAAATCGCAATAAGCAGCATTCCTGAAAAAGGCACATTGATCCGTATCCGGATTCCGGCGCTGTTTGGCGAATTCAGTCAAACATAAGTGAAGGAATCGTTTTGCGTCTATTTTCATGGTATCAAGTTGAACCAGAGAACGACCATGGTATACTAGCGCTGGCTTGTTTCGATACCCGCTGTTGGCGTAAAAAGAGTTGAAACAGCAGCAATCGTTGAAGGATCGCAAGTGATTTCGGCTTGCCGGTCCTCTTTTATTTGTGCGAGAGTGATTTTTTCTATTCCATTTAAATCTGATAATGAATTCAGCCACTACCGATTACCACCGGATTGTCATAGATGATATTCCTTTGATCGATGTTCGGTCTCCTGTCGAGTTTCAGGCTGGCTCCTTCCCAGGTGCCGTCAATCTGCCGCTGATGGATGACGAGGAGCGTCGCAAGGTCGGCACCTGTTATAAAAACAATGGCAGAGAGGCGGCAGTTAAGCTTGGTCACCGATTGGTGAACGGAGAGACAAAGAACGTACGGGTACAGGCCTGGACTGATTTTCTTAGCAAACATCCAAATGCGCTGATGTATTGTTTTCGGGGTGGATTGCGTTCACAGATTGCCCAGCAGTGGGTCAGTGAGGTGACAGACAGAGCGGCCCCACGGCTTGAGGGCGGGTCTAAGGCGTTCAGGAGCTATCTTCTTGAGAGGTTGCAGCCCCCAAATATAACAAGCCATCCTTTGATTCTCGGTGGGCGGACCGGCACGGGAAAAACCCAGCTCATCAACCGGTTAAAAAACGGTATTGATCTTGAAAATCTTGCCAATCATCGAGGGTCCGCCTTTGGCAATTATCTTACACCACAGCCGGGCCAGAAAGATTTTGAGAACCGATTGGCATGGGCGATTATCCAACATGAACACAAAGGTTTTCAAACGATGGTGCTTGAAGATGAAGGCAGCTATATCGGCAGTTGCTCAATTCCCCAGGAACTGGTTGGCCATGTTAATCGTAATGATAACCTCATTCTGCTGCAAACACCTGTCTCCGAGCGGATTGCCAATATCTTGAAAGAGTATGTGGTCGATTCTCAGGCTGTCCTTGTTGAGTTGTATGGTGAAGAACAGGGGTATATGACATGGCTTGAGAGAATGAAAACAAGTGTTGAGCGGATCCGAAAACGACTGGGTGGAGAAAGAAAACAACGGGTATTGGAGCTGATAAACAGCGGTTATCAGCAACAGATGGCCGGTGAAGGGCCTGAAGGGCATGAGGGTTGGATTGAAGTGCTTTTGCAGGAATATTATGATCCGATGTATGATTATCAACTGAAAAAGAAAGATCATTCCATTAAATTTGTCGGCAACAGCAGTGAAATTATGGAGTTTTTTCTCTCCAGAGAAAACAACTGAGTTTTCTGTTTGACCGATTATGGGGTAAGTACTAGGCTGTAATTACGACTAAAAATTGTAAGCGGTCTCAGGCACCCCATATTTGGGCAGGTAAGCGGAGCGTAGCGCAGACTCCGAGCGGTAAGGTGCCGTGTACTGGTGCTACATAAGCCTTGCCGATCGTTCAAAGATGGGGTGCCTGTGATCGCTTACTTTTCTGTTTGACCGATTCATGCGGTAGAGGTAGAAAGATAAGAGTACAATGTCGTTTCCATAATCGGATAAATAGACGTTTCCGCTTCTCAGACAATATGCAGATATGAAATACTTGCCGTCGCTTCTTCTTTATTTTTTTCAGAACAGAACCACTAAGAGGAATTTTGTTGTCTTGGCTAAATTTTTCCTCTTTCTTGCCTTCATTGTCACGATTTACAGTGTGCTGTTTCATGTCCTTATGGTCTATGAAGGAAGACATTTCAGCTGGATAACCGGCTTTTACTGGACACTGACCGTTATGTCGACGCTCGGGTTCGGTGACATTACCTTTCAGACCGATATTGGGCTGGTCTTTACCCTGGTTGTTTTGCTCTCAGGAATTGTCTTTCTGCTCATCATCCTGCCGTTTACCTTTGTTCAGTTTTTTTACGCTCCCTGGCTCCAGGCCCAGGAAAGTGCAAGAACCCCCAGAAAACTGCCGCCGGATACCAGAAATCATGTCGTTATAGCCAATCTCAATCCTATCACCGAAAAGCTGGTGTCCAAGTTGTCGAAGTTCAACTACGACTATGTGATCATTGAACCGGATATCCAGCATGCCCTTGAGCTGCATGACAGGGGATATAAGGTTATTGTCGGAGCACCGGATGAACTGAAAACCTATGAAAATCTTCAGGTCAGGAATGCCAGTCTGGTAGTAGCGGTTAGTGACGATCTGATGAATACCAATATTTCTTTTACCGTTAGAGAGATCACCGAGACTGTGCCCCTCTTAGTAAATGCTGAGAAAGAGCACTCGATTGATATTCTCGAATTCCCAGGGAACAGCCATGTATTCCAGTTCACCAAGATGCTGGGTGTTGCCATGGGGCAGAGAACCATCGGTGCCAGCATGGGAACCAGTATCATCGGCCGATTTGACAAGTTATTGATTGTGGAAGCTCCGGCAATGCGTACCCCTGTGGAAGGTAAGAGTCTCCATGAGATTCATTTGCGGGAAAGAACGGGAATGACGGTTGTCGGGCTATGGGATCATGGCAGGTTCAAGCTGCCGCGGCCCGATGAAAAAATCGATTCAAAAACGGTTCTTGTACTGGCCGGGTCTGAAGATCAACTGAAGAAATATGACCAACACTTTTCCATTTCCTGTGCTGATTATGCCACGGACGCGCCTGTCTGCATCCTGGGAGGCGGGCGGGTTGGCCAATCGGTGGCCGGAATACTGACGGCTAAAGGAATTGATTATATTTTTATTGAAAAGCATCAGAGGATGGTTGATAAAATCGATGGAAAAGTCATTCATGGTGACGCTGCTGATATCAACACGCTGAAGAAGGCCCAAATAGACCAGGCACGCTCGATTGTCGTGACAACCCATGATGACGCCATGAATATATATCTGACCTTCTATTGTCGGAAACTGAAGCACGATGTACAGATCATCAGCAGGGCCAATGAAGAGAAAACGGTCCTTAAACTGCACAGGGCGGGAGCCGATGTTGTAGTTTCCTACGCCTCTATGGGAGCCAATGCCATACTGAATTTTCTCCAGCCCGATGAAGTCTCCGTTTTCACTGAAGGGTTGAATGTATTCAGCAGAAAAGCGCATCAATCGATGATCGGTAAAAGCCTTGCCGAAAACAGAGTCAGAGAGCGGACAGGCTGTAGTGTAATCGCCATCAATAGAGGCGACAAACAGATGGTCAGTCCCGATCCCTTTGAACCGTTGCAGGAGGGCGATGAGTTGATTGTCATCGGCAGAATTGATTCCGAGAAACGGTATCTGGAGATTTATTGATTCAGGTCAATGCGTAAAAACAGGACCATGTTACCATGCCGACAATTCCGGATGTCTATGCGGAAATAAAGGGCAGCTGAAGCTGTCGTCATACAAGAAAGAAAGGGTAGTTGCCAATGAGAAGAATCGTAAAAACAGTGGCCTGTTTTCTAACCCTGGCCATTCTGTTGCCACAGGTGGCATTTGGGGCTGATTTTATTATTAAGTATTATATCTTTTCCATGAAAACCCCAGAGGACCAGGAGAAGGTGGTTAACTTTATTAAGGGTTTTGAAGGGGTGCAGAAGGTTGAAACCAGATTGGACCGTGGTTGGGTGTATGTTTATCTGGAAGATGATGTGATGCAGGATGAACGGTTTAAGATTCGAATTCCTTTAGCAGAGCTTGGGTACCCGGTTGAACGCTGGGAGGTGCAGTTAGAGAAGCCTAACAGTCACGATTGATCTGTAAGTGACCACAAGTACCCATTTTTTACAGGTGTGGTTGGTCGCATAGGTTAGTAGCTATAGCAACCAACCACACCTGTAAAATACTGGGGCACTTGTGATCATTTATTATTTTCTGATTACCCCTACAGCTCAGCAATATTTTGTATCATAAGTCGGCATATGGTGATTTCCGGTGTTTCCTGTCAAACAGGTAAGCGTAGACTCCGATCCCGCAAGCGAAGAATGAGCGAGGACGTTTGACAGGAAATATCGGAAACCTTCCAGGTTGTATTGTTATAAGATCTGCTTAATGCCTTTTCAGCTGAGTTTTAGGGGTAATCAGGTATTATTTTGAATCATTAGAAAGTAATAGATTTCAAAGCCTGTGAATGGTTCCATTGATCTTTCCTTGAAACTGGATTAAAAACCTGTTTTCAACACTCCATTTTGTTGAAAGCAGGTTTTTTTTGGTAAGGGCAATAACAACCAAAGACGATTATGGAACTGATTTTTCTTCTTCTGCAGCAGACGGCAATCATTGTCGCCATAGCGTATCTGTTCAGCAAGTCACCGTTGATGCGCTACTTTGGCGATGGCCGTCTGACAACAAGAGATAAAATTGCTCTCTATCTCATTTTTACTACATTTTCCATTCTCGGTACCTACTTTGGATTGCCTGTTCAGGGGGCCATTGCCAACACCCGCGCAATCGGAGCAGTGCTTGCGGGTCTTGTGGGTGGACCTGTTCTCGGTGTGGCTGTTGGTGTAAGCGCCGGAATTCACCGCTTTTTTCTCGGTGGTTTTACAGCCTTTTCCTGTGGTATTTCAACGGTCTTTGAAGGGCTGCTGGGCGGGCTGGTCCACCTCTATTTCATTCGGCAAAGAAAGCACGAATATGTGTACAGTCCAATGGTGACCTTCGCAACAGCTTTCTGTGCTGAAATCGGCCAGATGGTTATTATCCTGTTGCTGGCAAGACCCTTTGAAGATGCGCTTGGTCTGGTTAAAGTGATTGCCCTGCCCATGATTACCGCCAATGCAGTCGGAGCGACTCTCTTTATGAGCATGGTCCGGGACCAGAAAAGGACAAAAGACCGGGTTGGTGCCGTGTTCTCCGCAAAAGCCCTGGATGTGGCCAATCGGACCCTGGGGATCCTCAGCCGGGGATTTAACCAGCAAACGGCAACCCAGCTGGCGGATGTGCTGCATAAGGAAACAGGGGTCGGTATGGTTGCCATTACCGATCGGGAAAAAATCCTTGCCACAAGTGGGTTGGGAGCAGACCATCATTTACCGGGTGGTCCCATCATGTCTTCGCTGACCAAAAGGGCTATTAGTGAAGACAGCGTGGTGTTTGCCGACGGAAAAAATCTCCACTTTACCTGTCCTGTGGATGCCTCCTGTCCTCTGGGGTCTGTTCTCATTGTTCCACTGCGAATTGATCGGGACGTAATCGGCACCATCGAACTGTTCGAGCCAAAGGATAAACTGTTTTTAAAGATCAACAGGACATTTGGTGAAGGTTTGACCACACTTTATTCCCACCAACTGCTTCGGCTTCAGTATGAGGAGCAGAAAACGCTGTTGATGCGTTCTGAACTTAAGCTGATGCAGGCCCAGGTCAACCCCCACTTCCTGTTTAACACCTTAAACACCATTGTGGCAGTGGTGCGCAAAGATGCCGACAGGGCAAGGCAGTTGCTCATTCGTTTATCCTCCTTTCTGCGGACAAACCTGAAGCGGACAAAGGAAACAGTCAGGCTGGATGAGGAGCTGGATCATATCGGCGATTACCTCGAGATTGAAAAGGCCCGTTTTGCCGATCGGCTCCAGGTGATTATTGATGTTGATGATGAGCTGTCATATTTACAGATCCCCATCTTCACTCTGCAGCCGCTCATTGAAAATGCTATAAAGCATGGCATTTCAGAAATGCTGAATGGAGGGCGCATCTCGGTAAAAGGATATAGGCATGGAGACAGCGCCAGAATTGTTGTTGAAGATAATGCCGGCACCTATACGGAAATCGGGTCGGCCGAGGGGCTGGGGATGACTCTGGTGGATAAGCGTTTAAAAAACCTGTTTGGGTCATCATATGGCGTTGCTGTTGACTGTCAACCAGGCGAATATACCAGGATTATCGTGTCGCTGCCGATGGTGGAGGAAAAACAGCCGTGATCCGGTCAATTATTGTTGATGATGAACTGCATGGTCGGGAAGAGCTGGCTGTTCTGCTTGAGGAAACCGGGAAATTTACGATTCTGGACAGCTGTGTTAACGCTTTTGATGCCTTAAAATCAATACGGAAATATCGACCGCAACTTCTATTCCTCGATATCGAAATGCCTGTTGTGGGCGGATTCGAGCTGCTGGCTATGATTGATGAGGAGATCATGCCGTATGTTGTGTTTGTCACAGCGTATGATGAGTATGCTCTGCAGGCCTTTGAGGAAAAAACGCTGGATTATCTGCTTAAACCCATTGATCTCAAACGATTGGATAAAATGGTCGATAAGGTTATATCGGCCATAAAGACCGATTCCCGTCCCTTTATTCCCGATGGTTTATTAAGCCGTGTTCCCTGTTATATCGGAACAACGGTGAAGATGGTTCCGTCCGCTGAGATCGATCATGTCAAAACAAAAATCGGAGGAGTTTATATCACAGCCGGCGAAAACAGCTTCTTTACCGATTTAACTTTGAAGCTCCTGGAAGAGCGGACTTCACTTGTCCGATGTCACAAGCAATATCTTATTCATCCCGACCACATCGACAGAATCAGGCCCCTTGAAAACGGCGGTGCTGAAATTACAACCAGAAGGCAACATATGGTGCCGGTCAGCCGTCGTTATTACAGGGGTCTGAAAAATCAGCTTGGGCTGTGACCTAGATGACCTCTTAAGTTGCTCAAGCAACCGCTTACCCTTTTTTTCATAGTTGTCCGTAAGGGAACAAAGTACTTATTCAAGTCGGTTGATTGGAACTTGAATTGGCTTTTTCATCTTTCAGCCGCTAACAATGGTTTTTAACGTAAACTTCATAGAACAAGGAGGACAACATCATGAAATTGTTTCGTTCCAGCAGATTTGTTTTAACCGTAGCACTTATCTGTGGGCTGGCCATCACCGCCGGACTGGCAACTAAAGCGACTGCTGCTCCCAAGTATCGCTGGAAGCTGGCCATGACCTGGCCTACCAATTTCCCCATCTTTGGTGACGCTGTTATTAAAATGGCTGATCTGGTTAAAAAGATGTCCAACG
>CAZLGM010000006.1:11814-39719 GCA_964558875.1 uncultured Desulfocapsaceae bacterium
ATCTTTGGTGACGCTGTTATTAAAATGGCTGATCTGGTTAAAAAGATGTCCAACGGCGAGATGGAAATCCGTATCGACTCCAAGAATAAACATAAGGCTGCCTTTGGTGTTTTTGACTTTGTCAAGGCCGGTCAGTATGAGATGGCTCACTCCGCATCCTATTACTGGAAAGGAAAAGACATCAATACCCTGTTTTTTACCACCATGCCCTTTGGCATGACCGCTCCTGAACAGTATGCCTGGTTCTACTATGGCGGTGGTATGGAATTGATGAAAAAGGTGTATGACCGCCATGGTGTTTATTCATATCCCGGCGGCAACACCTCCAATCAGATGGGCGGCTGGTTCCGCAAGGAAATTAAGAGTGAAGCAGACTTAAAAGGTCTGAAAATGCGTATTCCCGGTTTTGCCGGTGAAGTTCTCTCCAAGCTGGGTGTTGTAGTGACCAATATCCCCGCCGGTGAGCTCTATACAGCACTTGATCGTGGAACAATTGACGCTCTTGAGTGGGTCGGCCCTTCTCTTGATCTGAATATGGGATTTCATAAGATCGCACCGTTTTACTACACAGGTTGGCATGAGCCGGCAACGGAATTGCAGTTCATCGTTAATAAGAAGAAATTCGATGCCCTGCCGCCGCATCTGCAGAGTATCCTGAGTACGGCAATGGAACTGGCAGCCTATGACATGTATGCCAGGTCTTACCATGAAAGCGCTGTGAACTGGGACAAGATCTCCAAAGAGTACCCCAATATTAAAATCCGTACCTTTCCAAAGGAGATCATTGCCAAACTGAAAGCTGCTAACTCCAAAGCACTTGACGAGACAGCAGCAAAGAATGCTGTATTCAAGGAAATTCTTGAATCCCAGCGTGATTATATGAAAAAAGTACGTGAATGGACCCGCATTTCTGATTATGCTTACCTGAAAGATAACATTCAGGAATAAGTCATCCCGTATATAAAGTACCCCGGTTTTTCAGCCTGATGTGAAATCGTGAGGTACTTCTTTTCTCAGACCGGGTTTCGACATGTTGTCGAAACCCGGTTACAGGTTTATTATGCTGCTTGCCATAGAACGTTTTATCGACAAACTCAGTGATATCATAGGATACATTACCGGTTTTCTGCTGATTGTGATGCTGATCAACGTCTTCTATGATGCGATCATGCGATATTTTTTCAGGTCCGGTTCCATTGCCCTTCAGGAAACGGAGTGGCATCTGTTCTCCATTATGTTTCTCTTTGGTATTGCCTATACCTTAAAAGATGACGGCCATGTTAGGGTTGATCTGATTTACGACCGGCTTTCCGCCAAAGCACGGGGCTGGATCAACATCGGCGGGACACTGCTGTTTCTGCTGCCGCTCTGCTATGTTATCATGACCGGTTCAATTGGGTTCGTCAAAGAGGCTTACAACATGGGTGAGATCAGCGGTGATCCTGGAGGACTGACCCACAGGTATCTGATCAAGGCGGTTATTCCGGGCTCATTTCTGTTTATTACCGTTTCAGCCATCGGGTTTCTGGTTCGCAATATCAATGTTGTCCGTGGAGTTGAACCTGTTCATGAGCATAGTGTCGGTTTATCATCGGAAACCCATTCCTGAAAAATGACGGCAAAGAGAAGAGATAATAGAAATTATAAGTCGGCTTTGCTGACAGAGAAGGGGTAGTTTAAGAATGATCGGACTTGTGATGTTTGCGGTGGCACTTATTATGCTGCTCGTCGGATTTCCCGTGGCCTTCACCTTTGGTGGAGTAGCCTTTTTTTTCGGAATCTATGCCGAAGGGTTATCCATCTTTGCCCTGATGCCGCACCGGATCTGGTCCATCATGAACAACACTATTCTGATGGCCATCCCGTTGTTCATCTTTATGGGGATTGTGCTGCAGAAATCGAAACTGGCAGAACGTCTCCTGGAGTCGATGGGATTTCTTTTCGGCGAGATCAGAGGCGGTATCGCCATTTCAACCATCCTGGTGGGCGCGTTGCTGGCCGCTTCCACCGGTGTAGTCGGGGCAAGCGTTGTTGCCATGGGTGTTATTTCGCTGCCGGTCATGCTCAAATACAACTATGACAAAAAACTGTCGACCGGAGCTATCTGCGCGGCGGGAACCCTCGGCCAGATCATACCGCCTTCGATTATTCTGATCATACTTGGTGATGTTTTTCAGGAACCTGTCGGTGACCTGTTCAAAGCAGCCTTCTGGCCCGGATTATCGCTGGTTCTTTTCTATGTTGTCTATATTCTGATCATTACCTACTTGAAAAAGGACCTGGCACCACCTGTGCAGGTAGAAGAACTGGTCGGCAATAAAAAAGAGCAGATTAAAAAGGCCCTGATTGCCATAGTACCGCCTCTCACCCTAATTGTCCTGGTGTTGGGCTCTATCCTCACCGGTGTAGCGACACCGACCGAGTCGTCTTCTGTCGGCGGTATCGGTGCAATTTTACTGGCTGCCATGTACAAGCAGCTCTCGTTTAAGATGCTGAAAGAGAGCGCCCTTGAAACGGTGAAAATCAGTTCTATGGTTTTTGCCATTCTTATTGGAGCAACCGCCTTTTCAATGGTGTTTACATACACCGGCGGTGACTATCTGGTCGAGGATTTCATGATGGCCCTGCCGGGTCAGAAATGGGGTTTTCTCATTCTCTCCATGGCGGTCATTCTTGTCCTTGGCTTTTTCATCGACTTTGTTGAAATCTCATATATCATTGTTCCTATTCTTGCTCCCATTGCAGCCAACCTCGGGATCAATCCGATCTGGTACGCTATCCTGGTTGCCATGAACCTGCAGACATCTTTTCTCACACCGCCATTCGGCTTCAGCCTGTTTTACCTCAAAGGTGTGGCGCCACCGGGAGTGAAGACCACGGATATTTATTATGGCGTCATTCCGTTTATTTTCCTTCAGGTAATTGTCCTGGCGCTTCTCGTTGTTTTCCCGGGTTTCTATGGCTTTCCAAACTAAACAACCGTTTGCAAACTCCATTTGAAAAACATCTTTAACACGTATTCGGAAACAGGAGTATTTTTCTTTTTTAAAGAGGTGTAGATATGAAGATAAAACGTACATCTATTCTGATAATCGTTTGTATCGTGTGCTTGTCCTTTTTGGTCGGGGGAGAGGTTGTAGCCCAGGATAAAACCCATAAGAAGTACAAGTGGCGGCTTGCCATGACCTGGCCTACCAACTTTCCCATACTTGGTGATGCGGTCATTAAAATGGCCAAAGATGTGAAACGGATGTCCGGAGGCCAATTCGAAATCCGTATCGATTCAAAAAACAAGCATAAAGCACCCTTGGGTATCCTCGATATGGTTAAGGCCGGCCAATATGAGATGGGTAGCTCGGCTTCCTATTATTGGAAAGGTAAGGATGTGAACACCATGTTCTTTACCAGTATGCCATTTGGTATGATCGCTCCAGAACAATATGCCTGGTTCTATTATGGCGGCGGCCTGGAACTGATGAAGAAAGTGTATGATTATCACGGAGTGTATGCCTACCCGGGTGGTAATACAGGCAACCAGATGGGTGGCTGGTTTAAAAAGGAGATAAAAACAATTGATGACTTGCAAGGCCTGAAGATGCGGATTCCCGGTTTTGCCGGAGAGGTGATCGCCAAGCTTGGGACTGTTGTAACAAATATCCCGGCCGGTGAACTTTACACAGCGCTGGATCGTGGCACAATTGACGCCCTTGAATGGGTTGGACCATCTCTTGATCTGAAGATGGGTTTTCACAAGGTAGCACCCTATTATTACACCGGCTGGCACGAGCCAGCTTCTGAGATGCAGTTTCTGGTCAACAAAAAGAAGTTTGATCAACTGCCCGATCATCTCAAGGCTATCCTGGAAAATGCAATGGAGCTGGCCGCTTTTGATATGTATGCCCATATCACTCATAGAAGCGCCGAAAACTGGGCATCAATTCAAAAAGATTACCCCAATGTGAAGATTCGGACCTTTCCAAAGGATGTCATGGATCGACTCAAGCAGGAGAATAACAAACTACTTGAAGCTATGGCGGCCAAAAACGAACTATTCAAAGAAATCCTGAATTCGCAGCAGAACTATATGAAAACCATGCGAGAATGGACCAGGATCTCTGATTATGCTTATCTGAAGGATAATATTGAGTAACATCTAACCACGCAGAGCCTGATAAGTGACTTGGAGGTGATTTCAAGCAGGCACTGTAACACATGCCCCGGTGTCTTGTTTTCTATGACAGAAGTTGGGGAGTAAGTCACTAAATCTCGCAGTTGTACGGTATCCGGCCGTTCAAACAACCACATCTGCTGCATTAACTTCACTGATGTAATGCTCATTGCAGTGCGGCTATGTCTGCGCTTAAATCAACTTGCCCAAGCAGTAGTTTGAACTGCTTGAACCATTCGGTAGAGTTTATTAACATCGGATTGCTTAAAAGTTTTTAACTTTGGTAGTATCAGACGTACTCGAATTCAGAAGTGTGAGCAAAGACTCTATTTAATATGACTGTCCATGACAAAAGTATTCTCAAGGTGACCTGTTACGGTCATTTCCTGAGTCATTTCAATATGCTGGTCTTTCCGGCTATTCTCCTGCCGCTGTCGGGCAGGCTGCAGATGGAGATGACCGACGTGCTGGCTCTCTCATTCATGATGTATCTGCTTTTTGGTGTCACTTCGCTGCCATGGGGGATGCTAGCCGACCGACTGGGTGGCCGAAAGCTTCTCTGTCTTTTTCATATCGGCGCCGGAATCTGCGCCCTATTGGCTGGTTTGTCAATTGACAAACCAACATATTTGACCTGGGCGCTGGCCGGTATCGGCCTTTTTTCCGGCATCTATCATCCGGCAGGGCTTGGCTGGATCGCCAAGGCCGTGACCCGGACAAGTGTGGGAATGGCCTATAACGGCATGTTCGGCAACCTGGGGCTTGCAGCAGGACCACTGTTGGCAGGTCTTGTCAACTATCTCTATGGGCCGGCTGTGGTCTACTATGTTGTCGGTTTAATGAATCTTGCCGGTGTTTACTTTTTGTTGCGTTCTCCCGTAAACGATGGAGTAACTTCGGGGAAGAAGAAAAAACATGATGCGGCCTCATGGCCTCGCTTCGGTGTTCTGCTGGTGGCTATGATGCTGGGTGGTGTTGTGTATCGAGGTACCACGGTTACTCTTCCAGCGCTTTTCGAATTGCAGGGTGGCGGTTTTTACCAGTGGATATCAAATGTAGTGGAGGGCACAAGTGCAAACGTTGTAGCCACTGTCCTTGTCTCGGGGCTCTATCTCGTGGGAATGATCGGGCAATATGTTGGCGGCAGAACAGGTGAGAAATATGATCTTCGCTGGGGTTATTTTGTCTTTCATGTCCTCACCATTCCGGCGGCCTTTGCCATCAGTTTTCTGACCGATATCCCTCTTATTCTCATTGCTACATTTCACTCCTTTTTTCTACTCGGAATGCAGCCCATCGAAAACACGTTAGTTGCCCGTCTGACCCCCCCGTCATTGCATAGCTCTGCCTATGGCATGAAGTTTGTTGTTACCTTCGGTGTTGGCGCTCTGGCCGTTAAGATGGTTGAGATGGTGAAAAACAGCGGGGGAGTTGCCGATGTGTATCCGGTTCTTGGTTTTGTTTCCATACTTCTGATCCTCACCATTCTTCTGTTAGCCAGAATGGTACCGCCTATGAAAGCTTAAGACAACCCTGAAGTCGTTATCGGCTTTTCACTTGGTTTATCAGTTGTTTTTCTTCAATCCAGATGGATCGTGCTGCTTAATGACAAAGCCGGCTGCGGTGAGTGCATCAATCCTGGTGTGAATCTCTTCGACAGCAACACCAAACACTTTTGCCAGTTGTTCAGATGTGTAATAGCCGGTTCCATTTTCATCGTAGAACGTTGGAACAAGTGTTGGAAAAGTATTGAGCAAGGTCTGGCTGAGCTGATCTCTGCTTTTCTGGTCAATGTGCTCGAAAAGATACTGCATGGCGGCGTGAGTCAGATATGAAACCTTGCCTTGAGACTGCCCGGAGTTGACATCAGCAGCCTGTACGGCGCTTTGCAGATCAATAAATTTTCGATACAGCGCCTGGATAATTATTGTTGCATCAAGATGAGACAGACAGTTGCAATCGCAGCCGATTAGCAGTTCATGGCAGCAGGGACACTCTTCAAGACTGCAGCCAGGCTCATGGAGTTTGCCCTTTGGTGTGGAACAGGTCGGACACTCACTCAGCCCCTCTCCAATAAATGCTGTTTCTTCTCCAAACAGTATTCTTGTTTTGTTTTCCATTAATTGTTTCCTATATGGATCGTTTTAAAAATCCTGACTCCCCACAATGCTCAGCCTGACACAAGGAGTTGTCGATTTGTCAGTCCAGCCTCGGTCAAGGATCATTTGTTATTGGGTAATTCAACTCAGTATTAACTTGGCATTTCCAGGTTTACAGGAACGGTTTGGTTGACATATATGATCCATGAAATACGTCTGACAAACCGAAAAGCACCTCTTATCCAGTCTAAGCGGAGAATCATTGCTAATCAGAAAAGAATTGTGCAGGATTTCCTTTGATGTTCATACAAGATAAAATATAATCAGAAAATAACATGTCAATATTGGCATGGACAGTATGAATGACTACCACATTGTGTGTATTTCCAGGTTTTTAGCTGTTTTTTTCGCTAAAAATTAAGAATTTGCTTAAATACTTATTGAAAAACCTTGACACAAAACCCCACGGGTGTAATGTGCCAATGTCCAAAATGATGTTTTGGAAACGACAACAGAAGAGCTCGTTGTTTCTGAAGCAGTTATCAGGACTGCTCCGAGGGAGTCAGGCTCAAGAAAAAACAAGTTGGACAATTTTGTGCTCAGATTTAGGTCAGATTGCGTCGATAATGAGGGTGGAAAACCACAGGATTAGCAGCGCTAACTTAAGGATTTTTCATCCACATTATCGGCACAATACGGCCTGAAAATAAGATACAGGATGTACAAGTTACTTTTGCTTGAGCCCGTAACTGGGCAAGAGACATCTTAAAGGAGTTATAAATAGCTCGGTACAGCCGGCAAACTGGAATTCTGTTCCATTAAGTTATCCTGCAGATTCATGGAGGTCTGAGATGAAAGTTAAAGACTTGGAAAAACTGGGCGATGAAGGTGTAGGCAAACTCGCCTCCCTTGAACGTCGTAAATTCCTCAAACTTGGGCTGACGGTGACAGGTGTTTTTCTGAGCGGGTCGGTTCTTTCTCTGACGACGATTAAAAGTGCCCGCGGATTAACCGCCGGCGTTGTCCCTGAGGATGGACAATACCCATTTGAGGTTCATTACTGCATGGTTATGCGCCAGGATCGATGTATCGATTGTGAGAAATGTATCGTCGCCTGTAATGAAACAAACCATGTGCCAAAGTATCATGATGCCTATCGAACAGCGATCAATGAAAAGCTGACCATTTCCCAGGAAGGTTTCACCGAACGGGTGTTCAGACCGGTTCTCTGCAATCAGTGCAACCGTCCTCCCTGCGTGCGTGTCTGTCCGACTAAGGCGACGTATAAGGACACCAAAACAGGCATTGTCATGATGGATGACAAAAAATGTATAGGGTGCAAAACCTGTATGGCAGCCTGTCCATACAATGCTCGATACTTCTCCGAAGAGAAGCGCTCCATTGACAAATGCAACTTCTGCTGGGACACCAGACTGTCAAAAGGCCTGAAGACGACGGCCTGCGCAGATGCCTGTCCTGCCCAGGTCAGGATTTTTGGCGATCTGCTTGATAAGAAGAGTGAGGTGTACGACTACCTGCATACACCTGATAAAAAAATCTGGGTACTGCGGCCTGAGACCGGAGCCTTGCCCAACGTCTTCTATATCAACTTCTAATCCACTATCACTCATGTCAATGATAACGAGGAAGCCATGAAAAGTACTCAAAAGAAAACCACATATATCTGGCCATGGCCACTCTTCCTCATTCTTTTTCTGTTTGCTGCCACACCCCTTGTTCTAGTAGCGGCTAATGAAACACCAACCAGTGAACAGGAAAGTGAAGAAGAATGGGATGAGGAAGCATTCGGGCCGAAAGAGCGCATTCATCTGGCCGGTAAAAATGAGGCCACCTATTTTGATCATCCTACTCACACCGTTGATTTGAAGATGGAATGCGAATCGTGCCATGACGAGCTGTTTGAGATGGAAGCTGGCGCAGCCGAAGCCAATGGGGATTTCACCATGCAGTCACTGAAAGAGGGTAAATACTGTGGAAAATGCCACGATGGTGAGACGGCATTTCACGCCTACACCAATTGTGGCGGCTGTCATGAGGCTCCCAAAGAAACGATTGTTTTCACCAAACCGGTCATGGCGGTTATTTTCGATCACCTGACCCATACCGACCAGGGAATCGATTGTGAAGATTGTCATAAAGAGTTCTTTAAAATGAAATTGACTGATACAGAGGCTAATGCTGACTTTACTATGGAGTCCATTTACTGTGATGCCAGAGAGGTAAAGTACTGTGGTGTCTGCCACGACGGTGAAACAGCTTTTCCGTCAACTTCGAGATGCAATGTCTGTCATATTGGTGTCAAAGGCTATAACAGGTTGCTTAAAAAAGGCGGTAAACAACGACACGGATCAGGACACAAATAGCAATCTCGCGGTCTCAATCACGTATCAAGGAATAAATCAGGAGAACAGAAATGACTGCCAAATCACTTACATCCGTTTTCGACCACACGGCGGATTCACGATTAGCAACATCCGGTATGAACAGGACGATGATAATCTTTTTATTGATTGCTGTAATCGGTACCGGTTGCGGGGTTCTTTCCTTTATTTTCGGTCACCATGCTATTTATAATAATACCAGGGAAATGCCCTGGGGCATCCTTATTTCGACTTATGCGTTCTGGGCGATCACCTCAACCGGACTTTGCATTTATGCGGCAATCAGCCACCTGTTCGGCGGCAACAGGATGGCCATTGTCTCCAACCGCATGGTCTTCCTTTCGATCATTACAATTCTCGCCGGTTTTGCCACTATCGGTGTTGAGATTGCCAGTCCTCATCGAATGATTCTATATAATATTCTGTCACCAAATCCGACATCCAATATCTGGTGGATGGGAACTCTTTACGGTCTTGCTGTCGGTTGTATGGTGTTGGAGTTCTTTTCCATCGTTACCGGTGTTGCCGGTATGGCCCTGGCACTCGGTGTATTCGGAGCGGTTGCTGAAGTTGCTGCTAACAGTTGCCTTGGCGGTGTTTTTGCAACCCTGCCGTCCAGACCTTACTGGTATGGAGCCCAGCTGCCGATTTATTTTCTTACATCAGCTTTTCTATGTGGAGCTGCCGCCATGGTGCTGTTCAATCATATGGCTTACAAAATTCGCGGCCGAGAAATGAGTGAAGCGGTGAAAAATGCCGTTATAAGTGGTGGAAAAGTGATGACATTGGTTCTGGTCCTGTACACCGTTGCCACATTCTGGCGATTGATCTCGTTTTTTGTCGGTGGTGCTGAACTTGGACGCCTTGCAGCCGGCTCATTGATCAATGGTCCTTTGGCTGTCAATTTCTGGTTGCTGGAGATTGTTGTCGGGCTGCTGATTCCATTGGTTCTTGTTCTTTTCAGCCGGTTGAAAAATATTCCAACTTTGGCCTTGGCCGGACTGCTGATCCTGATCGGTCAATTTGTTGCCAGGTATGACTTGGTGGTTGTCGGCCAGATTGTTCCTCAGAATTACGGTTGGGACCAATCACCGACATATTTGACTTATATCCCGTCCGTGTTTGAGTTTGGCGTTATTATTGGCGGTATCGGGATCGTTGTGCTTGGCTTTCTTATTGGAGAGAGGATGTTTGGCAAGCTGTTTGATCAAAAGGAACACCATTAGATCATACAGTGACGGTTATTATTACTGTTTAGTAGAACTATCATTGAACCTGAAAAAACGGATCTCATTGAAATATCCGGCAGGAAGAAAACTTCCTGCCGGATATTTTTTTTTCCTTTACCGCGTTTTTCCGTTATATTCCCAAATAGGAAAGGAGCGTGGGCAAGTACTCATAGTCGTATAATTGATGGATTTCTCTAGTAAATTTAAGCAATATCCGAAATGGCTAGACAAAAACTGTTAGATAATAAGATCGAAACGTTTGTCCAGGGCGGCGGAGATGAACTTTTTCAGGCCATTCAGGATCCGGTTCTGATTACCACACCACAAGGGATGATCCTGAATGCCAACCTTGCAGCAATCAATGCCTCAAAAAAAGCCAAGGACGATGTTATTGGAAAGGGAATATGCGAGATTATTCATGGTGGCAAATGGCCCCATATCAAATGCCCGTTGGAAGAATTTCTGCTCACTTGTCAACCCAAGGTAGAGGAAACAAAGTTACCTGGTTTAGGGGGTGAATACCTGCTGACCATTTCACCAGTCAGAGAACAGGGTGGCCGGGTTCATAAAATACTTCTCGTTGCCCGGGAATTGACGCTTGAGGAAAAACGTAAAGTCGATACCATAAGAACGGCACAGCTTGCCTCTCTGGGGGAATTGGCAGCTGGTGTCGCCCACGAGGTAAATAATCCGATAAACGGTATCATTAACTTTGCCCAGCTTCTTCTTGACGACGGCAAATTGGACGAGTCTCAAAAGGAGTTGCTTATAAGAATAGTCGGGGAAGGCGAGCGGGTGGCCAACATCATACGAAAATTGCTCTCATTTGCCAGGGAGAGTGAAAACGAGACAGAAGTTATTGATTTAAGAAATGTCGTAAACGAATCACTTGACCTTGTCCAGCATCAGCTGAAAAAAGAAGCAATTATCATTGAAAGAGAATGTCACGCCAGTGATTGCAGGGTAAGTGGGAACTTCCGTCAGTTACAGCAGGTTTTTCTTAATTTTCTCTCAAATGCAAAATATGCCTTAAATGAGCGTTTTCCGGAACCTCACAAGGACAAGAAGATCCATTTTTCCTGTCATGAGCTTGAACGTGAAAAAAAACGTTGGGTCTCCATGGTTGTTAAAGACCATGGTACCGGCATTCCGCAAGGTATTCTTGAGAGATTATTTGATCCATTTTTTTCAACTAAACCATCTGGAAAGGGAACCGGTTTAGGGCTCAGTATCAGTTATGGTATTATTCAGGATCATGGAGGAACAATTCGTGTGAATTCCATTCTTAACCAATACACTGAAATGATCATTGAGATTCCTGGGGCTGAAGAGTAACCAAAAGAGAATGACCACAGAAGACAATACAGAAATTCTCATCGTTGACGATGAGGAGTCGATTCGTCTCACCTTTAAGATGTTCCTGACCAGAGCAGGTTATGGACCGGTAGTGACTGCCTCCACTGTAGCAGAGGCCATAGATGCCATCAACCGCCACGATTTCCAGTTGATCATCAGTGATATCGTTTTAGAAGGTGCAAAAGGAACAGATCTACTTAAACAGTTGAGAGAAGCAGGAGTTGAGTGCCCGGTTGTGATGATTACCGGCTATCCCAATCTTGAAACAGCTGCTGAAGCTGTGCGTCATGGCGCTTTTGACTATGTACCGAAGCCGGTTAATAAAGAAACCCTGCTTCGTTTTGTTTCCCAGGCAATTAAACATTGGAATCTGCAAAAGGAAAAAAAGCTGCTACAAAAGGAAAACGAGAGATATCAACGTTATTTGGAAGTTATTTTTTCTTCTGTAGGTGATGCCATCATTACGGTGGATTACAATAAAAACATTGTTCAACTCAACGATACAGCCAAACAGTGGTTTAACTGGCTTGAAGGCAATGAACCACTCAACATAAAAAATATTCCCGGAGAACTTGGACTGGCCTGCTTTGGAGATGCTGATACGGTTCTCTGTAGTGGTGAAGTAGTACGAGAGCATCAGGTTGAATATAAGAATGATAGTGGTGATACACATATAATCAGCCTCAACGCATCTCCATTGAAAGATGAAAAGGGTGAATTTTCCGGTGCTGTTATTGTGGCCAGAGATATTTCTCAGCCAAAATTACCTGTTCATGGCAAACGTACCAGGTTTCACGGACTGATTGGGGCAAGTCCCGTTATGCAGGGGATTTATCGATTGATCGAAAATGTCGGGAAAGTCGATACCGCCGTCTTAATTACCGGGGAATCAGGCACTGGTAAAGAATTAACCGCGGAAGCACTGCACGCGGAAAGCACAAGGTCAGAAATGCCCCTGGTAAAAGTGGATTGTGCCGCTATGCCCGAGGAATTACTCGAGAGTGAATTGTTTGGACATCGCAAAGGTGCATTTACCGGAGCCGACCGTGACAGGCCTGGGAGAATTCTTCAGGCCCATGAGGGAACATTATTTCTTGATGAAATTGGAGATATCTCTGCTCGAATGCAGCTTCGGCTGCTTCGCTTTTTACAGGAAAAAACGTTTACTCCTGTAGGTCAAGATACTCCTGTTTCAGTTGATATCCGTGTTATTGCCGCCACCAATGTTGATTTAAGAGAAACTGTACGACAGGGGCGCTTCAGAGAGGACCTGTATTATCGATTAAAAGTGGTTGAAATCCCACTTCCTCCACTCCGAGACAGGAAAGGTGCTATTCAGCTGTTGTCTCACCACTTTTTAACTCTGCTTCGAGAAAAATTATCTAAAAACATTAATACTATTTCTGATCAGGCCCTGGATGCAATGAAAAGGTATTCATGGCCCGGAAATATCAGAGAGCTGAAACATGTCATGGAAAGAGCCGTTGTTTTATGCGAGGGCCCCACTCTTTTTCTGAAACACTTTCCTTCTGAGATACAGGATTTCACTGCAGAAGAACACCCTGAAAAACCACTCGGCAATGAAAAAGAAACACAGGAAAGCGTAAAAGGACCTCTTTTTGATAGCTATCTTGATGAGGACGAGGAGATCCTTCAGGCTTTGAAACAGGCACGTGGGAACAAGGCCAAAGCGGCCCGGCTACTATCAATAGACCGTTCTACCCTTTACCGGAAAATCAAGCGGCTGGGTATGGAGGAAGATGTTGAAAAGCTGTTGCAAGGTAAACGGTGAGTGTGGCGTAACTGTTGCGTGCATGTTGCTTTTATGTTGCGTTTTTGTCGCGTGCAACGGTTTTCTGTGGCAGACAGAGCCACGTTCTGTGTCTCTGTTCTAAATATTGCCCGGTAACCTACTGATATACCATCATATTATTTCCACTCTTCCCATATCTTCTTAATCTTGCCCTGGTATCCAATCCAGCGACATCTCGGTTGCATTCGTGCTAACGTCTTGATTTTATAGAATAAAATTAAGAACATGTCCGCGACACACTTGAGTTCCCAATTGAGAATCCGTTTTGTACTCCAACTTCGAAATTTAAAGAAATCAAAAACTGAATAAACAATCTATTTGCCCTAGGAATGATTAAGTACAGCGGTTTGATCATTAAATGGCAGAGGTATGGAAAATTTTTGGCATACCATTTGCTAAGAAGAGGGAAAAGAAAAAAAGACAGCTGAGAAGCCAACATAATGAATGAGGAGATGGGAGATGAAAGAAACGACAAATCAAAAAACAGTAAGTAAAGGTCTTGAATCAAGTCCTGAGTTAAGCGGAGAAGTATCAAAGCTTTCAATTATTGGTATTGGCACTGTTGCCGCTTTCATCGGTGGCTGGGCAGTTGTCTGTCTGGTGAGTGGAGTTGTCGCCAGCGGAGGACCGATTGCCATGGTCGCCAACTGGTTCAGGGCTGTTATAGGGTAAATATTTGGATAAGTAACAAAATAAATAATAATTTTGGGAGATAGAAAATGGAAGATGCTACAATTGCAAAGCAAGCAATCGGGACAGATGAAGCAGCAGAATCAACCCATGCTTCGGGTGAACTGTATAAAGTTGGTGTAGTAACAACGGCGACTCTTGCCGGAGCAATCGGTCTCTGGTCTGTTGTCTGTCTGGCGAGCGCCCTGTTTACTGAAGGTGGACCGGTAGCGCTGGTTCAGAATCTGGTGAAAGCAATCACCGGTTAAAATAAAAACAAACAGTGGGGAAAAGGTGCATGCCATTTTCCCACTGTCAGAGTTGTTTGTATCCTGAGAGTTTCTCTCTCAGGATTTTTTTTGAAGTTTTAGGTAAAGAGCTCAAAAAAGTTGATGACTAACCGGGAAGGGGATTATTTTGGATGACATGAGTTCACTAACCTGCTGTCAACTAAATAAAAAGAACAATCTCCGGTGAGGTAGACACAATGACCCTTCTCGTTCGAAATCTATTTATTTACTTTCTCATACTGATAACGTGTGGGATTATCTATTTTTTTTATTCTTTAGAAAGCAAATTGCCAAGCCGCAATTTTACAGAATTATTCCACGATATAAAAAAAGGTAACGTCAGCTCGCTTGAATTCACGGGCAACAAAGCAACGGTCACCGATTCTTCAGAGTTTTGTTACACAGCAATTGTTCCCAATTCGCAGGAACTGATTTCCCGTCTTGATGGAAAGAACATTAAAATTACCTTGAAAAAGGACTACTCCACCTTGGTTTCGGTTGGGATAGGAGTTGTTGTTCTCATGTCAGGCATCCTCCTGACTATATTTTCACTCAATGTTGAAAAAAAGAAAAAAAAGAATGAGTTTGGTTCAGACAAACTCATTGACCCGATGACGGCGGCCAATCGGGTAACCTTCGACGATGTTGCAGGTATTCCTGAAGCGGAAGAGGAATTACGAGAGATCGTAGGCTTTTTAAAAAATGCCCGGCATTTCAGCCAGGTTGGCGCAACAATGCCGAAAGGAATCCTCCTTCAGGGGCCGCCGGGTACAGGAAAAACCCTGGCAGCCAGGGCCATAGCCGGTGAGGCTGGTGTACCGTTTTACAGTTTCTCAGGTTCTGATTTTGTTGAGATGTTCGTTGGTGTTGGAGCTTCGAGGGTTAGAGATATCTTTAATCGGGCCAAGGAAAATGCACCATGCATTATTTTTATCGATGAAATTGATGCGATGGGGGCAAAGCGGACCGGTTCATCTATTGCGGGTGGGCAGGACGAACGCGGGCAGACGCTTAATGCTCTGCTTGTCGAGTTGGATGGATTTACTTCTTCGGACTCGATTATCGTTCTAGGGGCCACTAATCGACCGGATATTCTCGATGCGGCCTTGAAACGTCCTGGTCGTTTTGATCGTCAGATCAATATTTTGCCACCCGATGTGAAGGGAAGGAAAAAGATTCTGGAAATTCACTGCAAGAAAATCAGGATAGCTGAAGATGTTAATTTAGCTCTTATAGCCCAGATGACACCTGGTTTTACCGGTGCTGATCTGGCCAATCTTACCAATGAAGCAGCTCTGATGGCGGCAAGAAAATCGAAAGAGACCGTAGAGACAGCTGATTTTGAAAAGGCACGCGACCGAATCCTTATGGGTGTTGAACGCAAAGGTATGATCATGACAGAAGAGGATCGGGAAATTCTTGCCTACCATGAGGCCGGCCACGCGGTCATCGGCAAGTCACTTAAAGAGACCGATCCACTGCATAAGATCACCATAATCCCCAGGGGTAGAGCCCTTGGCCAGACACAGCAGTTGCCTCTCCATGATCGCCATGCCTATTCCTTTGAATATCTGAAAAACCGTATCACTACACTTCTTGGGGGACGGGCAGCCGAAGAGTTGATCTTTGGACACCGGACCACAGGGAGTCAGGATGATATTTATCAGGCAACGGATATTGCTACCAGCATGATCTGCAAATGGGGTATGAGCGAGAATCTTGGCCCTCAGGCATTTGTGGTGGATGGCAGCACATTTCTCCAGGATCAGACCCATCGTCTTGCCATGGGAGATAATACAGCCAGACAGATCGACAGTGAAGTCAAAGAATTACTTGAGACCTGCTATCTGGAAGCAAAAGATATTCTGGAAAGAGAACATCTTTTTCTCAAAACGGTTGCTGACATTCTGCTACAGATTGAAACGCTGGATCACGAGGAGTTCGAAATCATATACGAATGCTCGTTGACAAAACAGACGCTATCCGATGACAGTCATGCCAGTAGTGACTGCGCAACCTGTCCGGCTTTTGAAAATTGTGATTACGCAAAACAAACCGGCTGATTCCATGTATTCACTTCGCAAAATCTGTTATTTCGCTTTTTTGGGAATCGCACTCATGCTGATGGTAGTTCTCGTTTTCAGTTTTGGCCAATACATGCTGAATTCTCAGTATCGACAGATCATTAAACAGAGTGAACAGGCCATTTTCGAATTAAATGCCACCCGGGAACAGATGATCAGTTCTTTGATTGAAAAGGACTTTGAGAAGGTGAGTCAGATTGCCGATGATATACGTACTCTCAACTCAGCGTTAGTCGATTTGCAGGAAAACAGTCTGATTCCCACCCAATATAAACTTGATATGGTCAACCGGATTGATCTTACTGAGATCGTTATTCTGGCAAAAGATCTGGTTAATCGGGTTGATAAGACAGCAGCCAGCCTGGAGCTGCAAGCACAGATGCGGGGAATTGGAGAATACCTTCTTCGTTTTGACCGAGTCATTGTCAGCCAGATGAAGGCTAAGGTGGTTCATTTTCAGGCAATTGTTATCGGTATTCTCGGAGTCGTGCTGTCGATGATTACGTTCACACTTCTTCTGCTCTATAGAAAAACAATCCGTCCCCTGTCATCTCTTACAGAGCAGGTGAAGAATCCCTCAGTCGTTAAAAGAGGAATTGGTCCTGTGGACAGCGGTTCTGTTGAAATAACAGAGCTGAGAACAGCCATGAACACCATTATTGAAACAGGTCGTACAACCGGCTCTGGTAAACAGTCGGACAGCGATCCGGAGGCGAACGACCGCTTCGCCGGTGTGATTAATGCAATTACAAACCTGCTTAACGGCATCATCAATTATGCTCAGTTGCTCGATGATACCTATGATCGACAACAGGAAAAGAAAGAAGAAAAGAAGATGATTCAGTCCATTATCAGCTATGCGGAGAGGATTTCAGTTATTCTTTCAAAAACGTGAGGACTACAGATCGTGGTAACCCGCTAGACACAATATTACGCCGGAATACCTGTGGTTTACGTTTACCATTCCCGAAGTTCACTTGTTGAACAGGGATAAAACAAAATGCTGCACGATATAACTTTAGTAGTTTTTTAAATACTTACACTAGGAGGATTAAGATGAAAAGAAGCGTATTGCTCGCCTTTGTGGTGTTCAGTTGCCTTCTTGTAGCCTCAGTATTGGCAATGTCCAGAAGTGGTGTAGCCGATATGGCTAAAGAAGATGAAAAGGTTGAACAGACCACATCTGAGCAGGCAGCAGACCAGGAACTGGAAGAAGAGGAAGAGGAAGAGGAGGCGGATCACGGTGGGGTAATCACCTATGAAGAACCGGTTAAAGCGATATTTGATCATGACATGCATCTCGACAGTGGTATGGAGTGTGATAGCTGCCATGACGAGTTATTCGAAGAGGAAACCGGTGCCGCTGAGGCCTCTGGAGAGTTTACCATGGCAGCGTTTAAGGAAGGCAAATACTGCGGTTCCTGCCATGATGGAGATACAGCTTTTGATATTTACACTCAATGTGAGTCCTGCCATTTTGCGCCCGAAGAACCGATCTATTTTACCAAGCCGGTTCTGGCAGTCATTTTTGACCATAAGGTCCATGTGAATCGTGAAGAGATCCAATGTGAAGAATGCCATAAGGAAGTTTTCAGCATGAAGGGTGGTGTTGAAGAACTGACTAAGGAATTCACCATGGACAATATCTATTGCGAGGGAGCCGATGTTAAGTATTGTGGTATCTGCCACAATAATAAACGGGCATTTGCCGACAATACGCGTTGTACAGTCTGCCATATCGGCGTTAAGGATTATAACAAGATCATGGCTCAGAAGAAAGGCAAGTCGGTGAAAGAGGAACCAAAGGGACACTGACAAATCCCTTATCACCGTTTGGAGAATAGATATAATTAAGTTAACCGGGTTGACCGTTGATTGTTCAACCCTGGTTGTCAGTCTATAGAGGATAGAAAAATGGCAGTGACAAAATCTGATATTGCAAAGAAATGGGGCTTCCATGGCATTGGAGCCTTAAAAGCGGCAAGTCCGCAGTACAAACTGATGATGGGTGTGTTCGGCCTGTTGACTATAGCCGGTTTAGGGTTCGGCTTACATGCCATGGTTTCCGGCTATCATCATGTGTATGGTGTGACTCGGGAAGTGTCTTGGGGGCTACTCATTGCAGCCTATGTGTTTTGTGTTGTTACCTCAACCGGGCTCTGTATTATTTCGTCGATCGGACATGTTTTTGGGATAGAGGCTTTGATGCCCATTGCCAAAAGGGCTGTATTCATGTCGATCATTTTTATTCTGGGCGGTTTCTGTATCATCTTCTTCGATATTGAGAACCCCTTTCGCATGGCAATTTACAATGTCATTTCACCGAATTTCCGCTCCAATATGTGGTGGATGGGAACGTTGTATGGAGCCTACCTGGTTTTCATGATGGCAGAGTACGGATTTCTGCTGAACCAGAATCACTCCATGTCGAGATTACTTGGCTTTTTGGGGGTTGTTGCCGGTGTGGCGGCTCACAGTAACCTGGGAGCGGTTTTCGGTATGCTGCATGGACGGGCTTACTGGTACGGCCCATATATGCCGATCTATTTTATCTTTTCAGCAGCTATGTCCGGATGTGCAGCAATAATCTTTTGTACCACCGTTGCCTGGAAGATTAATCCGGAGATCATGAATTACCGTATGGAAAGGGCCTTAAAGGCTGTAACCCAGATATGCATTGCCCTCATTTCAACCATCATCTTTTTCACCATCTGGAAAATTGTTACTGGAACAATCTCCCATGCAAAATCGGATGCGCTTATGCCGTTTTTAACTGGCAGCTACTCCGTTAACTTCTGGTTATTTGAGGTATTCCTTGGGCTCATCCTTCCACTGTATCTGCTGATCAAATCAAGGGGCAATAATTGGAGTATGATGTTGTGGGCCACCGGGCTGATGATTGTCGGCATCTTTTTTATGCGATACGATATCGTCCTGGCAGGTCAGTTGATTCCTGTATATCAGTCCCTCGGAGTTGAAGATGCTGTCGGGGTCTTGCCCTATATGCCGACATTCCATGAGATCATGGCTACCTGTTTCGGTCTGGCGTTCATCGTTTTTGCCTATTTTGTTGGTGAAAAGATGTTGAATGGCCATCAGCTCGAAAAGCATGAGATTGTTCCTCCTGGCGGTTATATCTGTCCCGGTTGTGGCGCGATCCACTTCAAGAAGGAAGGCGAGACTGAAGAAGAGGCAACCAGACGACATCACAGGATATGGTAATTGTTTGCTTCTAAGAAAAGTGATTCAAGATGGATTGAATGGCTGAGTTCAAAACATCTTTATCGAGTCTAGACGGCTTATGATAGAAAGGAGTAGTTCCATGAAACAATTGGGAAAAATTGATTTTGATAAACTGGAGAATGAAGGAACCAGTTCCGTTACGTCAAAAGAGAGACGCAAGTTCCTCAAAATGGGTCTTGCCATTACCGGAGTCTACCTGGGAGGAAAACTGCTGTCGGTTCGTTCGATTCCGACAGAGGCCAAAGCCGCCACCTACGGCTGTGTTGAGGAATATGATATTGATAAGCATTATTCTATGATGATCCGCCAGGCCTTATGTATCGACTGTGAGAAGTGTATGGAGGCCTGCGTAAAGACCAATAATGTTCCGGGTTACGGCTATCGTACCCGAATTCTGACAAAGCGATATAAAAAGGCAATCGACAAGCCGGCCGAGTTTATCCCTGTTCTTTGTAATCAGTGCAATGACGCCCCCTGCACCAGAGCCTGTCCGACAAGGGCCACGTATAAGGATATGAAAACAGGAATCATTTTAATGGAGGACAAGAAATGTATCGGCTGCAAGAGCTGTATGCTGGCCTGTCCGTACGATGCCCGCTATTTCAATTCGGAAAAAAGGGCTATCGATAAATGTGATTTCTGTTGGGAATCCAGGTTGAGTAAGGGCAAAGAGTCAACTGCATGTGCCAGTTTTTGTCCGACTGGAGCGAGAACTTTTGGTAATCTTTCCGATCCCAAGGATATAGTTTATCAGCTTGTCCACCAGATTGAGGAGGCTGTCTGGGTGCTCAGGCCGGAAGATGATACTAAACCCAACGTTTTCTATATGAAAGGGACATTGACCTCGGTTGATACATTCCTGCGGAGCAAAAAGCTCAAACGGATGTAGAAGAACCGGGAACAACCTGTAATTTAAATATAAAAAGGCTGAAGTGCCAAGTGGCACTTCAGCCTTTTTTTGTATCGTCGTTATAAAGAAGGATTTCCTACTCTTCTCCCCTCAACGCTTTGATAATCTCAGGCTCTTCCTCTTCTTCCGCCATAATGATATGACAGGTTTCGCAATCCTGTGAAATGGAATCACCTTCGGCTGATTCAAAGGAGTCATTATGGCAGCGGAAACAGCCGCCGTCGTCCAGATGACCGATATTGCGAATATAAGTGTCCCAGCCGATCTTCATCGAAGGAAAAACGTTGTCGGTATACGCTTCCTGGATGGAAGCGACAGCCTTGTCAAATGTTTCTTTGTTTTCCTTCAGATAATCCGGATGATTTTTCTGATACCAGTCGTTTAATTTAGCCGCGATGTTCTCTTTGGCCTCCTCATGGGAAGCGTATTCTTCCTGGATAGCCGCCATCGCCTGCTGCTTAATAAAGGGAATCTCTTTTGAGATTTGTTCGTTGGTTATACGTTTGTTAAGGGCGACTGAGGCGGATTCATACATATGGGTGGGACGGGTATGGCAGTCGACACAATCCATTGTTTTTGAACCTCTATCTGGGCTGGACTCGGCCGCTTCCTCTTCCAGGTCACTGTTCTTATAAATAACTTCCGTGCCGTCTTCCCGGGTCATTTTCACTTCAGAAATTTTCTGACGGTCATGGTCCAGATAGGTATACGAAATAGTATTTCCTTTTGAAACATGCCAGTGAATACCAGATGCTTTTACTCCTCGATAGCCACCGGAACCGACCTTTAAGAGCAGGACTGTCTGGAGTAAAGAGTTGGTCTCATCTTCCTGATACATGTCTTTGACCATCAGCTTCTCACCAACAAAGAGTTGAGGCCGGTGACACTCTTCACAGGTCTCCTGGGCCGGACGCAGTCCATGAATAGGGACCTTGATCGGTTTATCATAGTTGCCGGTTACCATGCCGACCAGCTGTCTGGCGCCGTTGACCTTTGAGAGCACAAACCATTTCAGCCCAGGACCCACATGACAGTCGACGCAGGCTACCCGTGAATGCGGGGAATTTTGATAGGAAACATACTCGGGCGTCATGGTCTGATGGCAGAGCGTCCCACAGAATTCAGGTGTTTCACTGTAGTGATGACCGGTAAAGGCAACCATTAACACAATGAAGAAATTGCCGACTGCAAGCAGGGTTGAAAATAAAATGACCTTCCGAAAGGAGGTTTTTTCTGAAATATTTTTAAAATGGTCAGTGAAATAGGCAAAACTGAAAACTGATTTTTTATCAGGATCGCTTTTTAAAAAGAAAAACCCGAAAAAGAAGATGGCATGACCGGTAAGAAAAAGTGGAGTTATGACCATATAGAGAATGGCACCGATCATCTGGTTTTGAAAGGCTCCCATGGCATCGAGCAGGGTGCCGACCAGCAGCAGAGGAAATGTAATGGTCGTAATGGTCGCACCAATGCAGGACAGCCAATTCCTGCATATGCCCTTCATGAATATGGCGATGGATTCTCTAAGCGTTATCATTTTTTTCTCTCCCGAAACAAATTATAAAAATGGATATTCCAATATATAGCCGATTATTTGGTTTGATCAAGTACGACGAAGTGGTATTGTGACACACTATATAAGAAAAAATAATCGTTTTGAAAAGCAATATTTATATATCATCCATCGGCAATTTATCAAATTGGATCGATTCATACCCTATGATTGTCACCAATGATGGCGACAAAAACTGGAGGTAGGGCAGTTTCTTTTATAAAGTCGTTTATTTCATGCTACAATGAACACAAAACACTTGCGGGACATAAGATGAGGAGGGAATGGATCAGAAGGTCTCATACGAAGTTGTTTCAACCATCTTAGACAGCCTGGACGGTATCATTTACGTCTCTGATTTTGAGACGTATGAACTGCTCTATGTGAATCAGGGGTTGAAAGATCTGCTCGGCTTCGACCCCACCGGCCAGAAGTGCTGGCAGTATATCCATGCCCAGCATAAGGGTGTTTGTTCGTTCTGTTCGAATAATCAATTGTTAAACAGTCAGGGGCATCCTGAAAAAACCTACTGCTGGGAATATATCAACCCGTATAACAAAAGATGGTATGCGGCCAGAGACCAGGCAATACTCTGGACTGACGAAAGATACGTCCGGCTGGAAATTGCAGTTGATATTACCGATCAGAAAACGATTCAGCAATTTCTCCAGGAGGCTAAAACCCAGGCGGAAGCAGCCAAAGACATGAAAAACAGATATGTGGCCATGGTCGCCCATGATCTGAAATCCCCCTTTGTCGCCATTCTCGGTATGCTGCAGAGAATTCTTGAAAAGGAATCGTTCAGCAAACCTGTCCATAAAAAATTCATGGAAGATATCATCAATAACAGCCGACGGATGATGTCGCTGATCGATAACCTTCTTGATATGAACAGGCTGGAAGTTGGAAAGATGGCACCTGAACCACGATTTTTCGACAGTTCCAGAATGGTTGAGGAAGTTTTTAAGAAATATGCCCATACTGCAGAAGAAAAAAACATCACCCTTGAGAACCGCGTACCACCAGAAAAGGCGATTTTTGCCGATAAGTATCTTTTTTTCACTATCCTCAATAATCTGATTTCCAATGCCATCAAGTTCAGCTACCAGGAAGGGCAAGTGTCTGTTTTTATTCCGGGAGAATGTGGGGATAATGCCCTGGCTGTTAAGGATAAAGGAATTGGTATGGAAGAGGAGATTATTCCCGATCTTTTTAAAGAGAGTATCCGAACAACCTCCCGTGGTACTTCAGGAGAAAAAGGGACTGGTCTTGGATTAATTTTTTGCCACGAAATTGTCAAAGCCCATGGCGGCACCATACGGGTCGAGTCATCTAAAGAAAAGGGATCAACCTTTTATGTCATTTTACCGGAAGTCTGTAACTTGGAAAACGGTGGAAATTAGTGCCGCGTTCTGATCAAAGGTGTCAGGTTTCATTGATGTTTTTATAATCACCATTGTGGGTTGAACTGATGATCCTGTTGGATTCGACACTGCCTGGAGTGTCCAAAGTCGATGTGCCGAGAATGGCTTTGATAATATCTGTGTGGCTTGTTCTTTCGGCAGGTGCGGCAGGCAGAACATGTTGATCTTCTCCGCTGAGCCTGATGAGATTGGCTGTGGCTAATAATGAGACTGCCTCACCTGTTATTGCAGGGTCATATTGTTTCAATTCATCGCTGAGCTCATGAACGCTCAAAGGCTGCCGGTTGCCGAAACAGGAAAAAATAACAGACATGGCATCGAACGCGCACCCAAGCAGCAGTGCCGGTGTTGACGGTTTGGAAATGAGCTGATAGCTGTCTCTGTGTTGAACAGCATAGGCGATCAATGCCCCGGCGAGAATAAAAAGCCAGCCGACATAAAGCCAGATAAGCAGCAGCGGTAGTGTGGCAAATGAGCCGTAGATAGCGTTGTAGTTGGCTACTCCGATTTGCAGATGAAAGTAGATATTCTGGGAGTTGATCCAGAGAAAACCGGCGATCAGTGCACCGATAAAAGCTGGTCCTTTTTTTACTTTGGTATTCGGGAAGAAGAGGTAGGTCACAAACAGGGTGAGTGTAATAAAAAATACCGGTACCAGCTTCAGAAAAAAAGCTTGAATCCAGAGTATCGGTACAAGCTGATTGATCTTGGCAAACAGGATCGGATTCTTAAGAATGGCGCTTGCCGCAAATCCGATGTTGATCGAAAGAGGAAAGAGAACAATCAGGGTCAGGTAGTCGGTTATTTTACGCAAAACAGAACGCCCGCTCGACACATGCCAGATAGAGTTCATGGCCATTTCTATAGTGCTGAGCATAAGGATCACACTGATAAATATACCTACAACGCCGATTGTACCAAGGGTGGCGAAGTTGGTTCGTTCAACGTAGGCGAAGATCTTATCAGCGGCCGAGTAGATATGTTCCGTCAAGTTTGATGGTGATTTTGTTTCCTGGGAATCGGCTGATGGCGTCTGGCCGTCGGTTTGACTCTTCTGCTGGGGTTCCTGGCTGTGGTCAAGGGTTTCGATATAGGAGTAAACGACCTCACGCAGCTGGTTGCTGCCGCCTAATCCTTTGACAACAGCAGTGCTCATTGCCAGCATCGGAACCAGAGAGAGAAGAATGGTATAGGTCAGCGCGCCTGATCGAAGCGATAAATTATTCCGTTTGAATTCCTGCAGGAAAATGAGAAAGACACGTACGACTGTATGGACGGCAGACTGAAAAGGATTGAGATCCGCTGGGGGATTTTCCGCCCATTGGGTTAGTCTGCCTGGACTCTGCTGTTTTTTACCGCTTTTTTCAGAGATCATGAATCAGTCATGTGCATGAGGGATAATAACAAGAAAATGGCCCATTTTCAGACAGGCACTAATTGTGCCGGGATGGCAATTTTTTCTTGGTTGTTCGCAATACCGGTTGTTGCCGGTTGTCTCCTGTCGATATTTTAGCCCGACCAACTCTGGTCTGCTTCTTTTTGGTTGTTGTTGCCAGGAGTATGGGAGTGGATTGGCTGGAGGTCATACCAGGTGGTAACACAGGTATTCGCAGTTTCTTTCCCGGACGGATAATAGAGCTTTTCTTGAGATTATTGATGGCAAGCAGCCTTTTGAGTGAAACCTTATGACGAAGAGCGATACCGCTTAATGTATCCCCCTTTTTCACCAGATAAAATCGACTTCGCTTCTGCGAATGCTTAAACAGACGAGGGGGAATGGAGCCGAGTCGTTCTTTCGAGACCTTTGTCGCCGGCAGCACAAGTCTGAAATGTTTCGGGATATATTTTTGTTCTGTCATCACTGAGTGGAGCAGCGAAGGGTTGTATTGTTTCAGGGTGAACAAAGAGATATTCAGATAACGACATAACTCAGCAGCGTTGACAAAGCCTCGAAGTACAACGGTTCTGGTCCTGACTCTTTTTTTCTGTTGGAGTGCCTTGTTTTTCTCCAGTCGTTTTGCCACCTGTACAGCAGCTAGGAACTCTGAGTAAAAATTGCGGGAAGCGAATTTGAACAGACCCTGGTTGTATTTGCTAAATATTTTTTGGTAACTGCCGTGTTTGGCTACAGCTCTCCGCATGCCGGACGGACCGTAATTATAGGCAGTAATGGCCAGGGGCCATTGTTTTAAGTCGTTATAGTTCTTTTTCAGAAAAAGTGCGGCTGCCCGGCTGGATTTCACCGGGTCCAGTCGTTCATCAATCACCATATCGATCCGAAGGTAATTCTTTCCGGTTGAACGGGTGAATTGCCAGATGCCTGCAGCGCCGTGTTTAGAGTAGGCATTGAGGTTGAAAGAGGACTCGACATGGGGAAGGTAAGCCAGATCCGCAGGCAGCCCCTGTGCTGTAAATATCTTTTTTATTGTATGAATAATCCGCTTTGAGCGAATGACACCATCCTTAAAGCGCTCTTTCTGGCCAATCTGGACCCGGATGTTGCCTGCGGCCCTGCGGAGCTGCCTGCTGGAATGATTCTTGACCATTGAGGCAACCCTTCGTTCTGTTTTTGTACGGGGTTTGGCGCCTTTGGCCAGTCTGTTGAGAATTGCCCGGTATTTCCGTTTTACCTTTTTTATGGTTTTACCGTTTTTTCCGGTCATACCGTACAGGCGGAAGTCGTTAATCGCCACAACCTCATATATCTTTGCCAGGTCATACTGATCGTGGACCACTGCTTCGGAAGTCGAGTAGACGGAATAGATCTTCTCCCAGAATTTTACATTCTTTTGAATGACGGGATAGAGAGGAAAGGGTTTGGTGGCCGGATCAGCCTGCGCAGCAGACCAGAAAAACAGGCTAAGACCAAGTGAAATTAGGACAAGAGAAACTAACTGTTTTTTTTTCAAAGAGTTTGGATAAAAAAAAGACAAAGCCGTTTCCTTCCTTCAAATTTACTGTATTATAAAAAGGGTATCAGTGTACAATCTGTTAGAAGAAGCATTATTCACATAATAATCGACAGTGTATTAATTACAAGGAGAGTGTGGATGTATACACCGATATTGGCAACATTGGGCTATATCGTCTCGGCTGATGGTGAAAAAACCCTTCTGGTACATAGGAATAAGAGGCAAGAAGATGTTCATTTTGGCAAATTCAACGGTCTGGGTGGTAAGATGAAGCCCAATGAAACCATTCAAGGCTGTCTGCTAAGGGAAATATGGGAAGAAACCGGTCTCACCTGTCATGATACCCAGTTAAGGGGGACCATTAACTGGAAAGGGTTCGGTAAAAACGGTGAAGACTGGTTTGTTTTTGTCTATCGGATAAACTCTTTCGCTGGAGAAGTCCCGGATACCAATGATGAAGGGACTCTCTGCTGGAAACGGATTGATGAGCTGCATACCTTGCCGATGTGGGAGGGAGATAAGTACTTTCTCCACCTGGTATTTGACTCTGATCCCCATATTTTTCATGGCTATATGCCGTACCAGGATGGCAAACCGGTGAGCTGGAGTTTTACCAGAGGATGTTAGGGCCAGGCTCAGTGGAACTCTGCCCGGGAGGATTTCCAGGTTATATTCTGATCTGGACGCAACAGACTGCCTCCCTGATTCCGCTCCACGAATATGTTGAGTTTATCAGGGAGCCTGGGTAGATTTCTGCCCACTATTAAGTAACAGACATCATGAGGAACCCAAATGGCTCATATGAGCGAACTTGAACGGCTTGAAGGATTTGTTTCCAAACTGGTCACAGGATATTCGGCATTGAAGGAGAAGAACAGACGTCTTCAACAGGAAATTTCTGAAAAAAGGGAGGTCATCGATCGTTTGCGTCAGGAATTATCCGCAGCCGAGAGACAGCAGTCTGAAGCCGGCGACAGACTGACCAAGCTGGTGACGATGGTAGAAGAGTGGGAATCGGAACTGATGGGTGATGATTCTCAGGTGGAAGGTTTGCGAGAGGGGGAATGGGAGAATCGGGAAAAACAGGTGAGTCTCTTTCGAACTGCAAAAGCCCAGGAACCAAATAAAACTGTAGAAGAGTGACCGTCTTTGGAGCTCTGGGTGTAGTTGTGCCTGGAGTTAGGCTGAACTTTACGGATTATTTACAAATAAGATCGTCTCGTGGAACGTTTGATTCAATTTACATTTCTTGGGAGTAAGTACAAGGTATACACCAGGATTTCCGATGATGAGATGGGGGACATTCTTGCCTTTCTTCAACATGTGGAGGAAGATCTGCTTCAGGGTGGTGAAAACAGGCTGCCTGTAGGCAAAGCCGCTGTTATGGCCTGTCTTGACATCGCTTCCCAATATGTCCGACTGCAAAAGGAATACGATCGATACAGGCTTGAGACAGAGAAACGGATCAGTTCACTGAATAGCCGCATCGATAAAGACCTGTTTCAAGAAGACTCTTCCTCATAAGCTGAACTTTAGAGATACTCAGGTATTTCTTGTTGTTTGCTGCCTTGAAAAAATGCTATTTCTAGGCAGACAACAGATAAAATATTTTCGTTTCATCCGATATCTGTTATATTGAAACCGAACAGCTTGGTTACAGCGAATCAGGAGTGCTGAATCGGGTTGATACGACGGATAGATCAGTTATCTGTCGAAAGAGGAAAACAGAAATTTCCCTGCGCTGTTGGTGATTA